>CAZZZH010000001.1:0-35395 GCA_964658445.1 Ilyomonas sp.
TATTGTTTTGTTTGTTTGATAGTCGGTGTAACGAAGGCTTGGCTAACATGCCGAACTGATATTTCTTAGTTTACTCCGTTGATTTGTTGATTGCTGATTAAGGAATTACAATAGAATGGAAAGCTAAGCCATTTGACAAACACATGCTGAAGAAACAAAAAGCAATTTCCTTTCTACTTATAATCATTTATGAAAAAATCATTCACGGTTTTATTGAAATCATCTTTGTGTTCCTTCAAGGTGGCGTGACCGGAATGAGGCACAATCCATAAGTAAGAATGTGGGATAGATTGTGCAATGAGGAGTGTATGCGCCGGTTGAATGATGTCGTGGTCGCCGCCGATCACCAACGTTGGACAATGAATGGTTTTGAGCTCATCAGAAGAAATATGCGGCTCGATGTTCATCATGTGAACGAGCTTGAATTCATGCTTTATTTGTTTGGTTTGCGGCTTTGTTTTCAAAGAGTCTTCCTCAGCCAGACCTTCCTTATAAAAGGCGCCTAATGCGCTGCTGTCGGGAAACAAATTAGCGCCTGTAACCGCCAGCTTTTTCACTTTTTCTGGATGACGAATGGCAAGCAGCAAACCATTGATGCCACCATCGCTCCAGCCAATTATATAGCACGAATCTAGGTGTAGAGAATCCAGCAACGCGCTCATATCGTCTGCCATCATTTCGTAAGTCAGCGTATCACTTTCATCAATTGATTTGCCCTGCGCACGGCTATCCGGAAGAATGACTTTATAGTGCTGGGAAAAGAACGGAACCTGCATGTTAAAAGCGCCGCCGTTGCCACCATTACCGTGGATCATCAGCAAAGGTTTCCCGCTGCCATAGGTTTCATAATACATGCGAAAGCCGCGTGTAGTTATATACTTCCCGGCTTCACTGTTATCGCCATAATGAACTGTATCGGAGGATGTTTTTGCAAAGGAAAGTTGTGCGCTGGCAATGAGGATACAGATGATAAGAAGGTGTTCCTTTTTCATTATTACTATTTATGAAAGCATTGAAAACATTGATATGCAAAGAAAGATAGGTATGGTGAGATTTACTTATGAAATCAGTATTCCATCTTTCTTAGTGCCGGTGCTTTTATCCAGGTGATGGCTACCACGAGCAAGGTCATACAGCCGCCAAAGACAACGGAAGGAATCACACCCATCAGTTTTGCCACCACGCCGCTTTCAAACTGCCCAAGCTCATTACTGCTGTTGATGAACATGGAGTTTACACTTGATACGCGTCCGCGCATGTGATCGGGCGTCTTCAACTGCGCAATGGTGCCACGAGTCACCACGCTAATACCATCGAGCATGCCACTGAGCATCAACACCGCGAACGATAGCCAGAACAACTTGGAAATACCAAAA
The DNA here is from genome assembly GCA_964658445.1 of Ilyomonas sp. Lineage (GTDB taxonomy): Bacteria > Bacteroidota > Bacteroidia > Chitinophagales > Chitinophagaceae > Ilyomonas. The sequence continues at coordinate 1,377 of CAZZZH010000001.1, forward strand.
ATAATGATACAAATGCCGAAGCCAGCTACCGCGTACATCAGTTTGGTGCCTTGCTTTTGTTTCATTGGAAACAAGGTAAGTATGATAACGATGATGATGGCGCCAAAATCAGACGCCGCGTTGAGAAACCCGAACCCTTCGGCACCGATATGCAAAATGTCTCTCGCAAAAACAGGTACCATCGCTACCGCGCCGCCAAACAACACGGCAAATAAATCGAGCGAGATAGCACCCAGCAATTCCTTGGTTTTAAATACGAAGGTTAAGCCTTCCCGAACACTGTCCCAGGTTCTTCTTTCGCCACGCTCATTAGCGGCCGGTTTCTTCTTCAGCAAAGACATAGAGAACAACGCAATTATTAACAGTGCACAAATAGAAATCAGCGTTCCGGTAATCCCAATATTGGCAATCAGTAAACCGCCCACCGCATGACCTGTCACGGATGCAGACATATAAGTTCCCTGGTTCCAGGTAATGGCGTTTGGCAGTATCTCGCGCGGCACTATGTTGGCGACCAGGACATTGAAAGTAGAACCCGAAAAAGAACGCACGATACCCGTGCAGAATACAATACCATAGATAGCAATGGCAATGCTGTGATTGCCTAAATAGTTGGTTGTATAATGGGTAGACAGAAGGAATAAAAGGATAGCCGCCACTACGTATAAAGAGATACAAATAAGCATCAGTTTTCGCTTCTCGCTGATGTCGATAACATGACCGGCATACAGCGCCAAACCTACAGCCGGTATTACTTCCGATAAGCCAATCAAGCCAATGGCAAAGGGATCGTTAGTGAGATTGTACACCCACCAGCCCAGTACCGTAGTCAGCATTCGTAAACCCATTGTGTAGGTGAAGCGACACATCAGCAGGTTGCGGTATTCGGTAATGCCAACAGAGACGAAAGGGTTGTTTTTTTTACTGGTGATTGTACTTTCTGTTTCTTCCATTCCAAGTGGTTTCAAGTTAATAGTTGCGCATCACGACAAGGTTATGTAATGCTGTTCATCAAAGTCTTTATCCAATGCTTCAATGATAGCTTCAATATGTGTATCGTTGCTTAAGAAATCAGCCTCATCGGCTTCTACAAAAATGGTTTTGATGGCGTGCTGTTTTATATAATTGGTGTATGTATCCTGTATGCTCTGCAGGTAGCTGTCAGGTATCTTCTGCTCGTAGCTGCGGTTGCGCTTTTTTATATTGCGCTGCAAACGGCTGATAGAACCGTGCAAATAAATAATCATATCGGGAAACACCAGTTGCTGTTGCATAATATCAAACAGCTTTTGAAACAGTTTGAACTCTTCTTCCGGCAGATTTATTCTTGCAAACAACAGGCATTTGGTAAAGACATAATCTGATACCGTGATGCTTTGAAAAAGGTCGGTTTTAAACAGGTTATCCTTTAACTGTTTGTATCGCTCCGCCATGAAAAACAGTTCGAGCGGAAAAGCGTATTGCTTTGGGTTTTCATAAAATTTTGGCAGAAAAGGATTATCGGCAAACTCTTCCAATATCAGTCTTGCGTTTAATCTTTTCGCCAGCAGATGCGCCAGCGTTGTTTTCCCGGCTCCTATATTCCCTTCGATTGTAATAAAGCGGTGTTGCATGAGGAAATTCAAAAGTAGGGAAATGTTAGCCAACTGTCACTTGTCAGCGGTCAATGGCAGGCGGCGTTCGGTTGGCTATTGATGCTCAGCGGTTCGGCTTTCTCTTAACTTTGTGATTTGCTCTATTCGGGTTAATTTCGCAGGCTGAAAAACAAAATACGATTGCTGTTGCGTACGAACGAACAGTAATCTTTATAAGTAAAAATCAAATCAATTTATGGCATACGATGTAGTAGTTCTTGGTAGCGGACCGGGCGGTTATCCGGCAGCTATCCGTGCTTCTCAGCTTGGTTTTAAAGTGGCAATTATTGAAAAGGAAAGTCTTGGCGGCATCTGCCTCAACTGGGGTTGCATTCCTACCAAGGCATTAATAAAAAGTGCCAATGTGTACGACTATGCAAAACATAGCCAGGCATACGGTATTAACGTAGAAAACGCGTCACCCGATTTTGGCGGCGTCATCAAACGCAGCCGCGGCGTGGCAGATAAAATGAACAAAGGCGTTGCCTTCCTCATGAAGAAAAATAAAATCGACGTCATCATGGGTTATGGTACGCTGACTGGCAAAGGCAAGATAGAAGTGAAGGCAGCCGATGGCAGCAAACAAACGGTTGAAGGCAAGCACATCATCATTGCAACTGGTGGCAGAAGCCGCGAATTGCCCAACCTGAAACAGGATGGTAAAAAAGTAGTCGGCTACCGCGAAGCGATGGTGTTGCCCGAGCAACCCAAGAGCATGATTATCGTTGGCAGCGGTGCCATCGGTGTTGAGTTTGCCTATGTGTACGCCACAATGGGAACCAAGGTTACCATTGTTGAGTTCCTGCCGCGCATTGTGCCGGTTGAAGATGAAGAGATTTCTAAAGAACTGGAAAAGCAGTTTAAGAAGCAAGGTATCGAGATTATGACCAACTCAACGGTTGAATCGGTTGATACAAGCGGCAATGGCGTAAAAGCACAGGTGAAAAAGCCTGATGGCAGCACCGTAACCCTGGAAGCAGATATCGTGTTAAGCGCTGTTGGTGTTGTAGCAAATGTGGAAGGCATTGGCCTGGAAACCGTAGGCGTAAAAGTAGAAAAGGGCAAAGTGGTGGTTGATAAATATCAGCAAACAAATGTACCGGGCTTTTATTCTATCGGTGATTGCACGCCCAACCAGGCATTAGCACACAAAGCCACAAAAGAAGGCATTAATGTAGCCGAATACATTGGTTTCTTAGAAAAGAAATCGGCTCACGCACCGGAAGTAATGGATTATGCAAACATTCCGGGCTGTACCTATTGCACACCCGAAATTGCTTCAGTTGGTTTTACTGAAAAAGGCGCAAAAGATGCCGGCTATGAAATAAAAGTGGGTAAGTTTCCCTTTATCGCAAGCGGCAAGGCAACGGCCGCCGGCGCCACCGATGGTTTTGTAAAAGTAATCTACGATGCCAAGTACGGCGAGCTGCTTGGTGCGCACATGATTGGTGCTAACGTTACCGAAATGATTGCCGAAATTTCAGTTGCGCGTAAACTTGAAACGACAGCACACGAAATACTAAACGCTGTGCATCCGCACCCGACCATGAGCGAAGCGGTGAAAGAAGCCACTGCAGTTGCGTATGGAGAAGCAACGGATATTTAAGAACGCATTTTTTACATACTTACCGAAACAGGTGCTGGCATGTGGCTCGTCCACAAAGCCGGCACCTGTTTTTTTTGCAAAACCGTCGCCGTGTTTTATTTTTAAGTTCTTATTTCATCTTTATGCCACCGGGTATGAACAACGAAACATTACTGCTTCAGCAGATTGACCGGCAAAACGATGTCATTGGTTTTTTGCAAAAAGAAAATGCCTGTTTCAGACAAATTATTCAAACCTATCTTTTGGGTAAACTTGCGGCAACGCACTCAGAACTGGCACTTGTAAAGACATTGGTTGAAAATAGCCACCCGCACAATGCCTTTGGGAGGGAAAGCGAAGGAAACAGTGGAAGCCACCTTTTCCCCGCTCACCATCGCGAAGGAATGAATGGGAACCGCAGTTTCCATCGTAACAGTAAAGAAGGAAACAGTGAAAGTTACAATTTCCATCGTGGCGGTGACGAAGGAAACTGTGAGAACCAAAGTTTCTTTAGCTACAGCAGCAAAGGAAACAATAAAGAATACGTCACTGCGGTGGCAGCACGTATGCGTCCGTTTATGAAATATTCCACGCAGTTATCCCTTGTAAACACGGCTCTTATTCTCCTGCACTTGCACAACGATCCGGCGACGCCGTTGCCACATCTGCGCAAGCTTACCGGCTTGTCTGAAGATGGTATGGCAAAACGCATTATGGCATTAAAGAAGGCTGCGTTGATCGTAAGGCAAAGCGCGCCGCTGCGATATATTCTTACGGAGAAAGCAAAAGGTTTGCTCGAAGAAAAGCGGTGATGTTAGTACGATGACAATAGCCGCCGTCATAAAGCCAGCGCTAACACAGTTGAAGGTGAAATGGTAAAAACGGAAGCCAGTTTCAGACCTACTGAGCCTAATTTTTGTTTAGTAAACAATTTTTCCTGCCCGGTCTTACCTTTCGCCTGCAACAAATTAAATACAACCTCACGAGGTATGATCGCTCACAATCAACCATTGTCCGTTTATCTTTTGAAACAGCAAATCAAAGTATCCGGTGGGCGTATCTCGGTCTCTGATCAACGTAAATTTTCCCACTACAAAAAAGTAATCCGGAGAGAGCTTCTTTACTTTTATTAAGTCAAAAGAAAGCACACCCATTGCGGCTTTGTTGGGATAACCGCGTTTGTAATGCGCCAGCGTACTGTCCCAGCCATAGGTTACGCCTTTACTGCCAATGAACAGGATAGAATCTGTGTGGGCATAACTCAGCATAAAGCCATCAATATCGCCGCCGTTCCAGGCTACTACCTGTGCAGTTAGTACATCTCTTACTCTTTGTTCATCAGAAATAATCTGTGCTTTTGATACGAAGCAAACAGCAATGAGCAGCCATCCTGTTATCAATGATTTCAGGTTCATGTTTTTGTTTATAAAAATAGAAAAAGATTGCTGTTCATTTTGATAAGCTCTTGGCTGTGAACCTCGCCATGGGCGAAAGATTATATCCTTTCATAGCAAAGCATATGCATGTTGCTATTTTCTTTTATGTTCGCAGTTGAGAAAATAGAGAAAACTTGCGCTTAAAATCATTAGAAATAAAAGGCTTTAAAAGCTTTGCCGATAAAACAGTTATATCTTTTGATGAAGGTATCACCGGTATTATTGGACCGAATGGCTGTGGCAAATCCAACATTTTGGATGGGGTGACGTGGGCTGTGGCAAAAGCAATATCATCGACAGTATCCGGTGGGTCATTGGCGAACAAAAGATCTCTGCTTTGCGCAGCGAAAACTTAGAAGCTCTCGTGTTCAACGGCAGCAAGACCCGTAGCGCCAGTGGACTTGCTGAAGTGAGCCTTACGTTTGAAAATAACAGGCATTTGTTGCCTACCGAATTTACTACGGTCACGGTTACGCGCCGCTTTTATAAAAATGGAGAAAGCGAATACCGTTTGAATGATGTGAACTGCCGTCTGAAAGACATTCACAACCTGTTTATGGATACCGGCATCAGCAACGACAGCTATGCCATCATAGAACTGGCGATGGTGGATGATATTATTAAAGACAAAGAAAACAGCCGCCGCAGAATGCTGGAGCAGGCGGCTGGTATTACCATTTATAAAACAAGGAAGAAAGAAGCCAAAGCCAAACTGGAAGCCACGGAAGCCGACATTAACCGCATCGAAGACTTGCTGTTCGAAATTAATAACCAACTAAAAACATTAGAGAGTCAGTCGAAGAAAGCAGAAAGATATTACGAGATAAAAAAGGAATACAAAGCGGTTTCGATAGAGCTTGCAAAAGCATCGCTGACGGGCTTTTCGGATACCTACAAAGACCTTCACGAACGGCAGGAAGAAGAAGCGAAAAAGCGTGCAGCGCTTGACGTTGACATTCATGCCGAAGAAAATAATTTAGAAGAAAGCCGGAATAGTTTTGCTACCAAAGAAGCCGCTTTACAAACCTTGCAGCAAGCCTTTAGCCACCTGCTGCAGGAACTGCGCGCAAGAGAAAACGAACGGAATTTAGCAAAGCAAAAACTACAATACCAGTTAGAAAAAGAAGAAAGCATTAAAGCGTTTTTACAAGGTGCGCAAGGGCAGGTAAAGTCACTGACAGAATCCATTGATCGCACCAAAGAACGTGTGCAGGAAGAAGATGATGAAGTGTATGCTTTGCAGCAGCGCATTCACCTGGCGAAACTGGAAAGCGATGAAAAGCGCAATGTGTGGGACGAAAAAAGAAAGCAGACCGATGTATTGCGAAGCCGCTTTCAGCAATTGCAGAAAGAACAGTTTGAAGCTGAAAAAAAGGTGGCGGTTGCTGAGGCAGAAATTTTGAACCTGCAACGCAGTCATGCCCAACTGACCGAGGAGCAAGCTGGACGGGACGCGCAACTAACACATCTGCAAACAGAACTTTCAAGCCGGCAGACATTGGTGGAAGAAAAGCGCGTGTTGCTGGAAGGTGTGAAGGAAGCGAATGAACGAATAAGAACTGCTATTAGCGAAGCACAGTCACAGTTGGAAAGCGTAAGGAACCAACTGGCGAAAGACATGCGTGTGCTGGATGCTAAGCGCAATGAACACGACTTGCTAAAGAGTCTTGTTGACAGCATGGAAGGCTACCCGGAAAGTGTAAAGTTTTTGCACAACAACACCAACTGGAACCATAAAGCACCCATCCTTTCCGATGTAATTTATGTAGATGAAGAATACCGGACTGCGATAGAAAACCTGCTGGAAGTTTACCTGAATTATTACATCGTTGCTACACGGGAAGAAGCCATGCAGGCTGTTCATTTACTCGATGAAAACAAAAAAGGGAAAGCCAACTTTTTTATTCTAAACAAACTTCAGGAAAGAAGAGCAACTGATGTTTCTTCAACCCATGAAATGGTTAGGGCCTTGGATGTAATAGAAGTAGATAAGCCGTATCAAAAGCTGGCTGACTATTTATTAGGCAATGTGTTTATTGCCGATAAGGAGGATACAGAAACCAGTGCCGGCGCGGTATTGCTACAGAAAAGCGGCAAGCTGGTCAGGGGTGAATATACATTGTCGGGTGGCAGCGTTGGCTTGTTTGAAGGAAAGAAAATAGGTCGTGCCAAGAACCTTGAAAAGTTGCATGAAGACATTGTATTGCAGGACGCTGTCGTACAGGCTGCACAGAAAGAAATTAAACATTGGCAGAACGAGATAGCCGCTTTGCAGCAGGCCTTAAAGGACAAGGATATAACCGCGTTGCAAAAGGAAATTAATGAGCTGTCTAATGCGGTATTTGTAAATAAAAATAAGATAGAAACCCTGCACACGGCACAGCAGCAAATGCAGCAGCGGCTGGGGGATACTACCGCGAAATTAAAAGCTGCTCAGCATGAAATAGCTAAGGCACGCCAGACTCTGCAACAACTGGATGAGCGCCTGCAAAGTATGCTGGCAGAAGCCGAAGCGGCAGAGCAAAATAATAAAGCCGCTGAAGAAGAATACAGAGCGGCAGCAGCTCACTACAACGAAATTAACCTGCAACTGATGCGGCAGCAAAACAAGGTGCAGACCTTGCAGCAGGAGCTTTCTTACCAGCAAAACCAACTGCAGCAATTGGGAACGCAGATGCAGAGCAATACAAAGCAGTTGCAGGCTTCGGCATCGCTGATAGAAGAGAGCTATGCCGTGATAGAACAAACAGAAGCAGCGCTGCAGCAATTGGAAAGCGATAAAGAAGCTTCGGAGCAGCAGGTAAATGCATTGAACAAAGAATATTACAACCTTCGCAATGCGCTGCAAGAGCGGGAAAGTGCGTTGCGGCTGAAAGTAAAAAGCCGCGAGCTGGCAGACCAGGTGGTGAATGAACTAAAAGACAAGCTGAATGAGCTGAAGCTGCAACTGGCAGGCATGAAAGAACGCCTGCTGGTAGAGTTTAAAATTGTGCTGGAGGAGATCATGGAACAGCCACGCACTACTACCACTTCTTTGGATGATCTGCAGGCATTGAGCGATAAGATGAAGAAGCGGTTAGAGAACATCGGTGAGATTAACCCGACAGCAGTGGAAGCCTTTACTGAAATGAAAAAGCGCTACGAGTTTATCCTGGAACAGAAGAACGATCTGATATCGGCAAAAACAAGTTTGCTGCAAATGATAGAAGAGGTGGAAACGAGTGCCAACCAGCAATTTTTGGAGACATTCAATAAAGTGCGCGATAATTTTCAGCGTGTGTTCAAAGCCTTGTTTACGGAAGAAGATACGGCAGACCTGATACTGGAAAACCCGGATAATTTAGCTGAAACAAGTATTGATATTGTAGCCAAGCCAAAAGGAAAACGACCTTCTTCGATTACGCAGTTAAGTGGGGGTGAAAAGACATTGACGGCAACTGCTTTATTGTTTTCTATTTACCTCATTAAGCCAGCACCGTTCTGTATTCTGGACGAAGTGGATGCGCCGCTGGATGATGCAAACGTGGGTAAGTTTACGAACATGATTAAGCAGTTCAGCAACAACTCGCAGTTTATTATTGTTACGCACAACAAGACCACCATGAGCACGGTAGATGTGATTTATGGTGTAACCATGCAGGAGCCGGGCGTAAGCAAATTAGTGCCGGTTGACTTCCGGAATTTGAATTAGAAATAAGATGAGGCAGAGGGAAAGATTATCTGCAGAAGCATCATTGTAAATAATCTATAACAGGGCTTGATGTGTTGAGAAATGTGGTGATATTGTTTTTGGTGGTTTACCCGCTGTATGTGTTGTTTACCCGCGAGCCCGATTTTTTTGACGGCGAGTTTTACCGCGCAGTTATTCATCATGTGAAGGATTCGTCACGAAGCGAAAGGACGGTTGCTGTTTATACCATCGAGCATCGTACCGATACAATTGCGGCTGATTACCCGTTCAGCTCATTTGCCGAAGGCGAAACAGTACCGGTTATTTATGAAACGGCAGCACCGGAAAAGGCAAGCATCTATTCTGTTTGGGGATATTGGATACGATGGAAAGAGTTGGTTTCTTTTGTGGTGATGTTCGGGTTCTTTTATTTGCTGGCTACCAACATTACCCGCAACCCAACGCCGGAAAGTTTGCTGGAAGAGCTGGAGGCAAGCAAACCGCAGCTTAGAAAGCGGAGGTACGATGACTGAAACTTTCATAATCGAAACAGGAAACCAAATTTCTTTTCAAAACTTAATGCCCTAATGGCTAAATAAAAAGCGCCCCGCAATGATGCGAAGCGCCTGTTCTTAACCCCTGCTGCAAGTTTATACTAAAAAGTAAAATTCATTTTACACACACAACCGTACCTACGATGTAAGCTGAACGCAGAGGTTTAAACAAAAAACAGAAAAATTGTGGATTTTGGATTGTGTTAACAAAACGCCGGGTTTTGCCGGTCATCTTTGTTTGTAATTAATCGACTCCACTAGAATAATGGTTTCCGCAAGCGCCATAACAAGTCACTGAGAACTAACCCATAATTAATTGTGTTAAACTACCAGTGAAGATTTAGCCTTCTACACCTGTGCGCTGCCTGAAATATACCTAACCAGGCTGCGCTTGGCGACGGGCAGCAATGTTTCTTCAACCGGTAAAGAAATGTTGGCTTCAATAACATATGTAGCCGGGTTAGGCAGTTGCGTGCGATTGCGCACCAATTCTGTTTTGATATTCTCAAAGGTGTTTGCAAGACTGCGATACCAGGTGTCTATAAACTCGGTGCGGATGCTGCGGAACTTCTGGTCGTGCTTCTCGTAGATGCTTAGCCGGTACTGGTAAACACGAGTGTCTGCAATGGGATGACTGAGAAAGAAATAACCTTCGTTCTGCTCGAGCGGGATGATGCCGACGGGCGAGATGGTAAGCTTGTCTTCTATCTCTTCATATAAGCCAGTGCCATTGCTGATGGTGGTGCGCATCTCTTTGGCAGCATAATGAATAATGTCTTCCAGTTGCGACATCACGTCGTCATCTTCCATCATTTGTTCGTACAGCACCTGCAGCTTCTGCATTTGTATACCGGTAAGCTTTTTGGGAAATTGTTCCTGCAGAAACTTCTTATTCTCACGGAAAGTAATAAGGTTGTTGTAGTGGAAAATAATATCTGCCAATTGAGGATACAGTTTCTGTTCATCAAAGTATTTATTCACTTCCTGCAGGTAAGCCAGCAGTGTGTACTTCTTTAACTCAAAATCGATGTATCCATCTGCAAACCATGTTTCTGATAGTGACTTCATAAGCTGTTGACTTTGGAAGTTCAAGTTAGTAAAAAAGCGAACACAGATTCTATGGCAAGGATTAGAATCTTATTAAAAAAGTAATCGTTATTAAGACTGACTGGAAGTTGCTGCTGTTTCAAGTGCAATTGGATTATTATTATTCAAAGAATGGAGTCATCCTGCTTCCTATGTCATTTCAACATTTCCGTAGATGACTCCATTCTTTGAATAACAGAGCTGTTTATCTTTCAATACAAATAGCCTGAAGTGTCAAGAAGCATTGCTTGAATAAGCTTCTTTCTCTTCCTCACATTACACTGAATGCAAAGGTATTTCTGCTCTTTGGTTGATGAGATTTTTAGCTAAAAAATTCAGCTTTGTATCTGCCTGTTGCTCTTCTTCCAACGTAAGGCGCAAACGACTGGCAAAGGCTGAGTAGCCCAACATTTCTGCATAACAGGCAGCAGAGCCATAGCCTGAAATCTCGTAGTGTTCCGCTTTTTGCGCACCGGCAATCAGTGTGGCATCCATAGCTTCGTCGGTAGCATCTTTCGCCATGACCATGCTGCCTTCATCCAGTATGCCTTTCATGCCAGGGTTAAAGTCGCCATCGGGCGGAATACCCAGTTGCTTGCACATAGCTTCCAATGCTACTTTGTGCTGGTCGGTTTCTGCCAGGTGAAAAGCAAGCAAGTTCTTCAGACCTTCGTTCTTTGCGCGCGCTATCATTTTCGGCATTTCTTCGGTAAGAAGTTTTTCGGCGCTCCATAATACCTGTAGCTCGTGATAGAAGAGCTCTTCAAGGTTTTTTATTTCTGTCATACGTAATATTTTAATGAACGGAAATGTGTTATTACTGTTGATTACTTGAGGAAATCCATCTGTTAATCCATGCCTGGCTTTAAGACTACTTTTACGCAATCATCGGTTTTGTTTTTAAACATATCATAGGCTTCAGATGCCTGGCTAAGCGGTAAGCGATGAGTAATGATATCATCTAACACAACCCTGCCGCTGCGCACCAATTCGAAGCACTGGTCGATATATACATGGGTTTGCGCCTGACCGAACTGGAGGATTAAACCCTTATCGAAAATGCGATGGATAGGGAAGTTATCGTATGGGCTGGCATACACACCCACTACGGCGATGGTACCGCTGCGGCGCACTGCTTCTGTACACATCTCGATGACTTTGCTTGTGCCTTTCTCAACATTCAACAATGTTTTTGCCTTTTCTAAAAACGTGCGGCTGGCTTCCATGCCTACGGCGTCGATGGCAACATCGGCACCGCGACCATTGGTCATGGCGTAGATTTTATCCATTAAGTCCTCGTCATTGGAGTTCAATGTTTCAACCTTGTTTACAGAGCGTGCTTTTTCGAGGCGATACTCTAATGGATCAACCGCAATGACGCGCTTGGCGCCATTGATCCACGCAGCTTTTTGCGCCATTAAACCCACCGGTCCGCTACCGAAGATAACTACAGTATCGCCGGCTTTTACCTTGCCCCATTTTACGGCGCTCCAGCCGGTAGGAAAGATATCGGTGAGGAAAACCACCTGATCGTCGGTAAGACCATCGGGAATGATTTTAGGACCTGCATTGGCATAAGGTACCCGCACGTATTCTGCCTGCCCGCCGTTGTAGCCACCATAGAGATCGGTGTAGCCAAACATACCGCCGCCTTTGTTCTTCAGCAGATCGCCCTGCGGACCATAATGCTCAGGATTGCTATGCTCGCAATTGGGATGGTAGCCCTGTGAGCAAAAGAAGCACTGACCACAAGCAACGGTAAAGGGCACGACCACACGGTCGCCTTTCTTAACGCGGGTAACGGCTGAGCCGGCTTCTTCCACTATACCCATAAACTCGTGACCCAGCACCATATCGCGCGCCTGGGGAATAAAGCCATCGTAAATGTGAAGGTCGGAACCGCAGATAGCGGTTGTTGTGACTTTGATGATGATGTCGTCCGGTTTCTCGATGGTAGGGTCGTCTACATTATCTACCTGGATATCGCCGGGTTTGTGGAACACCGCTGCTTTCATAGGTTATTTATTTAAATTTTACTGGTGACAAATACAAAATGTCAAGCGGACATATTAGTGTGCAAAACGTTAACAGGACGGATGAGGCCAAACAACCGTTAAGGAGTGCCTGTGGAAACACACAACAAAAGCGATGCCTCAATCGGAGTAGGGATATATAGAGATCTCTCCGGGATAATATTGTTTTCTATTATAAATCACATTGGGTTTAATCATCTTTATATTTAAAAATGTGTGCTGGCTGTAGAACCGGGAAGAGTGTTGTGTAAAGTGAATGATTAGCTTGAGTAGTTGTTTCTTTAAACTTTGAATGAAAAGAGGACGATGGTATGATTGCAGCGGAAATGAGTATGCAGAAGGTAATTTACCTGAATACTAAACTACTGACACGAGCGGAAGTGGGCGAAACTGTAAAGGGTTTCCTGCATGAAGTTAAAGAAGTAAGACCCTTGCCTATTGTACTGTAGGTGGGTTTACCCCGAATTAAATACGAGTTAAACAAGAAGGAAGATCAGTATAAGGTCTCTGTAAGGTCGGTATAAGGTCAGTATAATGTCGGGAAGAAAATAAAGTAAGTAAGGGTTGCGCAGCCGATGGTAAAGTGATTATAACTTTATAGTTCGAAGATACCAAATGAGTGGCTAATGGCAAAGAAAAAAAAGAAGCCGGACCCGGAATTGCTGCCGGCTAAAGAAGTAACGGTAAAGAGTCATGCCTATGGCGTGCACACCCGGGCTTCCAGAGGAAGCCAAACACCGGTGAAGCTGAACGATGCCTTCCGGGAGCATGTGTCGAAAACGGCTGCCGTTAATGGCACGGCTAAGCGCGTACACGACCTGCTGAAAGTAGCAGGCGCCGGTTTTAAAGAAGCGATGCTGTGGCAGAAAATGCTGAGCCGGATGCGGAAGGGCGCTTCGGATAGCGTGGAAGACCTACTGATAACTTTGGAGGGGATGGAACTGAACGAGAAGTATCCCCTGCGGCGTTTTACGGGCAGAGTGCTACCACAGGTGAAGCCTGGTAAGGACACCTTAGCGGTAAGCCTGCCTGCACTATCGCCAACTTATAATAAGAGTTCTGATACGCAATATGGCTGCGAGCTGTGGCTGCTGGCACTGGGAAAGAAAGAGAAGGACGATGCGCTGTTGAAACGAGAATCAGTATGGATGGATAAGGAAGCTGCCCCAAAGGAGATAGAGTTTGTGTTTGCTATGCCGGCTAAGATGAAGCATTACCTGTTGTGCCTGCATTTTATGAGTGGGAACGAGGGTAAAGCAACGGGTACGCTGGCGAGCCGGGGAATGGGCGTGGTGGGTGTAGGGAATGTGAAAGAGAAAGGATAGACGTTTGTTTGACAGAGTGGTAAAAAAGATAAATCTTAATGCCTGCGCTGCTAAGTATGATGACAGAATAGCTATTGCTATGACTGAATAAAATATATTGAGAGTGAAGGTTACAAGAGCATTTTATTTTAAGTGCGATAGTTGGAGAGGATAAACATTTAATTAACTCCTGGAATGGAAGTGGCTCATTTTTGAAAATATCAGATTCTGTACAGAATTACGCGATGCGCGAAGTTAGATGTATGGTGTGCGATGTAATTGCGGCAGGCTTATTTAATAAATTAACCCATGATTAAAGTGAATGAGAAAGCAGGTGTTTGTACTATAAGCCCGCAAAGCTCAGAATGTAAAGCGCTTACTAAATCCGACCTAAGCGAGCAAATAACCGGGAAGACAAATCTTTCGAAATAATAAAATAACTTTTTTTCCCATTTAATAGGTCTACTTTTATCGCTGTGCGCAGAATTGCAATGGTTTGTTACTCTGCAGGAATCCATATTTACCGTAGATTTTTGGAAATAGACTTGCTAAACAGGGGCTTTCACTACTAACTCATCTGGTAAGTTTGACTGTCTCATTCACTACTAAACTTCATATTTAATTCGATTTTTATGCATTAGGGCGGGGTGTAGACTATTCGTTTACAGAACTCTATAGTTGCGTTTTCGACCCGATAGTAAAACATAAACATTACCCTTTTCCACTTCCGTTTTTTTACCATTAAACAAACAGTAAACATGTCCGTATTGCATGAAAATTTATTGATAATAGACCCACAGGAAGAAGACCAAAAGGTAAACAGCGACCTTTTAAAACTGGTACTTGAATTTAAAGATTATTCGATAGTGATGCTGGACGCCACGGGGCATATTATAAGCTGGAATGAAGGTGCAGAATATATGTATGGTTACAAGCCGGAAGAGGTAATGGGCAAACACGAATCTATATTATACACACTGACCGATGTACAGAACGGGCAACCCCAAACCAACTTAAACCTGGCTGAGAAGAATGGAAGACATGGGTTTGAAAGTTTGAAGCGCAAAAAGAACGGGATGGAGTTTTATACAGATACGATTATAAACGCCTCTTACAATGCTGCTAAAACAATAAGAGGATTTGTAAAAATCACGCGTGACATAGACCTAAGAAAGAGACTTGAGACCGCCAACAAAATACTGCACGACCATTTGGAAGAAAAAGTGGCGCAACGGACAAAGGAACTGCTGATTGTAAACAAAGAACTGGAAGCTTTTTCTTACTCGGTATCGCACGATTTAAGAAGCCCGTTGCGTGCCATTGGTGGTTTTAGCAATATGCTGAAAAAGAAGTACGAACCGATAATAGACAGTGATGGAAAAAGAATAATTGACGTGATTGTTGATAAAGCCAGACTAATGGGGCTGCTAATTGATGATTTGCTAACCTTCTCAAGAATGGCGCGGCTGGAGATTATGGCAGAAGGAATAAATATGAAGCGGATCGCAGAGTCTTGTGTTGCCGATTTGCTGCTACCCGATGCGCCTGGAAAATATACCGTGCGGCTGCTGGATATGCCCGAATGTAAAGGCGACGCCAGTATGCTAAAACAAGTATGGTACAACTTGCTGGGCAATGCAATAAAATATTCGGCTAAAAAAGCCAGCCCGGAGATTGTAGCCGGGGCTACAGAAGATGAGGACAAGATTATCTATTATGTGAAAGACAACGGTGCCGGTTTTGAAATGAAATATGCAAATAACCTGTTTGGTGTGTTTCAGCGGCTGCACCGGAACGACGAATTTGAGGGAACCGGTTTAGGACTGGCACTGGCAAAGCGAATTGTGAGCAAACACGGCGGCGAAATATGGGCGGAATCTCAATTGAATGAAGGGGCTAACTTTTATTTCAGCATTCCCAAAAACATATGATTATGAATAACAGTTACGATGAGGTAGAAATTCTATTGGTAGAAGACAATATGAGCGATGCGGAACTGGCCATCTGGGCATTGAGCGAAGTAAAATTAGACAAACATTTGTTTCATGTAAAAGACGGCGTAGAAGCGCTCGATTTTCTTTTTGGAACGGGTGAATTTGCGGGGCGGGATGTAAAGCGAGTTCCGAAGGTAATTATGCTCGATATTAAAATGCCGCGTGTAGACGGAATAGAAGTGTTGCGCCAGGTAAAGGCTAATCCTGTTACGAAACACATTCCGGTGGTGATAATGACATCGTCTAAAGAAGAGCAGGATATTATTGAAAGCTACGAGCTGGGCGTAAACAGCTTCGTGGTAAAGCCGGTTGAGTTTTCTCAGTTTGCCAAAGCGGTAAGCGAGTTGGGTTTGTATTGGATGATTATGAACGAGCCAATGGTATTTAAAGAGGTAAAAAAATGAACAACAGATATAGAATCCTATACATTGAAGATTCGGATACAGATGCTGAACTGGTAAAGGCAGAACTGACGGAAAACCAGATTGATTTTGATTACCTGGTGATAGATACGCATGAGGAGTTCATACATGCACTCGACGTGTTTCATCCGGATGTTATTTTATGCGACCATACCCTGCCTTCTTTTAACTCTTTTGAGGCGTTACGAATTTTAAAACAAAGAAATTTACATATCCCCTTTGTTGTTGTTACAGCAACTATGACGGAGGATGTTGCCCTTAGCATAGTAAGAGAAGGCGCCGATGATTATATAATAAAGGACCGCCTAAAGCGCCTTCCTAATGTGATATTAAATGCCATAGAAAAATACAGATTTGAACGGGACTTTAAGCGAACCGTTGATGAGGTGCAGGAGAAAGAAGCCGGTTCGAAAGAAGCGCTTGTGCAGCTATCGAACAAACTGCTGCTGGCAACTAAAAGCGTAGGCATGGGCGTTTGGGACTGGAACCTGGTAACGGATACGCTGCATTGGGATGAAGGCATGTATCATCTTTACAATCTTGGTCAATCAGAGTTCGGTTCTGTTTATGAAGGCTGGATACGAAGACTGCATCCCGAGGACAAGATTCGTGTGAACGAAGAGATACAACTGGCAGTGTCGGGCGACAAAGTTTATGATACAGAATTCAGGATTGTGTGGAAGGATGGATCGGTACGTTATATAAAAGCGAATGGTCACGTAGAAAGAGACAAAGCGGGCAAGTCCGTAACTATGATTGGCGTAAACTTAGACATTACGAAAAGTAAGGAAGCTGAAAAGGCAATAAAAGACAGCGAGCAGAAATACCGGTTCTTTTTTGAAAGCAGCATGGATGGTATCCTGATATCGGGTAATGACGGGCAAGTTTTTGCGGCAAACCCGGCTGCCTGCGGTATTTTTCGAATGACGGAAGCGGAATTGTGTAAAGCAGGAAGAGGAGGCATTATAGACTTGAATGACGAGCGGGTAGAAGCTTTTCTGCGGGAACGCCGGCGCTCGGGGAAAGCAAAAGGAGAATTGACCGGTATTCGCAAAAACAGAGACCGGTTTCCTCTAGAGGTCACCTCAGCCCGGTATAAAGATACTTATGGCAAAGAAAGAAATTCTCTTATTCTACGGGATATCACGCAACGCAAACTGGCGGAGCAGGAAATTGTGATTGCTACAGAAAGTTTAGAGCAGGCTGTTGGTGAATTAACCAAAATAATGGACTCTTCCTTAGATATTATCTGCACCATAGATGGAGAAGGAAAATTAAACAATGTAAGCAAAGCAGCAGAAAAAGTTTGGGGTTATGAACCTCAAGAACTGATTGGTAAAAGGTACACCGATCTGGTGTTTGCCGACGATTTGGAAAACACCATACAAGTTGCTACCGATGTTATGCGTGGCAATCCGGTTACGGTTTTTGAAAACAGGCACATCCATAAAAACGGAAGTATTGTACCCCTCCTTTGGTCTGCACGCTGGGACGAGGATACAGAAATGATGTATTGCATTGCCAAAGATGCCACCGAGAAAAAAAGGCTTGAAAAGGCATTAGAAGATGAGAGACAGCAGTTTTACGATTTGTTCCTGCAAGCGCCTACAAGTATTGGTGTTTTAAAAGGTCCGGATCATGTGTTTGAGATGGTCAACCCGCCTTACCTCAAATTAATAGGAAGAAAAAATATTCTTGGTAAATCGGTAAAGGAAGCATTGCCGGAAATAGCATCGCAGGGATTTATCGAATTGCTGGATGAGGTGTATAGAACCGGTGAAACCTTTTCGGGTACAGAAATTCTTGCTAACCTTGACTATGAAGGCAACGGGAAATCTTCTTTTGTTTATCTGAATCTTGTATACCAGGCATATAGAAATGAGCAGGATAAAATAGCAGGTGTTTTTTTCTTTGCCGTAGACGTAACGGAACAGGTAGTATCTCGTAATAAAATTGAAGAAAATGAAAAACGTTTCCGGCAGATAGTAGAAACGGCACAGGAAGGGATCTGGACAATAGATAAACATAACGTCACCGATTTTGTGAACCAAAAGATGTGCGATATGATTGGCTATACGGAAGCGGAAATAAAAGGTAAAACGATACAGGATTTTTTAGAGGAAGAGGATAGAAAAGTTTCTTACCTGCAAATTGAAAGAAGAAAAAGAGGAGAAAGCGAAAACCATGATCTCACTTTTGTAACAAAGGAAGGCAAACTTCTATATACTAATATTTCTACCAATCCTATACTCGACAGCGAAGGAAAATATAAAGGAGCGCTGGCTATGGTTACGGATATTACCGAACGAAAAGCGATAGAAGAAAGCAACCTGTTTAAAGCAGAACTATTAAAAAATGTGGGTCAGGCAGTGATGGGCACAGACCTGAACGGTATTATATCTTATTGGAACAAAGCCGCCGAAGATATCTTTGGCTGGACGGCCGAAGAGGCTATCGGCGATCATATTATGAATCATGGACCTACCGAGCAAACGGAAGGGATGGCGCTTGAAATTTTTGCTGAGTTATATCAAGGTAAAAACTGGTCGGGCGAAATGTGGATGAAGCGAAAAGACGGAACTTGCTTTATGGCGTTTTTAACTGACTCACCGCTGTTTGACGATAGTAATAAATTGATCGGCATTATTGGCGTTGCTTCCGATATTACCGACAGGAAAAAAGCGGATGAAAATATGAAGGAAATGCAGGAGCAGTTGCTGGCATCGCAAAGCATGGCCCAGATTGGCAGCTGGCACAGAGTTGTAGTGCGTAGCGGCAATGTAAAATTAAGCCCGGTTGTATGTTCTGCAGAGGCTCTGCGAATCATGGGATTTGACCCTACTTTGGAAACAATTACTTTCGAAAAATTTCTTTCTGTAGTTCATTCTGAAGACCTTGACCTGGTAAAAGAAGCAACCGAGAAAATAATAACCGGCGCCTCCTCTTTTTACAATATAGAACATCGTATTATTCTTGCGGATGGAACAATGAAATGGGTAAATCGCAATTGCAAGCCAGTAAGAGATGAAAAAACAAATGAGCCTGTAAAGACTATCGGGACGATAAAAGACATAACAGTAGCTAAAGAACAGGAATTAAAACTTGAGCAAAGCAATAAAGAACGAACCCGGTTGCTGAACGACCTGGTTCTAAGAAATAAAAGCCTTGAACAGTTTGCCTATATCGTTTCTCATAATCTTCGCTCTCCGGTTGCCAATATTTTAGGTATCGCCAGTATAATGGTCGATCCCGGATTAAGCGCAGAAGAAAAAGAGCAACTCAACAATGGTATCATTGAGTCGGTAGAAAAGCTGGACATTGTAGTAAGAGATTTGAACCATATTTTACAGGTAAAAAAAGAATACAACGAACTGGAGGAAAATGTTCATTTTTCAACGTTTGTAAATGATATAAAAGTAAGCATCAAACACATCATCTCTGATGATGTAAACATCAGTTACGATTTTTCGGAAGTGAACGAGCTCTTTACCATCAGGGGCTATATGTACAGCATTTTTTACAACCTTATTTTAAACAGTATTAAATATCGCCGGCAACTTGTGCCCTGTAATATCAATATCAAAAGCTACCGGCTTAGCAATGGTATCCTGATCGTATTTTCTGATAACGGAATGGGCATCGACCTTACGCTAAGAGGCGAAGATGTGTTCGGCTTATACAAACGCTTTCACACCAATATAGAAGGCAAAGGCATGGGTTTGTACATGGTAAAAACGCAGGTAGAAGCTATCGGCGGCACAATAAGCATAGAGAGCGAAGTAGACCAGGGCACCACCTTTAAAATTGAATTTGAACTATGACAACAATTAAAAATTATATTGTCGTTGATGATGATCCGTGGAATAATAAAATTTGCACGTTTAATTTAAAAAAAGCACTGGGCGATGTACACATTCATAGCTTCCAGTTGCCTGAAAAAGGGCTGGACTTTATTGAAAACGAATTTAAAAACAATATACAACCTACCATTCTTTTTCTCGATATCAATATGCCTGAGATAAATGGATGGCAGTTTTTAGAGCGGTACGAAAAGCTGAGCGATGAGATAAAAAAAAGCATTACCATCTACATGCTTTCTTCTTCCATAAACCACGCAGATATAGAAAAAGCAAAAGCCAGCCAGTATGTAAAAGATTTTATTTCGAAGCCGTTATTGAACGATGCCATTGTGATGGTTGCCAATAACAATGTTACAGCGAAACTAAACCACTTTTAGGCTTTACCGTTCAATAGCCTGCTGCCAACCCTCGCAGGTAAAAGCCGGTTTTTTATATAGCATAGCAGCCATCTTAAAGTATTGGCTAAACTATATTTTTAGATTCGCCCTTTATGCAAATAATGTATCTACCTTACACTGTTGCTTGCAAAAGCAAATTATTACCATTTGTTTCATCGTAAATATGATGAGGCAAAACAAATCTAACCCGGTATGCATACTCTTTGTAAAAGGATCATTATTCTGGACGACGACTCCTTGCACAACACGCTATGTGGCCTTTACATTAAAAAAACCTTTCCGTATATAAACATAGATATCGTTGGTTTTACCAATCCGTTGGAAGGACTAAATTATATCCAGTCGGAGCATACAATGCATCCTGTAAAAACTATTCTTTTCTTAGACATCAATATGCCCGAGCTAAATGGCTGGCAAGTACTTGAGAAACTAAGCAGCCTGCCTTTTATTCAGGAATGGTTTAGTATTTATATTTTATCTTCTTCTGTAGACCGGAACGATGTTATGCGTGCAAATCAAAATAAATTCGTAAAATCTTACCTGGAAAAACCCCTGGCAAACCACCTGACAGATATATTTTCTTCCTTTGGTATTGAGGAAGTCTTATAGTCAAAATAATAGTTAAGAATCGCTACATTTTTAGAAACAAAAATGCCTTTTGCTGATACAGGCATTTGCAAAATTATTGTGGAGGTGCAATTTGTAAAGAAGGCAAAAAGTTTCTGCGGCAAAGAAAAATATCTGGTAAACATCCCGACTGTTGTGCAAACAAACGCCAGGCATGATGCTCATTACAGAGTGAACAATTAAAACAATTATTCAAAACAGCATAGTACTTATTGCCAGTTATGAATCCATACAAAATAAGGGCGATAGTTGTCTGCGTTTGTATAAATATCCTTCCCATTCAGGCTGTTGGTGCAATAGCCTACCAGCAGGTCGCCGGCGCCATTTGTAAACTCGGTATGTGCTGTAGCATTGTAGGTAATGATATTGCCCTTTGTTTCCGGCGTAGTGTATACAAGACGCTTGTTGGTAAAAGGTCCTACAGGGCTTGCCGCATCCCACAGATAGATGTTGCTGCTTAGCAAGATGCCTTCCTGAGATAACACATAATATTTGCCGCCGCTTGCAAACACTGAGTACGATTCAGATACATCATCAAGCAGGCGTGCACTCTTGGCAGTATCGGTGCTCCAGCCGCTGCCGGTATAGAATTCGGTTTTGTTAAAAGGCTTGCTGCGCGAGGTACGCATTACGTGCATATACTTAGTGTTAGGAAAAGTAGATGTGCCTTCAGCGCCGTAGATGTACACATAGTCGCCTTCTTCGTAGGTGGCAGACGACCAGTCGATCTTGGTGTTGGTTGGCATCACCGTTATCTTCTGCAGCTTCATGCCGGGAAGGCTAACAATGCCAAACGCATTGCCGGTAACGTCGAAACCAAAAGTGCCGCCATCGCCGTTGGCTTTTACCCGAACCATCATCACATACGCCTGCGTTTCGTTCTTTGCCAGGAAGGCGCAATTGGGCCAATAATAGTAGGGATCGGTAGCGTTGAAGAAGGGCTTGGGCAACTTCTTGCTGCCATTATACAACGTAGTAAACAGACCCTGTGGGTTGGTAAGCACAATGCAGTTGTGAATAAAAGCATCGTAAGGGCGGTGACGGTCAGCATATACCGTGTCTACAAACGAATCGCCCCACAGCCACATACTTCTGCCATCGGGCAACAGGTGCGAATACGCTACATCACCACCCGTCCATTGTCCGGCTGTGGAGCGGGTAAAAAGACTGTCGAAATAAGTGGCAGGCATAGCCGTTGCAGAAGCCGAAAGAGAAGACAGGGCGCTGGCAGTCCGCTGACTTGCATTGGGCAGATTTGTTTGAGTTATTTGTTTAGTGCAGGACGAAAAGAGAAACAAGATGATCATGAACTGTAGGCAAGCCATTTTCATAATTGGTCAGTTTATTACAAAAATAAAAACGATAAGGCAAACGAAAGAAGATAATAAAACGGCTGAAGTAAGCAATCTTCTTTGTAAGCGGTAATGTTCTAGTTAAGGTAACTAATGTATCTCCCTCTCTTTCTAAAAACATCATTACATACTCGCCGCAGGTTAAAAACAATCCTTTTCCTTTCCTAAATTCTGGCTTATCTCTTACGCTTGTCTTCAGGATGCCGTACCTTTATTCTCCATCAATATAGACAGCAATGGCATATCCGAACGGGGAACTGATAGAGGCGCTGCGCAATACAGCAGCGCGGCTGAGAGCGGGTGCAAAATATGCATGGGGCAATCACGGCGCCTGCAACTGCGGCAACCTGCTGCAGTCTATTACAACATTAACCCAAAAAGAAATTCTGCAATACGCTCACACGGGCATTGGCGAATGGACGGAACTGGCAGAAGATTATTGCGGCGATACCAATGCTCCGGTCAGTTTGCTTATCCGCAAACTGGAAGATGCTGGCCTAACGCCTACCGACATTCACAACCTTGAATACTTAGAAGACCGCGACGTGCTGAAAGCCTTGCCTGGCGGCTTTCGCTGGCTGAAGAAAAACCTGCGCGAAGATGTGATCCTGTACTTTGAAACCTTTGCGTGGTTGCTGGAAGAGAAGCTTCAAAAAACGGAGTATGTAATGGCGCAAGTGCCTGTCGTGGCTGGTATAGAAGAGGAGGCATTGGTATGAGTAGTTTAAAATAAAATGAGACTTTAAGATGATGGCATTACCATCACTATGATAAAAGAGGTATGTTAGTTTATAACATGCCTCTTTTATCATAAACCAGAATCCAATGTATAACCAGAAGCTATAAGGAAATAAAAGTTCTAAAAACGTTTTTGCTCTTAACAAAGCGCCAAGGTTGACGCACTATTCAAGCGAACGTACTGCACTGATGGATGCTATAGCTTTCTGTGATAGGCGCGGGCACGTATGCCAACAACGAAACCAGTGTTGTATCCATCACCGGTGATGGCGTGCGGTTCAACTCGCAGCGCATGCACCGGGGCTGGAAAAAGAAGGAGAGAAGATGATAACCGAAACTTATTAAAAAAGTTATATCTGGCACATTTTTACAAGTTAGGGTTGATCAAATAAAATAAACGATGGCGAACGAATGTCCTGTACCGGCCGGAATACTGGTGATTGTAGGTGGCAAAGAAGATAAAGGAGAAGCGCCGGAAGACGGTAAGCCAAAAAAAGAAGTGAATCGGCTGGACGTGTTGAAAACATTTGTAGAACTAACGGAAAAAGAAAAGCCGGTGATAGAAGTAATCACCAGCGGATCATCGGAAGGCCAAGAAGTGTTTGAAGAATACCGCAAAGCTTTTAAAGAATTGAAAGCGGGTGCAGTGGGGCACATCCATCATAACAGCCGCGAAGAAGTATTGAAAAACGGACTAACGGAAAGGATTGAAAAAGCAGATGCTGTATTCTTCTCGGGCGGCGACCAGTTGCGGTATTCATCGCGCTATGGAGGTACTCATTTTTTGACGCGATTAAAAGAAAGATACATTAACGAAAAGATTGTAATTGGCGGCACAAGTGCAGGCGCCATGGTTCTTTCCACGCCTATGATTTATGCAGGCAATGATGAAGTGCAGGAAATAGGCGGCGAGATAAGTATTACTACAGGATTAGAATTTCTGAAGGACGTTTGTATAGATACTCATTTTACCAATCGGGGGCGCTTTGTGCGGATGGCGCAGGTGATTGTAACCAACCCAACCAGCATTGGCATTGGCATTGGTGAAGACACCGCAATTGTGGTGCGCAATGGATTGGAAGCAGAAATTATTGGTTCGGGTCTGGTGATTGTAATTGATGGCTTCGGTATTGGTATAACGAATGTAGATGACTTTTTAAAGAAGAAACCTGTCAGCATTCGCGATCTCAAGGTGCACATTCTTTCTGCAGGTGACCAATACCAGATTCCACAATGCAACCCGCCGCACCGGTAAGTGTGGAGATTTGTTTTTGTGAATTTTGGTTTCGTGCCTGCAAAGCAATAATGAGATGTTTTTAAAGTAGCTAACGCTAAAGTTTGTGAAGCCTTTTCTTTTGCAGATAAAAATACTGTATGGTGAAGTTTTTTTAAAGGGTAAACTCACCGTTCTGATAAATCAATTTTTCTTCTCCGCTGGGTAAAGTAGCTATTACCGTACGGTCTGTAGTGCTGATGATATCAGTGTGGACTTTCGGGCAACTATTGTAACCCATGGCTTCCCATTGTTCGTCAGTTACGGTGGTAAGGTCGCCATCGAATGTGTCTTTATAGGCATTGCCTACGGCGATATGGGTATTGCCAAACTCACCGCCCATATTCTCATCAAATAATGTGGTAGCCATGAACTTCGTGATGCGGGAATGGCGCTTATCGGTGAGAGAGAACTCGCCTACTTTATCGGCATTTTCCTGCGCAATCATTTCTTTTAAGGCATCTTCGTTTTCGGTGGCGGAAGACTGGATAACGACACCATCTTTGAAGGTGAGCGATACACCGGAGATTCGTTTTCCTGAATAATATAAAGGCTGATTAAAACGGATGAAACCATTGGTGCCGCGCCAGTCCGGCGAGGTAAAGATCTCGAAGGAAGGAATGTTTTTTCCACCGCCACTGAGCCACTTGCGATGCTTGCCAACGAGGATGTGCAGGTCTACATCATCGCCCGTAATATGCAGCTTATCGATGTGAAGCGCATCGAGCTTGTCTTTGATGTCTTCAATCTCTTTTTGCACCGCTTTCCAGGTAGCGACAGGATCGTCGTCGCGGAGATAACAGGCTTCAATAATCTGCTCCCAATAGTCTTCAATGGAAAGACCCGCCTCGGCTGCCATGGAAGGCGTGCCATAGAGGCACAATGACCAGGAAAGCTTGCCTTCGTTTTCTTTCTTTTCGCGCATGGCCATGTAAGGCGCGCGGGCGCTGTTCATTTTGCTGATGCGAGAAGACGGCAAGCCTTCAAACGCATGAATATCGGGCTCGGAGATGATGAAAAGAATATGATCGGTAGCTTCTACAATGCCGTGCCAGTAAGGCTTTGCGAAGAAACCGACCTGATCGTCGCTGCCATTCTCGATGAGGAAACGGGGAATGCTGGCTTCTTTTTTATTATCGGGCTGATAGTGCGTGATGAGGTTGCCACCGGCGAGATAAATTTCTTTTGCCATCATCATAAAGAGGTCTTTGCTACACTCCTGCCCCACGAGAAAAACGGTATCGCCGCTGTTGATTCCCTGCCCGTTGTTAAGGGCATATTTTACCATGACCTGCGCGTATTTTTTGAGTATGGTTTCGTCTATTTTCATCGTAGTTGCTAAGGTAAGAGGTTAGATAGATTTGTGGTCTTAATTAACTTTAAAATCTGCCTCACCATTACTTCGATCGATGCTGATTTGTGCAATTCGAAGCGGGCTTCCATCTTTATCAGGAAGTGTTAAATGATTGGGTTTAATCCCGCACGGCGAATATCGCTTTCAGCCCCGCTGTAATCGCCGTTATCTTCCTGTAAGAAAGCGTTGCCAGCAGGCATCACCGTGGTTTTCGTTGTAGCAGATAGCCTGGCTGTAGGGCTGCCGGGTTCAACCCGAATTAAATACGAGTTAAACCAGAAGTAATGTCAATATAAGGTTTCTGTAAGGTCAGTATAATGTCGGGAGTAAAATAAAGAGAAACCGATTGTTATTCTAAACGTAAAGGAGTGGCAGCTTTAGGGTTGTAAAATAATACAAATGTTGCTGATGACAAAGACAGAAGCAAATAGTCGTAAAAATTAATTGGAGCGAAAAGTTGTGATGGAGCGCTACGCTTATGGTGCGCATGCCTGTGCAAATAGAGGCAGCAGAACATTGGAGAGCCTATGAATGCAGATTGTGAGGGGGCGGCTATGAGGGTGCGATTGGCTTGCAAGGATTATGGCAGATGAATGTGCTTCAGAAGTTGTGTGCAGCTTTTTTATCAACTGCTGGGTTTCGTTGGTGTGCCCGAAGTTTTTCAACTACAGGAGAGATTTGCCGGTGATTTAGAAACACGTTATTTTGTGCATCGCATTTATGAAACCGAAATTCATCCTGCTGACCATCCTTTTGCTGTCTGCCATTTTTACCCAAGCCGCTACGTTTGTAGTAACGTCGAATGCTGGACGTGGCGCCGGAACCTTTGCAGAGGCATTGCAGAAAGCAGCCGATAATGGTACCGGGGAACAAGACAATATTACCTTTAACCTGCCCGGCAATACGGATGATGATCACACTATATTAATTACTGCTTCGCTACTGGATGTGACCTCTAATGTAGAGATAGAGGGCACCACGCAACCCGGCAATACCTTCGGTGTAACCGACGCAAAAGTTTGCTTGCTGTGGAAGGCATATGCGCCCGTAATATTTACATTTCTAAAGTTTACTTATGCAAATAACGTCAGCATTTTCGGGCTGATGTTTTATCAACCTTATTGGAATGGAGATGGGAATTCGGAAATACACGCCATTGATTTTTCGGGTTTTTTTTAATTGCCCTTTTAAAATGATCAGCTTCTATTGTTTGCCTCAACCTTAAAACACCTACTAATGCTAACGGATTTTATAAATAATCCTTTTTATGGTAAATAGCTACATTCGTTAGCCATTTGAATTTTTGTAAACTAACACTTATGCGCAAACTTGTACTCTTAACGCTGGCTGGAATCAGCCTTCATTTTCTTATGCCCAATGGAATACCGATACCCTTAGTTCGCAATGCCATCTGTACGGCAGTGAAGAGCGGGGATAATGCGGTACACGTGAAGTTTGTGAGGGAATAGCAGGTTTGTTTATTTTAAAAATAAACAACCAGTCTTAACTGGATTTCCGAACCCGATCCTAAACCTCTTACTGTTTTATAAATTGATAAATCGATTCTTCTTTGTCTTGCAGCAAGCTTATGATATACAAACCCGTCGATAATTTACTAACGTCGAGGGTAATTTGAGAACCGGAGCCTTGGCTAGTAAGAACTTGTTTGCCTATCGCGTCAAATACGCGAATGGTATAATTGGCATTGTTCACAGGGGAAAGAAACAAATAAATGGCATTGTGTGCCGGATTTGGATAAACAGAATTGATGCCTCGGGCAATTGAGGGCAAGGCAATCTTATCGTTATACAACTCATCATTAGCAGGATTGATGGCTTTCTGAACAGCATACCTCGAAATGCAGCTATTGGTGCGGGCATAAAAGTAACTGTACGAAGCAGAAGAATAAATGCTTTGCTTCTTGCCAATGTTCAAAGCGGCATATTCTACCTTCAGCGAAGTATCTAGTCCTTCTGTTTTTTGCGCCAGCAGATTGCCATCTTTGTCAAATTTCTGAATTAAAATACCCTCAGCCTGGTTAACGATTATGTAGTAGTTACTTTGTTCATCCGTTTTCAGATCCATTGCTATATAAGGATAGAACGAGACACTCGCTGCAAACGGATATTCAGACCAAAGTATAGAGCCCGACGGGGATAATTTGGTAAGTAAGGGAGCTGTAAAAGTGGCATCGTACTTAACCGCCTGGTTGGACGCTAACAGTATATTGTTGTCCGCATCAACCACCGATTGATCGAATGCCTGCGGCATGGAAGGCTTAATGTTAGACAACCACAATTGCCGCCCGCCTACGGTATATTTTATAGCAATGATACTGTCTGATGTTCCCGTTTGGTCTGCCAGTTGTCCGCACACCACGATCGAATTATCATCTCTGGCATACTTTACCTGGTATCCATAACTTGAAAAATTAGAGATGTACCTTTTTTGCCACGCAGAATCTCCGTTGGCAAAAAATTTATACGTAAACACATTGAATTTTTCGTTCCTGGTCAAGATGTTAGCGAAACCGGTAGCATACACGTTTCCAGAGCTGTCAATAGTAGCATCCTGCACTAGGAAGCCATACCCACCTTTCATATCGCGGTACCAAAGCTGTGCACCTTTATTGCTAAATTTGGCAATAGTGCCATAACTGTAATCAATGCTGGTTACTTCGCCTATCAGTAAGTAAATGTTTCCCTTACTATCTATATTCAGTTTCTTAATTTGCTCATTGTCTGTTTCTTCCGGTCGGGTAAAAACTGTTTGCCATAGTTTCTTACCCGCGCTGCTGTATTCGTTCACCACTGCGTCTACATTCGACGATACAAAGCTGTACGAATAACTGAGAACCACGTTGCCATTTCTGCCAATAGCCATCCTGAGCGCAGACCCCGCTCCGGATGAAGTGGTTTTGTAAGGCTCATCTATTTCCCACACTAACGCACCTGCCGTGTTGTATTTTCTCAGGTAAATAGAATCGTTTATCGGGTCATGGTTCAAGTTTACAAAACCCGCTGTATAGAAGTTGTCAGCGCTGTCTATGGCTAATGCCTGTAGTGGTGTGCGAGGTGCGTTTCGTTCTCCATTATCAAAACAATGGTGCCAGTCGCGGATATATTTTTGTGCGTAAAGAGCGGCGGATAAAAACAGGCAACTGAGAAGTAAAAGATGTTTCATAGCAGGTTGTTTATGAGGCAGGGAAATGAGCAAAAATGTTGTGCAAAAAGCTTTGCTGCCGGGGCACAAATTAAGAAAACATTATTTGTTTTCCCCGGCTTTCGAATCCCTTTCTGCACTCATTTGAAATCTCTTGACGCGAACGCTTCAGCAGCCACTGGTTTACAGAACCAGGTTTAGTTTCATCGTCAGTCGCCTGGCATACCGCATGAGCGTTATTACTTCCTGACATACCAGAAACCACCGCCATCATCTGCGTTGAGTGAAAAACTAAGCGTGTCTCGAGAGATACCAACAGGGGGGTGTACCAAATCATTTGAGTAGTCAGAAAGAATGCAACTTGCCAACTGATTGTTTATAAAAGGATGTATCCTGTACTATTTTATATGTCCCTGATTTTTCGAAGATATTATTTGTGTGTTTGCCCGTACTTGTTACTGGTATCAAAAATGAAGGCGATTTCAGTTTGCAATATTTTGTCTTATTGAGCGACGCAGAAGAAAGGTAACCATAAAACTCTGACTGTTGCTCATTATCGGCTTACCGAAACAATATCTGCTCACTTGTTCTGTGGAAAGACGCGGAGATGAGCAGGTACCGATTACCAAATTAAGTATAATATTTTAACGACTACCTATGCCATGCTGCGGCAATCGATGCAAAGTTGATTTGAAAAGACGATAACAGAAACTAAAGGATGTCTCTACTATCAGTAATTTCAATACCTCGCTTTGTAGTGATCTTGATTTGATCGTGGTTAACAAATTTTACATTGCTTATTACATTGTTATTAATCGTTATTACTCGTAAGCCTGTAAAGCTGGGTTCTGGTTTAAAATTAAATTGAGAAGGCACATCCGGATCCTGTCTTTGAGGATAATCCATCCAGCCTAAACACGCTGTTTGCGTTATTACAGGACTATGTGTTTCCCACCATTGTTGGGCGTTACCGGAATTATTCAAAGTATCCTGATTAGGTGGAATTTCCGTAAACTTGTAAGAGATGCCATTCCTGTTATCACCATTGACAGGTTCATTTACTACTGATCCGGGTACGATATGCACATGAACCTTCTCAGAATTTGGGTATATAGATGAATAATAGTCAGATGGATTTTCAAAATAAAAATCACAATAGCAATTCATAGACTGCTTAGCTTCAACCCATTCTATCCGCCATTCTGTATGCTTATGGACATGGCCACTTAATACAAGGTTAGCTTTTCTGGTATCTGCATTTTTACCGGCACATGCATCCCAAAATTGCTGTTTGTTGTTGAACGGTGCTCCGTTATCGAGATTGTCATCTAAACTTCCTCTTTTAAATTTTGGCGTGCCAGATACAATCCAACCTTTTACATCGCTGCCACCTTCAAGTTTATTAAGATCTGCTGCGTTTATATTTTTATCTACGTTTCTTTTTATATACCCGCGCATTAGTGCAGGATCAATAGTCGCATGTTCAGTTTCCCTGAAATAGTGATTGTATTCTCCCCCATCCGGGTTAATAGCAGGCGCATGGATTCCGACAATTACTGCTCCAGTAACACTCTTGTCTGTTAAGACAGCCTTCAACATGTTGATATCGGTTTGTTCAAATCCTAAAGTATCTCCACCTTTAAAAACATTTGCTACATCTTCCGACTCTTCAAAACCCAAGTCTGACGCTGCTAGTTTAAAAAGACTTTCAATGCCTGCATCATACCAAGTATTCATTAATACCAATCTGTTTGAGCCGAGATGCTTGACAAAAGAACCCGCCCGGTTAATTTTTCTTGCATAATACTGGGGCAGATCGTAATAATGAGTAATGTAACTTAATGCCCGCTCCGGAGAGATATCCACATCCACTCTCCACAATTTTTGAAGAAATATAGCTTCGGCTCTGGTTAAGTTCCAGTCCGGATTTTGATAGCTGGGATATAATGTTACTACTTTATGTCCCTCAACAGAAAAATCAACTTCAACAGCCGGGTCATAAGCGAAAGGTCTAAAATCATGATTGCCAAGAGTTGTAAGAATGGGAACCAATAATTCTTCTGTGGGAGATTGGGCATCATCTGCATATTTTGTTCGTCCCAAAAGCAAATTAATAAACCATTCAAAATTTCCGCCTCCGGCAAATACAGCATTATTTTTCTCAAACATCTGCCGAAGAGATTGGTTTGCATTCTCTGCAAGGTCAGCAGCAGTAGGCTTAGGTTTATCTGAACCGCCACCAAACCAATTTACAATGGTGTTCACTACTGATTTTGCTGCATCGTAAACATCTTCCAGTATGTTAACTGGAATTTCTACAATAGATTCAAGATCAACATTCAGCAAAGCGCCCTGAGCCGTATTATTTTCAAAAATATAATCGACCAAATCTCCCGTGTGTATCACGACATCAATTTCTCCGGCTTTATATAGTTGATTAGCGTATTTCACAAAATCTCTGAAGTTGTCGTTCGGATTCATAAACAGCGGATATGCCTGATCAAGCTCCGGGTGTTTTTTCAATTCACGTTTTACCCAATCGTATCTCGTGGCGACGTGGCTATCCGTTATATGAATGGCTGCAAAACTATCCCAGTTGTCTTTTGCATAAACACAGTGAGGAGAAGTCACAAAAAGATTGTTGTCATCTAATGCAAAACACAAATCATATAATTCCCGGTTTTTTAACTGCTGATCGAGAGGAATGACTGCGTTTGCAGACATCTGCAAATTATATTGAGGTGGATGAGGATGACCAAATGGATCTGTTGGATTTAGAACTCGTGGAAGGGTTGTTGTCGTTGAATCGATCTTTGTTACCGTTATATCTAAGTGTATGATATCTGCTGAATGAACTCCCTTTAAACAGTACTTTTTAGAGAAAAGGTTGCTTAAGATGGTGGTATTATGCTTAAAATATGTCAGTAATGGATTATTTGCGTTTGCAGACGAGACCTCTCCTATTATATGTAAGGTATTTTCAAGTGAATTGCCTTTGCTTGTGCCAGCAAAATAGGGATTGCCAATAAGGTGAGGTACAAAAGAAAACTTTATGACGGGTAAATTACCGGCTTTAAAAAGACATCCACATTCAAAATAAGCTATTTCCCAGCTTGAAGTATTTATATTATCACTAACCGGAAGTCCTAAGTCGCTGTAATTCTCTCCAAGTCTTTTATAGGTGTTGAATAAGTCTCCATGAATACATCTGCCACCATTTACCCAATAAATGGCTCCCCATTCAAAGTAGCTTACTCTTTTGCTTTCCCCGACAAGCCAGCTTTCATCAGATATAGGAAATCCTAAATCTCTATGATTCGTTGCAGGATTAACACCTGCACCTCCCATAGTTAAATACTTGCTCAAAATACCACCATGTACTTCGAATGTGCCTGCCTGAGGATGCCAATAGATTCGGGCATTGGCATACTGTTGATACCGGCCAGCGTTGCCGGCATCCTGCTCTGCACCTGTTTTTACTCCTAAATTAAGACCGGCATTATAAAGTGCCTGCCATTTGTTCTGAATGTCGCTTGTTGAATTCATTGTGAGGATTGTTTATGGTATTGTTATGAAGGATACTAAAGCAAGTATGTAAAGCCTGAAACGGGGCGGTTACAAGCTTTTATACGCCTTGCTTTGTAGGTGCAAATTGCTAATTGAAAAACATTGGAAATAGTAAAAAATCAAGATTTTTATTAGCAGTCATAATTTTTTTGAAGGATATTTGACAACACCTTTCATTTCACGATGCCTACCGTTCATACACGCTTTATTTTGCCGCATCCGATGCTGCAACCTTATGTGCGATACTTTGCGTTGCGAGAATTTGACACCGGAGGACTTGAGTTCCCCAAGTCGGTGGTAGCCGAGCATGAAATAATGATGGCATTTTTCCTGCACTCGAAAGTACTGCGCTTTGAGTCGTACGACAATCAAACGCCTGCCTACACGGTGAACCCAAACAAAGGACCGGAATGCACATTTGTAGGCTTGCAGACTTCATCAAAAGGGTTTGTGGTTTATAAGGGTAAGACCACTATTTTGAACATCCATTTTAAGCCGCCGGGTTTCTTCCATATTTTTAATACCAGCCCGAAAGAAGTGCTAGATAAAATGGGAAACAACAACGAGTTTCTGGCTAACGAAATTGATGTGCTTCATGAGGAGATGCAGGAAGCGAAGAACAATTTAGAGTGTATCAAACTGCTAGAACTTTATCTGATTAAGAAATTATTTTCTCAAAAACCGAAGTACAAACATACCGGCATTGTGCAGGCTTCAGAATTTCTGCTTCGCCAGAAAGGTATATTTCCCATTAAAAAGCTGGCATCTGATTGTAACATGACGGTTCAGACTTTTGAGGTTCAATTTATGGAGCAGGTTGGCATTAATCCAAAACAATTTTCGCGTATTTTACGGTTTGGCGCGGCGGTAAATCTGAAGTTGTATTCTCCTTGGCAATCGTGGACGTCTGTGGCACAATCGTGCGGCTATTACGACCCAATGCATTTGATTAAAGACTTCAAAGAGTTTTCATTACTATCGCCCCAGGCGTTTATGAAAACGATGCAGCCACCTGTGGAGAATTTTGAAAAATGATAGTTGGTTTCAGCGTAAGTCTCAGGCTCTTTTTGTTGTTTTCCATAGTCTTTTATTTGTGTTTCAAAATCTTTCCTTACATAGATCGAAGCACCTTTTTTTTAGGTCTGCGCAGAGTACTGTAAACTTTACACCCACTTTATTATAGATTAAACAAAACACTTTCTTGCATAGTGTTTATTTGCAGTTGTTCAACCTAAATAATAGCATTGAGGTGAACAACTTATACCAGCCTGCCGGCTCTTTTTATCGTGATAAGAACTGTGATTTTATTGTGTGGCCGCCGGTAAAGAAAGACATGCACCTTTGCCTTTTGTACTTCATAAATGATGGTTATGAAAATTTCCTTACTTCTCCTGAGTGTTTTATTGTTCGTTGCAAATATTTCTCAGGCGCAAACCTATCTTTCTCCTGATTGGCTGGTGCAGCCCAGTCTTCCGCTGAGTACCGGCCCCGTATACGTGGCCGGTGCTGCCAAAACAGTAAATGATGCAACGTATGTAGTTGGTGACTTTAGAAACGGGGCTGACTTTGATATAGCTGCCGGGGATACAGCTTATGTAAAAACGACCTACAACCACAACCAGTTTCTGGCAAAGTATGACAAAGCCGGCAAGCTCCTTTTTGAGATCAGTCTGGGCAGCAGCTTCAGTCAGGAATATGGGTATAATTTTTTTACCGGAGTAGCCAGCGATGCAGAAGGCAACGCCTATATTACCGGCTGCTTTGGCTATGGCTTCGATTTTGACCCTGGACCGGCTGTGGTTAGTTTTCCGGCAGGATATTATGACCGGTATATGTTTGTAGCCAAGTATGATAAAGACGGGAACCTGGTTTTTGCAGATCCCATCACTACTAAAAATGATAAGACTTATCCCTCATCTATTGCTGTAGATAATCAAAGCAATGTTTACATAGCTGGAACTATAGCAGGC
>CAZZZH010000001.1:35405-46139 GCA_964658445.1 Ilyomonas sp.
CCGGTGTTGCAAAGTTTTCTTTAAACGGCGATAAAAACGGAGATGGCTTCTTTGCGAAATATGATAAAGGCGGAAGTTTTCTTTTTGCAAAACCAATCACCGGCTCTGCGGCCGAAGGAGTGAATGCCATAGCAACCGATAAAAATAATAACCTGCTTATGACAGGCTATTATAGTACCAACACAAACGATTTCGATCCCGGACCCGATACGGCGAAACTGGCTTACAAGGGTGGCGGCGATTTTTTCTATGCCAAATATTCGTCCAAGGGCGATTACCTTTTTGCCAAATCGGTAGGAGGCACAGGCAATGAATCGGCATATGCCATCCTTACAGATATACGGAACAACATTATTATCACCGGCACATTTTCCGGCTTAAATGCGGACTTTGACCCAGGCGCAGGTAAAGTGTTGCGCAGTGCTGCCGGTGGAACTTATGGTGATGTATTTATTGAAAAGTTTGACAGCCTGGGAAATTACAAATGGGTAAACACGGCAGGCGGCTCAGATGATGATTATGGCGGTAGTCTCGTGTCGGATAAAGAAGGTTACCTTTTTATTACTGGAAGTATAAAGGGAACCGACATTGTGTTTCATAACACTACGGGAAAAGACACCCTGAAATCGGCAGGCGGCACGGATATCTTCTATGCTAAATACAACAGTTTAGGCACGTGCCAGTATGTGCAGCGTATAGGTGGTAAACAAGATGATTATGGCGGCAATATCGTATTGACAGCAGACAGCCTGATTACCTTTACAGGCAATTTTATTGATTCTCTCGACTTCAATCCCTCTAAACAAAGAAATGTTTTACAAGCTTCCACCAATACTATTTTTTTTGCGAGCTACAAAAGCAGCAACGGCGCCTATGTATCGGCAAAAGAGATCGGTGTGTTTGGCTATTTCAAAGATGAGAGTGATGTTTATACAACAACGCAGGACAAAGCAGGCAACACTTATGTGATTGGTTATTATACCGGCATTACCGACTTCGACCCGGGACCGGACACCGTTTTACTTACGTCGGAAAACAACATTGCTCATGATGAGGCTAACTACGACGAAGACCAGTTTCTTGCCAAGTATGATAAAGATGGCAAGCTGATATTTGTAAGAACCTTTACGACTACTGGGCACGATGCTGCCATTAATGGGGTAACGGTTGATAATAATGAAAACGTATATATCTGCGGCAGTTATTACGGTCAAATTAATTATGTGCCGGGTACCGATACTGCCATAGTTGGTAAAGTGGGAGCTTATACTTTAACAATGTACTTTGCTAAGTACGATGCCACCGGCAGGTATCTTTTTTCCGACAATTTGCCATCCGAACTCTCCTCTTTTTCCAATATTGCCTTGGATAAACAAAAGAACATTTACCTGACAGGAATACTGGATGGCAGTGCCCGTTTGAACCCGGCTGATAGCAGCGTTATTACTACATCGTACAGCGATGCAGATGTGCTGATAGCAGCGTACGATAGTTTGGGGCGGTTCATTTATGCGAAGCATATCGGACAGAATGGAAATGTACAGGGCTACTCCGATTATGTATATGCAAATGACATGGCTATTTCAGACTCTGGGCGAATAGTGATTTGT
This sequence comes from Ilyomonas sp., assembly GCA_964658445.1. Taxonomy (GTDB): domain Bacteria; phylum Bacteroidota; class Bacteroidia; order Chitinophagales; family Chitinophagaceae; genus Ilyomonas. Next base: position 37,016 of record CAZZZH010000001.1, read on the forward strand.
GGTGAAATGAGAGGCAGTAAAACCGATTTTGACCCTGGTGTCGGCAAGTATTATCTTTCTTCAGGTAAAAGCACTGCTACTTACTTTACGGCTGCTTATACGCTGACCGGCAACCTGCTGTTTGCCACAGCCGCCGATACTTCATCAACCGGGGAAACCAGCGCTTACAAACTGGCGCTTGACGGAGAAGATGCTGTTATCTCTGGTATGAGTTATGACTCTGCCGATTTGTATCCCGGACGGGACAGCTCCGTTATCACGAGCCGATACTCCCGCGATCCTTTTTTTATAAAATACAATAGCGACGGCGCCATACAATTCATCAATACCAACGCGGTAAGCCAGACAACCAACAACGCCTTAGAGATTAATGATATTGCCGTAGATACATCGCACCATATTTACATAACAGGATACAATATCCGGAAGGTAGACTTTGATTTTGGAAAAGATACTGCATACCTCGATACCGATGCGAACTACATAGCGCGGTACGACAGCAACGGCAAGTACGATTATGTGCAGCAATTTTCTAATTACCCTGCTATTTCCATGAACGCTTTATTCATTAATCAGCACAACGAAATAGTAGCAGCGGGTTACGGTTATGGTACAGCAGACATAGATCCAGGACCCAATACTTTATTATTTCAAAGTTCTGTTTATAATCATCGCGCTTTCTACATCACGAAGTATAAACAATTGAATGAAGGTAAGAATCTAAAGCTGCTAATCGCAAGAGCAGGCGGGCATTTGAGGGATTTCTAAGAATTTGCAGAAAGCTAATGACGGTTATATTCCCGCTTCTCTAACTTACCTTTATTTGTAGCTTTACTAAAGTGGTTTTTACTGCGCGTATGACTGTGCCCTTCCACCGCAGCTAAAACAAAATAAGAGATGAAAAAAAGTTGCCGGAAAATATTTAAAAAATAAAAGCTATTCAAACAATTGCCTACTTTTATACTAATGATTGCTGACGTATGAACTTGCCCTTAAGCTGCTTATGCCGTTCGTTACGGTACAACAATCAAACTCTTTCCAGTTCCTTGTTTCCCGGCACGCGGGCAAGGCACGGAAACCATAACTGAAAACACTTTTACACTAATACTTTAACTATGAAAAAAGCGTTACTCTTTCTTTTTTTGCCGGCACTGCTGGCGAGTTTTCAATTGCATGCACAGTTTACCGTTACTAACCTTAACCTCGCAGTGCAGCATCCCGGCGTAGCCGTGGTGGATATAGATGGCGACGGCGACCTAGACATCCTGATCAGCGGTGAAAATGGCAATGCCCGGGCGGCACAGCTTTACAAGAACAACGGCAGCGGCGTATTTACGGCAGTTGCGTCGCCTTTTACGCCTACCACACGAACTACATTTAGCTGGGGAGACATTAACCAAGATGGAAAATTAGATGTGCTTATGGCTGGCTTTGATGTTGCCGGTTCTCCCATCGATAGTGTATATACTTCCAACGGCACCGGCACTTTTACCCGCGCCACAAACATAGCTTTGCCGCAAACGGCGCCCAGCACTGGGTTTGCCGATTTAAACAACGATGGCTATCCTGATATTTATGTGTTTGGGAACAAAGACTATGGGCACCCGAAAATATTCTTTAACAACAAAGCGGGCGGCTTTACAGAATCGGACCAGTTTAATGCTTTCAATTTTACTGACCCTGTAGTAACCGTAATTGATTACGACAACGACGGTGATCTCGACCTTTTTGTAACGGCAGGCTTTGAAGATGCTGCCAACACCCGATTCTCAAAAATGTTTGTGAATAACAACGGTACTTTTACGGTAAAAGATTTAGGTCTTATTCCTAAAGGAAACGGCTCTGCTGCCTGGGGCGATTATGATGGTAATGGTTATCCTGATCTGTTATTGAATGGTGATGGTAACCTTGGCTCGGGTGAAGATGATGATGGTGTATATCGGTTGTATAAGAATGTGGCAGGCGTGTTTACGGCTGTTGCTACTTTTAAAGAATATCGCCAGAACCATACCGGCAATGGAGGACGTTTAATAGACTGGGACAACGATGGCGACCTTGATGTAATTGTTACCGGATGGACGGGTTCACGCCAGGCTACTGATATTTATCTTAACAATGGCGGAACATTCACGGCCTTTTCCGGCAACGCTACCATCCCCGGTGTGTCGGAAAACTCGATAGAAACTGCCGATGTAGATGGCGATGGCGACCTTGACATTGTTGAATCCGGCTTTTCCGGCAACAACTTCAACGGTACCGGTAGCGCCTTTAACAGCAATGTCTCTCTCATTGTTACCAATCCTACTGTTGCCAAAAATACACCGCCTACCCGGCCCACTAACCTGCAGGTAACCGGTTCGCAGGCATCGCTTTCCTTTAGCTGGACAGCCGCTACCGATGCTACCACGCCGCAAAATTCACTCAGCTACAATATGTATCTTACCGATGGTACGGGCAAATGGTTTTACGATCCATTAGCTGATACCACCACCGGCAAGCTGGCTTTGCAAAAAATGGGTAATGTAGATTTGAACAAGAGCTGGACATTGAAGAACCTGCCTGCCGGTAATTATTGTGCAGGTGTGCAGGCGATTGATAACAGCTATGCCGGCTCTCCCTTTGCCCGGCTTTGCTTTACGGTAAATGCAAACGGTACCCTGCCTGTAGCCCTGGCTTCATTTGCTGTGGCGGCTGACGAAAACCGCGCTAACATTACGTGGACAACCACCGCCGAGCAGAACAGCGCTTATTATGTGGTAGAGCATTCTACCGATGGCGTTCACTTCAGTACGCTTACTACTGTAACGGCAAAGAATGTTGCCGGGGTTAATAACTATAGCGTTTACGATGCATCGCCTGCCAAAGGACAGAACTACTATCGCCTTACGCTCTATAATAAAGATGGTACCAGCACTGTGTTTGATGTTAAAACTCTTTCCTTCTCTATTGCCGGCAATGCGATCGCCGTGGTGTATCCTAACCCGGTGGTGAAGGACATGGGCATCAAGCTTACCAACTATACAGGCAGTAAGGTTGCCGTTACGATTACTGATCTAGGTGGTAAAACTATTTATACAGGCAGCCTGCCAACACAGCCAGGACAGGAATATTATCCCCTTTTGCTGCCCAACAAACTGGCCAGCGGAACTTATATTGTGAAGTTATATGGCGATAATTTGAACACCAGCCTGCGCGTACTGGTGAAGTAAGAACGGGTAGTACCGTAACAGGAAGGGATGTGTGTATGTAAAATAAAAACCAAAAGAAGATTCCTTCCGGTTCGGTAAAGAGAAGCCCGGATTTTACTTTTGAACTTTTGTTATCCTGCCGTTGGTACTACCGCCAGAAGATAAATCCTGTATTGCTTATGCATCCCAACAGCTTCGGCTGTTGGGATTTTTTTATGCTGTTTGACTTAATATTTTTTTCTTGGCAAAGCGGTTTGGCAATGAAATGAAGAATGAGAAAATGCGCTGATCTTTGAACGAAGGTTACTTGTCGACGCTGTTTGTATGACTTAAGCAGCACGGATAGTAAAGTACATAACAACGATATACAGATGCATGTAAACTTTAAGACACGGTGCGCTACCAACCAGACAACTCTGTAAAAACTTAATTAAGACAGGAATTATAAACTTAGCTGAATGGGGTACAACCAAGCGTTTTAATCTATATTTTAGTCGCTACCAATTACCAAATGAATTGTTTATGATCGTGCGTTTGAGCGTCCTGTTCTGCATCGTGTTGTTTTGCTATACTGCTTTTTCTCAAACACCTGGTATTCTTATCAGCAACAAATATGGTGGTAATGACAGAGATGCTTCTAATTGTGCAAGGATTAGGAAATATAGCAAGCGTCATCCAAATAACAAATGCGGAAGGCAAGCAGTTACTCTCTTATAAAACGGGTAATGATCTTTATAAAACAAATGTCAAGGCACTGAAACCTAACATTTATTATCTAACCATTTGGCAGACTAACAAGGTTGTTTTTACATCCCGTTTTATAAAAGAATAAAATGGCAGAAAGCAGGTTATACTTTTCTTCTAACTGTATCTGAACAGAAAGGTTTGATTGTATTGCCTCTTAGCTACTGCGTATTAACCGGGATGTAAATTAGCCTGAATGATGTTGATTAAGTATAAAAGTTATTCATCTACTATGCGATGATCTGCAGTACAATTATTTTTATAACGAAATACTCCCGACTCTTTTCTAACGTCTTTAGGATGTTATTGTTTGGTGAATTCAACACGCCGGTTCTGAGCCTTGCCAACGGCTGTTTTATCGTTTGCTACAGGCATGGAAGAACCAGCACCGTCTGTCTGTAGCCGATCGGCGCTGATGCCATATTCTGTTGCCAGTTTTTCCTTCACTGCGTTTGCCCTGGCAAGGCTTAATACCTGATTGCTTGCTGCATTGCCATCAGCATCGGTATGCCCTATAATTTTCACTTTCATATCGGGGCTTGCGGTAAGAGCAGCCGCAAGGTCGGCCATTACACCGGAAGACTCAGGCTGTATAGTTGCGCTGTTTACATCGAACAGAATACCCGTAGTACTGTAAGAGCCGTTATCGAGAAGTTGTTTTCTTGTATCCGGCAAGCCATTCGCCATCCTGATGTTGCTGATCGCTACACATTGTCCATCTTCGGTATAGGCGCTACTTCCCAAGGCAAAGAACAGCTGGTTAAAACGATTGCCTGGTGCAATACCTTTCGGCATTTCATATAACTTATCGCCGTTAATCCAAACACGCAGTCTTTCTTTCTGAACTTGTATCGCTACATGCGAAACCTTGCCAAAGTAATTCTCAATATTGCTGTAACTCTTAAACGGATCGCTGTAGTAGCCGCGGTCGTTTTGAAACGACTCGAGCATCACTTCGCTTTTCTTCCTCACAGCAGGCGCAAGCGTGACTTGGAACTTGCGGTTTGCTTTCTGATCTCTTAGCAAACTATTGCTTCCGTTTTCGGTTCCGTTGTCTGTTGCCAACGCGCCGAAGCGAAATGTGGGAAAACCTTGTGCGCCAATAGGCGTGAACTGCAACATAAGATCGAACTCGATAGTGAAATCATCTGTAGCGGGTATTTTGTCCGGTGCCAGATAAATTGAGCTTTGCCCAAGCTTTAGCCATTTGCCGCTTGCTGCGCTAAGGGTAACTGCCGTGCCGGAACCATTACTGTTCCAGCCAACGGGCAGTTCGCCTGTGTTGGCGGCAGAGAAGTCTTCGTAGTAAATGATGGACTGGCCGGGAACGAAATCGTATTTGCTATATGCCGTCACGTTGGGTGCAACTTCTGTTGCGGAAGTACTTGCCGAAGATGGCTGTTGCTGGGTGCTGGCAGGCGTGGCTGCCGGCTTCTCAATAGCGGTTGACGCTTTGTTCATGACACTGTCGGCTACTCTTTCTTTAGCCACCTGTTTGAGTGTTTTGAACAAGCTTTGTGCCTGCAAGCCTGCGCTTAGTGTTATCAAAAAAGACGTTAGTAAAAATAGTTGACGCATAGTTTTTTGTATTTGTTTCATGAGTGTGGCTTTTTGCATTAATTGATAAAATGATTGGTTTGTTTTGATAAATGTTGGTTGTGGTAAGGCTGCTTACTGAATGACAGCCTCGTTGGTAGGTCTGTGCTGTTTGTGTGTTTGATTAAATGTTCTGCGTTAGAGTTTTGCCAGTTTCCCCTTTCGTCCGCAAAAAACAATCGCTGATGACAGACATAAGAAGCTAAGCATTTTTTTCATAGAACTATTTTTTGTGGTGATTTGATAACACAAAACTGCGGTGGCAAAGCCGGTTGCTTTTGCCAGACTGCGCGAACTGTTGTAACTGTTATGCGAACTGAAATGAATGAAAGCGGAATTGCTTTTTAGCGCTAAGAAATTATATTGCTTTTGCACGAGTCAGTTATCGCAGGTTGCTTTGTTGTTACTTTAACTAGTGCTGTTATTTATGTAAGCTCTCTGTTTGCCAAGCTTGCGGAGATGGTTGTTTTTAGCCAATTGTAGACTGGCTTTTGTGAAACATGCAGAGAGCCTTCGGAACTCTCCAGATAATGGAGTAAAATTTAGTAATAAGAAATTTGCTTGTACAAAAACTTTTTATTTTTACAATATGGCAAAAGCAAAATTGAAAACAGTAGACAGACCTACAAGTGTAAGCCGCGAAGCCGTGAGAGCTGTTGTTGAAAGTACAGCTAAAACTGGTGCGAATACTGTGAAACTAGCTGCCGGCAGCGCGCTTTCTCAAAAGGTGCCGAAGAAAAAATAAGATAACTATCTAATACTCTATTATAGTGGACCCTAACTATAATGACAATGTATTTGTCAACTGCCCTTTTGATGATGCGTTTGCCCTAAATTTCAGAGCTATTGTTTTCTCCGTATACCGTTGTGGGTTTATTCCTATCAGTGCCTTAGGTGAAGATAATGCGTTGGACAACCGGCTGGATAAGATTCAGAATCTGGTTGAGAATTCTAAGTATGGTATTCATGATATTTCGAGAACGGAACTGAATGCGCAGGGCTTTCCGCGTTTCAATATGCCGTTTGAACTGGGCATCTTCTTCGGGGCAAAGCGGTTTGGGAATAAGGCGCAGAAGGAGAAGAATGCGCTGATCTTTGAGCGAACCCAATTTACTTACCAAAACTATCTTTCTGACCTAAACGGCGTGGATATTAAAGCGCATAACAATGATACGTCTGTTATTATTCAAAGTATCCGCGACTGGCTAAAAACCGCTTCGCTTCGGACGACGATACCGGGGCAGGTTGTGATCATTCAAAACTTTGCGGATTTTGAAGCGCAGTTGCCGGCGAACGTGGCAAGCCTGGGGCTGGATTTGGCAACACTGGCGTTTAATGATTTGTGTTTGATTGTTGAGGAGTTTTTGAAGATGATTATGAAGTAATGGGTCAGCTGATTATCTGCATATATTCACCTTTGCAAAGGAGAACCTAAAGAGGTGGTATTGGCTAATTAATTCTTTGCTTTGTCGTGCAATGAAGTGACTTGTAAATTATCTATACTTACTAATGCTTCATTGGTTCTTACGCCAATACTACCCGTGCTATATTGCTTGTCGGAGGCAACGATAACCGGTTTGCTTTCATTGTTGATATAGATTTCAAAGTTGTCTTTGACGGCTTTGACCTTAATATTGTAGGAATCATTGATTTGCAGTGGATATTGTGCAGTGGCAATGAGTGACCATTGATTGTTTGCGGATTTGCCGAAATGAATCATTTTTTGTGTGGCATCCAGGCCTATGTAGTAACCTTTATAGGCATTTTCTCCTATCGCCGCATCAGAAACCCTGAATAGTAAACCAGCATCCCCTGATGAAGTAAGGGTTATATCTGCGGAGTATTCGAAATCACTGAAGTTTGTTTTTGTTGCAATCAATTTGATGCCTTTTCCAGACTTGGAATTGTCATTGGTAGCAGCCTGTACCGCATTGTCTTTGCAATACCAGTATCCCCCATAATTAACCAAATCATTTACGTCATTATCGTCAAAACGGTTGCTGTAGTTGTTGATTTCCATATCCGGCTTGCCTATGGTGGGAAATATACTTAAACGCAACGTTTCTGCTCCAAAGGGCACCAACGTGATTTCTTCGGTTTTTTCTTCAGACTGTACCGGCCCATAGGGTACGTCGAGAGCCGACACGCCATTATAATCCATTGTCCACGATGGAAGCCTTTTCGCTTCAACCGTCAACTTTACCGGAGCCCCTTGCGCTGTAAAAGGATTTGCCGGCATTGCACTTTTTCTGACATGAATAACTTTGTCTGGCGGACCTTGATTGAGTAAGAGTCCGTAATTCCATGGCGAAGCGGCTGAATATTCCTTTTCAAAAAACCCCGGCACTTCAAATTTCTTAACGTCTTTTTCGGTAGACTTTATTGCTAAAGCGTAGACGAGTGGACCGCGTTCGATGCTAACGCCGTTATTAACTTGCTTACTGATTGTCAAATGCATGGGAAAATTCAAAATCACCTGGTCACCATTATTCCATTTTCTTGAAACAAGGAAGATCTGCCCAGCGGATACACCGCCCATCTTTTTTTCATTAACAACAACCGTAGGGGCTGAACACCAGCTTGGTATCCTTAGCCGTAAGGGAAACGTAAGCGGCTTAGACAAGCTGATATGTAAGCGGATACTTTCTTCGAAAGGATAGTTTGTTTCTTCCGTGATTTTGATCTTTGTATTGCCTGCAAGGATAGTTGATATTTCCATCGGGCCATAGGTATTAACTGCCAGTCCGCTATCAGGTGTTGCCATCCAGCTATTTTTAATAAAATAGGGCCAGCCCATGTGCATATTATATCTGCAGCAAGGATAGCCTGAATATGGACTGGGGACGATTCCATTAACGTAATCCTGATTAAATCCATGCGGCCCTTCAACCGACCGGACCTGATTTGGCAGCGTATAATAGCTATGATTTTTGAAATCATCGTTAAACTGTGCGGGCAAAGCGTTGAATGCAACTTTTTCTAACTGATCGCCCATTACAGGTTCGTGCAAGATTCGGAAAGCTGTTTCTAAACTTTGCATCCATTCAACAACCGCACACGTTTCCACGCCTTCAACCGAGCTCTTACCTGCCAGCATCTCTGTGCCGGAGGCCAAGCCTTGCGGCAATCCATTATCGCGCATTATTAATTTTATTCCATCCTCTGTGGCATTCAAATAGGAAGGTGATTGATCTATTTGAGCATATACGGAAGGGAATTTTAAAGCCTCTGCCACATTGACCATGTGCGTAGGCTGGAAATCTTTTCCGAAATAAAAAAACTGATTGTTTTCGAAAATATCGGCCCATGGATAGGCCTGTTCTTTTAGTTTTTCGGCCAAACTGAGTAAATATTTTTCTCCGGTTTTATTGTAGAGCCACAGAACAATTTCTATGTTGTCTCCCGCACGGGACTTGCCCCAGTCGCGTAGCGGATCCGCATCCAGGTTTGCGAGTTGATATTTAAAATATTTTAGCAAAAACGGAATGATACGCTTGTCATTCGTTGCTTCATAATAACCCTGCAATGCATACATAAAGGGCATTCTGGGCCACCAATCATTCATTTTAGGAGGCCCGAACCGGCCGTTTTCTTCC
>CAZZZH010000001.1:46149-67262 GCA_964658445.1 Ilyomonas sp.
CTGATGATCTAGGGTATAGTCGATCCATTTCTGAGCTTTTGCCTTTAATGACGTATCATCAAGCGTATAAGCTAATGCCACCAGGCCCTTTACATAATAGGGAACTTTTTCCCAGCTTCCTCCTGATCCTCCTAACCAATCCGATTCCGGACCCAGTTCGTCCTTACCAGGATAAAGCTGCTCTGCGAAGCCCGTGGCGCCCTTTTTCTGTAATTCAAGCTGATGAAATAGCCATCCCCTGGCTTTAATACTGCCCAGCGGCAACTGTGTATAAACGTCTTTTTTAAGCGGATATCGATTGAACGTCAGTTGACTTTGTGCAACAGACGAGAGAGGGAAAAAACTCGATAAAGAGGAAATTAAAATGAAAACATATTTAGTCAAATTTTCCATAGAACGGAGATCGTTTTTTAGTAAATAGGTATCTAACAATAATTCCTTGCTTCACTTCAGGTTTTGTAAAAAATAGCGGACGGATTACGGCACCCTGTTGCTATTAACCAATAGCAACGTGCGCCAAAACTGGCTGCCCGTCAACTTCTCCTGATTGCATCAAAAATATATTTAAAAGCTTGAAGCTATATGATCGACTTCAAGCTTTTTTGACGTTAACACCCTGGCTTCTGCTTTACTTTCAGGTTTGAATTCGGGGGCTGTTGAGGTGACGGGAAAATTGTACAATAATCGCCTAAGGCTTATGTGAAAGCGGGCTCTTTTTAGTATAAAGAAACAAGCCTTGCTTACGCCGATAAGCAAGGCTTGTGGAATGCGCTTTTGCTGACCCCTACGCTGCTTACTTGCTTTTAGGTGGTGCCTGCATGTACTGCTCGATTCGTGCGATTTTACCGTTCTTATCGAACATCCAATCTTCCTGCAGATATATAGAATCTACTTTGTTGTCTTTGTGTGTGTCTATTTCTTCACCCCAAATGCAGACCCAGCTTTCTTCTTTTCCTTTTGGCTGTAAATTCACTACCACATTTACCGAATCGATTGCATTGGCAAGCGAGGCGCGGTATGCGGCAAGGGCATGAATCACGCTGTCTCTCGGTCCTCTCATCACGCTGCCTTCTGCTGTGGTGAACTGAATGCTGTCGGCAAAAGCATCTTTGTGGGCATCGAGTGTGTTGTTGTCGTAATCTTTCCAGAGCGTAAGCACAGTCTGTACATGCTTTGGATCGCCGATGGTAAAGTCGGCTGAATAACCAATGGAGTAAGGATAGCTGACGCTGCTACTGCCCGTGGTGTCGGCGGAGGCAGTGGTGTCTTTTGATGTGGCGGAAGTGCCTGACCCGGCGTTGCAGGCAGCCAGAAGAAGGGAAGTGCCAACGAAGAATGATAACGGTTTCATGCTACAATTTTTGATGGTGATTGAATAGAAGGAATGCTATTGTAAAGAAGAAATTTTTGTATGGCGTCTATAGTAAGCTGAACTGCTGAAGCTGCCGCACAGGCGTGCCGGCTGGTAGATTAAAATGGCTTTCATGAAGGGGGTGTTTAGTTGTAAATTTAGGAAGAGTTCTTATAATCTCTTTTATTCGCTTCCACAATTTGGGGTAAGGCTACATAAAAAAGCTGCCATGATTTATCATGGCAGCTTTGCAATAAAGAAAATATCAGTTTATTCTTTTACAAACTTTGAAGTGCTTGCTACTCGTCCGTCTTTGCCTACAACCGTTAAGATATAGGTGCCGGCAGATAATTTACTTACAGTAATCTGTGTATTGGAACCCGTGATTTGCTGTGATGAAATGGTTTTGCCATATACATCCATCACTTTAATAGTAGCGCCTGTGTAAGTAGCCGGTGTGCTTACTGTTAACACAGAAAATACCGGGTTTGGAAATACGCGGAAGGAACTGGTAAGAGCAACAGGAAGATTGTTCTCCATCTTGTCTTCTGCATTTCCGGTTGCAGTTCCCAACGTCACGTTCAAGGTATAGCAGCTGGAAGCATTGAAAGCGCCTTTCTTCGAGATCACTTTCACATAGAACACACCTGTTTTACCAAAATTGTGATTGCTGATGGTTTCTGTAGTAAGTCCGGTTTTCTTAGAAACACCAGCCTGTGTTTGGCTTGCATCATAGAGATACAAATCGTAGTCAGCCGGAAGCGTAGATAACGTAATGGTACCAGTTCCTTTCGCTGTAATATTGAATTTATAATAGTCAACGTCGGTTGCCGAGCTGATGGTTCCGTTGATGTTAGTGCTCAATGGTATTTTTACAGCAGTTGCAAATGTATTATGCGTAGTGCCATCGTAAGTGCTATTACAAGCAGTAACAACAGCCGTTGTAGTAAATGAATCTAATGCGCTATAGCTGCTGCTGCCATTTGAACAGATGGTTTTTACTTCGAAATAATACTTGGTACCTGCGCTAAGACCAACCAGCGAATCGGAAGTAGCTGTGAGGCTTGAATCGGTTTTGAAAGCAGTAGAAGCAGAATCTTTATACTGTACAGTATAAGTAATAGCGCCAGTTACTGCCGACCAGCTTACTACTGCAGATGAAGTAGTAATATTGGCAACACTTAAACCGGTTGGAGCCGAGCAGGAAGTAGAGCCACCAACTTGTCCGGCTGCCTGGAATGCCTGGATAATACCATAGCCGCTTACATTATCATAGCCTGCGCTTTCCACATCCAATGCAGTGGAAGTAAGAATGTTTCTTACCTGTGTTGTTGTCAGCGAAGGATTGCCGGATAATAACAAGGCAGCAATTGCACCCGCATGTGGCGCGGCACATGAAGTACCGAAGAAAGGACTTAAACCAGAAAGCGCACTAAATGTAGTCTTTACACCATCGGCTGCTGTTAAGTCTGGCTTGGCAAGTGTAACACCGCCGTTGCTGGCAAATGTAAAAGCGCCGGCTGTAATGGCCGAACCATCCGGGTTATAGAATTTCTTTCTCGGACCATCGGAAGAGAAAGGCTCAACCTTATTGGTAGATACAAATGGATTTGGATAAGGACCTGTAGGATAACCAGATTCAAACGCAGTGGCAGCGGGTGTTGCAGCCATACAGAAAGCAGCAGCAGCGCAGGCATGACCTGTAGTTTGACCATTGGTAGCTACGGTTAATGTACCACGGTTGGTGTTCAGGTGAAAGGCACGTACGGCAGCGCCTGTTGTTTTAAATACCACTAAACGATCGCCTTTGGCTAAGGAGCCTGCACTCACCTGTTCGTAAGGATTTTGTGTGCCCGACTGAACGTTTGTGGAAGAACTCTTTATGCTGCCACTTGAGTTAACTAAGAAAAGATCATAGTCGTTGCCGGAAGCACCCATCGGGTCTGCCCAGTTAAGATTATATACTTCGCCGGCAGCAGTAATAATATCGCCATTTACAGGAGAAGCTACGGTTCCGAAATTGTGAATTGTACCTGCTTTCGTGCCGCCTGTGAAAGCACCGGAACCAGCGTCGTTGAAGTCGCCTTCAAACACACCAGATGTACCTTTAGCAAGAGAACCAGAGTTTCCGGCCGAAGAAAAATACAATGCACCGGCTGCAGTTACAGTATTCACGGCCTGCGCTGTAATACCATCCTGGAAAGCAGGCTCATCAAAGTAAGCCACATCATCACAGATGATGTTACAGCCATAAGTATTGCGTAAGGTTGTAATGTTAGAAGCAAAGCCTGCTTCGCTTACATCGGCAGTAGCAAAATACAAAGTAGCTGCCGGAGCCAGATCATGAATTACCTGCAGCATCGCTCTGCCTTCATCAGAACCACCTGAAAAATCCTGTACTACAGTTACCGGCGTTGTATATCCGTCGGGGTTACCGGTGCCTGGCAGATCACCTTTTGTTACATCGCTGGAAGCTTTGCCTTTCGCATTGTAGCTGTCAGACAATACACCTATCTTAATGCCTTGTCCTAAAAAGCCATAGGTGCTTCTAACGTCATCCGCGCGGTGGTCAGCATCTCCTTGTGAAGTAACACTTCCTTCTGTTACATGCTTCGCCATGTAAGAAGTAAGCTGCGCGCGCACAACAGCTGCACGTTTTTCAAAATCAGCATTTTTCTTCAAAGCAGTAAGGTCTGCATCTACCACCATAGATTTTACGGCAGGTTCAATAAACTTTACTTCGGGGTAAGCTGCAATCTTTTCAACCGATTTCAGGCTTACCGATGCACGCACCGTGTGGTACTGCGGCGAAGCATAGATAATACTGCCGCCGAGCGAAGTGATTTTGGAAAGGAATGCATCTGTGATCTCTGCATTGATATCTACTTTTAAAATGCCGCTGAGGTCAGCCTCTACATCGGCACGGTCGAGGTCTACGCCTTGTGCCATTTTTTCGCCGCGGTATTCTCTTACCGCCTGCAGCAACCGGGAGTCAATCTTGCGCTGTGCCGGTGTACGGCTGTTTTTTTCCTGAATCAGCAACTGTATCTGCTTCATCGTAGCCGGAGATACCTGTGCAAAAGACTGCTGACCTATTAATAAGGCAGCCACCCATAACAGTTTGATGTAACGTTTTCTGTTCATAAACGGAGGTTTGATTTTTTATTGTACATGGAAATTGTGTGATTGACGGAGAGAGCAGTTGGTAATAAAGAAATAGTTAGCCGTTACCCTGTAAAAGTAGAGCGGGAAATAAAGGAAAGGAATGGAAATGTATTAATTTGAATCAATTATATAAATCTTAACTTTTAACCGGGGTTTACTGCCAACACCCGGGCTGGATTTGGCCACACTGGTGTTTAGTAAGTTGTATTTGATTGTTGAGGAGTTTTTGAGGATGATTATGAAGTAGTGTATCAGATGATTTAAACAATCTTTTTATCTATACTCTGAAGCCGGATGGGGGTAATTCTTTGAAGAATATGGAAGCAGCCAGTTATGTGAATCAGCCGGAGCCTGACTTTTATAAAACATTCGGAGAGCCCGCGGAACTCTCCAAATAGTAGAGCGATGTCGCTGCTTTATGGAGGGTAATAAGCTAAGGTGAGCAGGGAAGGCAGGCAATCGCCTGCGTGCCATCCTAAAAGTAAAATATGTGTTGATTATCTGAATTGTTTGTTTGGTTGACAATCGTCCTTCGCCAATGATTGCCAGTACTTGTCGCCTTGTTGCTATATATGAAAAGGGTTCTTTATGCAAGTGCAAAGGCTTCGGGGTATATTAAGTGTGTTTAGCAGGGCTTAAATGACGATATTTGGAAGCGAATAAGCTTTGTGATTTTATGAATGTAAATTAATCAAACCAGTGCTTATGTCAAAGGGAAAACTGAAATCTGCCAAAGAATTAATGCCAGCCAAAGAGGTAACGGTAAAGAGCCGTTCTTACGGTGTGCATACCAGAGCAGCCAGAGGAAGCAAAACACCGGCCCGCATTAATGATGCTTTTCAAGAACAGGTGGCAAAGACGGTGGTAGTCAACAGCGTTGCCAAGCGGGTTCATGATCTACTTAAGCATTGTGGTAAACCCTTTAAAGAAGCCATACTCTAGCAGGTGATGCTGAGCCGGATGCGGAAGGCAAAGTCTGATGATACCGTAGTGTTGCTGAAGGCATTGGAGGGACTGGAATTGAATAGCAAATATCCTTTGGAGCGGTTTGTACATTCACCAAGTTTGGAGGTGGAAAACAGTAAGAAGAAGATAACTGTCCATTTTCATAACTCTATGCCGCCACGTATTAAGAGTACGGATACGCTGTACAGGTATGAACTGTATTTGTTGTTGCTGGCGAAAGAGTCTCAGAATGATGTGGTGATGATGGCGGGTTCTGCGTGGATGAATGTGGGCGATAGCTCCGGAGAGATGGTGTTTACATACGATTTGCCTTTTACAGTAAAGCATTACGTGTTGTGCTTGCATTTTATGAGTGGACAGGATGGGAAGGCAACGGGTACGCTGGCGAGTAGGGGGATGAAGATTGTGGGAGTGGGAAAAATGTGATTGTTGAAGCCGTTGGCAGTGAATTTACCATAAGCCTACATGCAGTTGTGTTTACAGTTTATGGTTGCGGCTTCTTTTCTATCAGTGTGTGCGAGAATAAGGTATTAGATACGATTGGGAGGTTGGTTCCTCATCCTAATTCTATTCCGGTCATGTTGTTATTATTCAAAGCGCTGCGGATTTTGGAGCGTAGTTGCCTGTTACTGTGGCGGGTTTGGAATTGGATGTGGTGACGCTGGCGTTTACTGATTTGTGTTTGATTGCTGAGCAGTTTTTGCGGAGTGTGATGAAGCAGGAAAGGTTGATAGCAATATAGATAAAATTTACTTTAGAAGTTGCGCGTAGATGCAATCGTACGCGCAGTGTAAAACGCTTTATTATATTTTGATAAACTACGGTGAGTGGGGGTGTATAAACATAGAATGATGTCAAAAAATCTCAGAAAACAGACCAACTGCTACTTTTGACTTTAATTGAATTAGAAGGGTATTTAATTAATCGCCCTCTGTTTATCAAACAGTAAATTATGAAAGGATATTTAGGTTCTACATATGATTTAGCGTGTCCTTTAAGCAAAGACTTGCTTAATCACCCCGACTTTTATGAACTGAAATTTACACCAGTATTTGAATACGAGAAAGAATTAAATCTATCAGTTAAAAGTAAGATTGCAATGCTCCAAAATATTATTACATATCTAAAAAATAGAAATATATATATTACTTTTACCGATAGAATTTATGATGAAGAAAAGGAGTGGGAAAGAAAAGATGGTCAAAATTGGAGGTATTTACCCGTAGCTGAGTTACAGGGAAATAATATTTGTGTAAACACAAGAAATATTGATTTTTTAAGTATTTATTTAAGTATAGGTCATATTTATGGGCATTTGGTGCAAAGAATGGAACCTGAAAAGTATAAGCCTATTACAGATTTTCTTGAATATCCCAAACCTCTTGATTTAAACCTAATATTAACAGAATATCGAAACAAATACAATGGTAATTACAAAGATGATTTTTTAAAATTTGAGATTGAAGCATTCCAATATGCGAAATTTGCCTTAATAAGAGCAGGTAATGAATTTAATGAATTACTTGACTACGCAATGAATATTTACATTGAAACAGATTTTAATGAACTCTGGAGATGGGTAACTATAAGTAATCAAAAAAGCGGACCAGATTTTATGGATGAGTTTCAAAAACTATGGTACAACAATAGGAATAAGTACGAAATAATAGAACCTAAGGAAATAGAAGTAAATGTAGTACCTGACCCTAAAGGTTCATTAGTTGTAGTAAGAGACACTATATTAGAAAATCAGTATTAATCAAATAAAATGAATAAAAAATCAATTGTAATTCTGTTAATCGCCATCGTTGCAATAGGTGCTGTACTGACTTATTTTTCCATGCCCAAACCAAAACCCAATCAGGTTACGGTTGGTGTTCATTCTTGGCCAGGGGGCGGTATTGTTTATATAGGACAGCAAAAGGGCTTCTTTAAAGAAGAAGGAATCGACGTAGTTGTAAAGAAGATTGAAAACTTTGATACAAAACGGGCTTCTTTAATTTCTGGTCAGATTGATATTGATGTAGCAAACACACTTGACCAACTATTGATTTACAACGAGAATAATTTCCCCGCTCAAATTATTGGCATTACTGACCAGTCTGATGGTGGGGACGGTTTAGTTTGTAGTGAAACAATTACTGATATTCAACAATTGAAAGGAAAAACAGTTGCTTATGCAGAGGCATCCCCAAGTGATTTCTTTTTACGTTACATTTTGAAGGTAAATAATGTTGACTTAAAAAGTGTAAATTTCAAACCCGTTGCTGATCCTCAAATTGCTGGTAATGCTGTTATTGCTAAACAGGTTGACGCTGCTGTTACTTACGAACCTTGGCTTTCGCAAGCTGCCAAAGAAAAAGGTTTACATATCTTGATTGACACAAAAAAATACCCAACCCTTATTCCTGGGCTTTTAATAGCGAATGGCGATAAGGTAATAGCTGATAAAGAAACTTACGCTAAGTTTTTAAGAGCATGGTTCAAAGCAGCTGATTACTATTATTCTCATAAAGAAGAATCTCTAAAAATTATTTCCGAAGGAATGGGAATGAAAGTAGAAGATGTAAAAGACATTCTTTCTGTAGTTGACATTCAAACAAAAGACCTGAATAGAAAACTGATTGACAAATCAACGCCAAACAATCTTTACGATTTGCTGACTAACATAAATGTCTTTTGGAAAGACAATGGGTTTATTAAAAAAAATCTTGACACAAAAAAAATGGTAAATTCAGAAATGATCCAACAGAATTAAATTCAGAATGAAAGTAAATAAAGCAATTTATCCAATAGCCTTACTAATAACATTGGTGGGGCTTTGGTATTTTTTTACTGATATATACGGAATTAGAGAAATCTTTCTGCCAAGCCCTGAAAAAACTTTTCGGGCATTGCTTGATTTATTTCAGGAGCCTGAATTTTGGATTGACTTAGGCAGTAGTTGGTATAGAGTAATTTTGGGATTCGCCATTTCCTTTTTTATTGCCTATCCTGTTGCTCTACTTTCGTTATGGAATAATACTTTCCGTGATAATGTCTTTTATGTTGTAGAATTTTTTCGTTATCTACCGGTGCCGGTATTTATTCCAATCACAATTTTGTGGTTCGGTATTGACGATATGAGCAAAATTGTGATTATTGTTTTAGGAACTTTTGCTCAAATGATTCCGATGTTTTATGATTCAGCAATAGTAGTTGAAAAAAAATATGATTCGTTCAATTATGCTTTAAAATGGAGTAAGTGGAGTTATATTGAAAATGTGGTAATGAAAGGAAGTGCTCCGAATATTCTAGACAATTCAAGAATCTGTTTGGGTTGGGCTTGGACTTACCTGATAGTAGCTGAGATTGTTGGAGCAGAACACGGAATAGGATATGCAATGATTAGAGCACAGCGTTACTTAGCAACTGATAAAATTTTTGCTTATATCATTGTAATTGGGTTAATAGGTATTTTGACTGACAGAACCTTTGTGTATTTGAGGAAACGAATTTATTCATGGCACAGATAGCTTTTCAGAATATATCGCTTTCATTTGGCATTGTTGTTGAGGATTTCAATCTTTTAATTAATGAAGGTGAGATAGTAACATTTTTTGGTCCTTCCGGTTGTGGCAAAAGTTCAATAATGAAACTGGTGTTGGGAATAAACGTTCCAACTAAAGGTACAGTCAAAATAGGAAGTATAATTGCCGGACAATACAAAAGAGCAATTTCCTACGTGCCACAAGATAATGAATTGCTTCCATGGCTTACTGTGAAAGCAAATATTGAAGTCTGGTCAGAGCGTTCTGCTAATGACAGCTTTTCTACAAGTGAGGTATTAAAAATGGTTGACCTTCACAATCATGCTGAGAAATTACCAAGTATGCTTTCAGGTGGAATGGCAAGGAGAACTGCATTGGCAAGAGGTTTGGCAACTAAATCGGAGGTTCTATGTTTTGATGAGGCTATGGTTGGAATTGAAAAAACGATGCGGTATAAACTGCTTACGAGTATGCGTAGCTATATAAAGAACACCAATGCAACGGCAATTTTTATTAGTCATGATTACGAGGAAACAATTTTGTTGTCAGACAAAATAATTGTTTTTTCAGCACCGCCTACATCAATTCTAAAAACCATTGATGTTTCTAATTTGATTAGTGGTCTACAAAGGGATAATCTGTTTCTAGCTTCTTTTAAATTTAAGGAAATTTATAATCAAATGCTGATTACATGTTGATAGATATTCGCAATGAGTCAAGGATTGATTTGAAGTCAAGATTCACTGATGTATTTCTGTATGTTTCCAAAAAACTTCAAAAAAATGGAATTTGGATTGATGACAAAGAAGGGAAAATTGAAATAAAAGGCAAAACAAGATTACAAGAATTATTTGAGTACACTTTAAAGAATTTAGGAGTTATATATGGCTACTTTGCCGAGTATGAACCTAATAACAACGAAGTAAGATACTTCTTAGTAGATAGCAGAAATTCACTAATAGCTGATGCCTCCAACTTTAAACCACCGTATATTCCTTATTTTAAAGGAGATAATTCTGATCTTTTTCTCAATTCAATACATAATAATTTAGAAACCAAATTTTTATCTATACTAAGAGCACCGAAAATATATCAACACTTACCTCTTCAACCTCAAAACAATTCGAATTGTAATTTAATTTCTGATAGATATCTAAACTGCTATATACCTTGCAAAATTAAAAGGGAAAATGATTATTATGTTGTGTTATACGATGAAATCGTCTTTTTTAAATTTGCTTTTTCTTACATAACTGAAAGGGACATTTTTACTTCCGATAATATTTCTTTTAATTCATTGCTTTACTTGGTAAAGTTTGCTTTGAGTATAGAACAAAAGCTTGGACTAGAATCACTACATTGTATGTTAAAGCTTATTCCAAACAAAGCGAATTGGAATACGGTAGACGAAATCAAATTAAGAGATAAGATCCATGAAAGGATAACAGGATTTTTTGATAAAGAATGGAAAGAACGAGTAATTACTTTAGTTAAAGAAATAGTTGAGGAATTATTAAAACAGTATGTAGATGATGAAATTTATTTCAACTTTTCTAATGAAGAAAAAAAAGTGAAAGTATTAAAGCATATTGCAAGATTTGATATTGAAGCTTCTCTTTTTCTTTACTGGCCACATGATATTTTTGTATTTCCCCTTTATACACAATCTGATACCCCAGTTCTAAAAACAAAATTTGTTAATCCAGAATTTGAGATTAATGTTTACTCTCCCATAGTATTAGTTTTATACATACAGACTCTTAATGAATTAAAGCCACCAAAATATGACGAAGATGAGGAATCTATTGATGGTTTTCAATTAACAAAAGAAATTATAAAGCAGTTCGCTCAAAGATTAATACAGGAAGAATATTTTAAAAATGTAATACAGAAAGAATTGCAACCGGCAGCTATCCGTGCTGCTATTTCCCAAGTTATGGCCCGCAATACCAGCCACAATATAGGGGCACACGTAATGAACAAGCTGATAAGTAATCTTCGGGAAATCGCTTTGATACAAAATCCTGAAGCAAATCAGAATTATCAGTCTACTCAAACACTAGTGCAACTCTATGCTGACGTTGTAAAAAAAATAGAAAATAATATCGCATTTAAAGAGTTTCGGTCTGAAGCGATTAAAAATGAGATACTCTTAGACCAGATTGCCATTTTCAATAACTACGTGAAATGCCGAATGGATTATTTGGCAGATGTTTCATTTGGCACACCATTAATGCAAACCAACAAATATGCATATGCTGATTTGTTTAAAGAATTTGATAAAGTTAGGTTGCTGCTGGACTACATTTCAGGCTTGGGTGAAAACTTTAAATACGAAATACAGTTTGAGTACAATGATAAGCCGATGAGTGATGAAAATGACCTGCCTATAGCTATACCCAATGATATATTAGGAATGCAGGCTTTTTTCAATATTCTGGAAAACATTATCCGTAATACAGCCAAACACGGCAAACAGAAACTTCCAATCACCACTTTCACCGTAAATTTTATTGATACATCCGAAAATTCAACAGGAGGGGAGCAAAACAGTCTTAATGATTACATAGCTGTAGAAGTATACGATAATATTCCGGTAGAAGGAAGCGGAAGATATTTGACAGACGAAGAGCAAAAAGAATATAAAAGGGTAATGGGTTCTACTCCTGTAGCTTTTTTCCGTGAAATAGATACGCTGGTTTTTTCGCAGAATAGAAGGATAAATACCGACATTTTAAAAGACAATCAACTTCGCTCTGGTGCATTGGGAGTAGTAGAGATGGATGCCTCGGCAGCTTACCTGCGCAAAAGAGATGTAAGTCTTATAAACCACGACAATTATACTGTGCGCTATGATGAATCATGGTGCGCAGACAGTATAAAGGCTCAAAGTAATTTAAAAGAACGAGGAACGGACTGCCGCCATTTTTTGAAAGCTTTTAAAAAAAATAATGGTAAGGATATAGATAACAATCCTGTTTTTGTTCTGGGTTATCGCTTTTTTCTTTTACGACCTGAGTTGGTTTTGATTGTTACAAATGTTGGATTAGATACAGATAAAAATCAGGATTATGTCAAAGAGTTAAAAAAGCAGGGCATTTGGATTGTAAAGCCAGATGATTTTGAAGAACACTTAGGGAAAAGTAAGGTATATAACCATGAGTTTGTGATAATTGACAACACTATACAACTATCCAAAGTCGAATCGACACTAGGAACTCAAAATAGCACCAAAGCAGAAATTAGCTTAACCGAAGATTATAAGAGCTTATTGTCATTAAGAATTCTGGCGGTAGATAATTCAGAACTAAACAGTTTTTTTGATGAAATAATAAGTGATGATAAAAAGGATTGGCAGCAAAGAGTCGAAAAATTTTGTTGGGAAAAATGGTCTGATATTGTCAAGCAGACTTATCCATGTGAGAAGAAAGTACATGAAGGCACATGTACAAACACTTGGAGTGTAGGTAGTAGTTACAATCCTCGGGTTTGTAAAAGCATTGTACTGCTGAATCATTCAGATTCTTTCGATTCTGATTCTAAGGAAGATTTCTTTACAATGGAAAATTTATCAAGCAAAGGATTTTATTCGCTTCCCAATGCCATGAGGTATAAAGACCTTACTGAATACTTAAGCGATCTACGTAAAGATAAAATCACAAAGGCAAAGCTATTAGATAGTGCAGTTTATAAAATCTTAGTAATCGATGAGCGAATTCAATCAGCAAGTAAAACAGAAACTTTTAAGGGTACAAAGCTCATAGAATACTTTAAAGCAATGAGAATTACTGTTCCTGAATTGGATTTTGCTACTATAAACATTGATTCAGTTTGGCAAAAAGAGTTTGATATTCTTTTTAATAATGATAATCTACGAAAATACGATTTTGTATTAATCCATTTTAGCCTATTGGAAAGACGTTATTCTTCATCAGAAAGAGATAAAGAAATAAGAGAATTGTTAGAAAGCAAATCAGGTAAAACTAAAGTAATAATCACGAGTGGCAGGGGTATTCCAAAAGGTTTACCTTCCCAGGTAAGTTTCGTAAATCTTTCTTCAGTAATAGCAGCTTTTATAGAAGTTCGTAGTAAATATGCTATTAGTAATCTGTTGAATTCAGCAAGAAAAGCAAATTTAGTATGAAAGAAAAAAGGCTATTTGTTACCACCAGTCTGCCAAAAATAGAAACGATGTATAGTCAAGATAACTATGAGAATGAAATGGATTATGTGAATGCCAACTTGCAATCATTTCCAAAGGAGTTTGAAGGTAGTGATGGATGTAAAATAATATTGCTTGAAGATACCTTTACTGATTGGAAAAGTTATTCTTTGGAAAAGCAAACTGATTATATATTAGTTCATGCTACCTCTTCAGAAAATGTCAAAAGCATAATAGAAGATTTTGTAAGCAGTGGCATAAAAGCAATATATGGCTCACATAACTTAGGAAAACCTCACGATAAGGTATATCGATTTTTATTATCAGAAAATAAGAACTTTAACCAGCTTATTGATGAATTATTTCCTTCAGTGGCTATTGTAAAGCCTGACGGATCAAAAGCAATTATTTACAAAGAAGAAGCTCGTAAGGCTTACCGCCAACTATATAAATCTATAACCCTTGCCTATATTAAGAGAAAAAATGAGAGTGATCATTTAGAAGAAAAAGCGGATATTGAAAATACATTGCAAGAGTTAGATAATTTTTTTCAAAATGATTTTGAAATTCAGATACCGAATGAAGCAAGCCCAGATGAAATTTACGAATATCTAACATCAAATCATTCAGTCATTGAAGGAAAACTATTTGATTAAATATGTCTGCAGCAACTTCAATACTGTTCATCTTAGACGAAGAGACCAAGTCTCTATTCGAAAATTGCAGATCAGATGATCATTTTGTCGTGTCAAATGACGACTGGGAACTATTAAATAAAGTAAGTATTAAAAATTATGCAGCTATCGTAATTCTGGCTGAATTGAACTGGCAGGGTAAATCACTTAATGACGATTTTGGCTTTACCATTGGCTTAGAATTAAGAAGAAAATACAAATGCTTGCTACCGATTATTATTACATCCTTCATGCTTCAGAGTTTTTTTGAGTTACGTGCAGCGCAGGAACTTCAATATAACTTACTTTTCGCTAGAGGCACTTACTTTATTTCGCTATTGGAAATAAAAGAAAGGCTTGAAAATGTGCTTTTAAAAGCCGAGCCTATAAATCAGCCACTACTTGCTGACATGAACGAAATGCTCTTCAATCTTCGTGGAGTTCTGATTGATACACTTAGTCACAGGTTACAGTCGGATATGGATAAAGCTATGTTCCATTCCCTCATGCAGGATATGAAAACATTGTTAAATGCTGAACAGTTATCGGCAATAGAATGGATAGAGCAGGAGATTTCATTAGAGAATACTTTGGGAAATGCTTCTTTATTCAATGCTCTTAAATCCGAGCTATTGCACATCATTCAAACAACTTTCCCTTCGGTTCGATTAGAAGATTCCCCTCAGATTTCAGATAGGAGGCATACACTTTTATTTGTAGAAGATGATAACTTGTTTGCAGAAGAAGCTCAGGCGCAGCTTGTCGGGTTTTTTAAAAAAATTATATGGACAGACGATGCTGAAAAAGCTATTCAGCTTTTACAAAGTGATGAAGGTAACACTATAACCGGGCTACTTTGCGACTGGCGACTATATAAAGGCAATGCAAAAAAATACTGGCAAAAGCAAGGCTATGAAGTGCTGGCTTACGCCGCCCAAAACCATTATATAGGTTTGTTCGGCATCACTTCATTGTCTGATTCTAATGTGAATACTATTCGCAATATGCTGGGTTTTGATGTACATCTTTTTAAAAAAGAGCATTTTATTGTAAGCACAGCAACTGTCCAATGGCATTTAATGGCTGATGTCATCATGCAAAAATGTGATGGAATATCTCAGCTTATAGCTTCTGAACCAACGGGAGCGAACTGGCTGAAATTGAAGAGCGAGTATATCCTTAAAAGAAATACTGACTGGCTGGTTTTTGAAACAGAAATAGGAACTGAGGCTCAGCGTATTTTCTCCTTTTACAAAGATGCTATGGAAAAGCAAGATGCCCGTAATGTATTCAGTATAACTGAAATGGGTTTAGTATTGAAAGGCAATCTGAAAAACGTATTGGTCGTTCGAAGGGTATTTATAGGTATTTACTTCCTGCTAAACAAAGAAAATACCTATCTACAGGAAATACGTCCCGTTTCATTAATGGGAAATGGAGAAAAGGTAGATACTAGCTTACGCCATCATGGTATTGATGCATATTCGATTTTGCGGAAAGACTGGTGGGATGATATACATGCAGGGGCACCCTCAGTGCAATTACAGGAGGAGTGGGAGAAGTTTGACCAGCGTATAAAAAACTTCAGAAACGCCATATGTATAGACATTAGCGAATTACCCCGTAAAGGAATACTACCTGAAGAAAAGGCGTGGTTGAATCAAAACAGAATTGACTTTTCTTTTCTATTCAATTACTGGGAAGACGAAAATTAATCTATGTAAATATGGCGTATTGTTTTATTATAAGCAGTAATATTGATTTTGTAAATTCAACAGAAAAGTTTGTTGACAAGCATAGCTATTACACGCCCTTAAAATTTTTATTGAGAAAGGATGTATATGCAAATGCCATAGAATCATACAAATGCCTTTCTGAAAAATTTTCTGCCATTTCTTTTTCAGACCTTAGAGAAGCTGTGGTTTTATTAGATGAGTATTTCAACATTCACAATTGTAATGCTATACAACACGAGGTAAATGTTGATATTTTTTGGGGTAGAATGATAGTATCATTTCCGGAGTTAGAGTTCATTTTTTTAAATAGAACACTTGAGGGTTCAAGAACCGTAGTAGACTGGATAGAAAATGAAACCAAAAGTAACAAGGATGTAGCTTTCTTGCCTCTCTTTGATTTTAATGGTGTTCGTAAAGATATTCGGAAGAATTGTAAGAAAGGCTTGCAAGAAAGAATAGGATCGGCTCGAATAATTGAAGACGAAGTTTCTTACGCTTTTTTTCATGCTTATATAGCCTATAAGCATAACCATCGTTCTAAACTTTATACTACTTTAAACCACCTAAACCAAGATAAAGAATTAAAGCCGCATGTAGATTTACAAATACAGGATTTAAGTTTGGGGTTTGTAGACAAGCGGGAAGACCTGCATTTACAAGACTTAGAACAGCGATATAAAGAATACAATTTTTTAAATTGTGTGAATAAAGAAAAAGATTTTTTAATTACTGTAGGTGGAAAAGATGAGTGCAAGCAATGTGGCATAGAAACTCATACGTTAAAATACAAGGTTGAGCCAATTTATAAGCCAACAAGAGGCATGTACGATATTAGTAGAAAACTGAATCTCGACAATCCCGTTCCCATAGAAATCGATGATAACAACGGTCATAGTGCTCCCGGCATTTTGGCATTGATAGCTGAAAACTTAATTAACAGAGCTCAACAAATTTTAGATAGTACTAAACAAGTGAAGGACGCAATTCACGCAGCCACTCTTGCACTGGAGGCAAAAGAGCTACTTAACGGGCTTACACCTACACTTGCTCTTCAGGCATTTACATTACAACAAAAGGCAGAGGTAATGGCAGAATGTTTATTCGTTGGAACTGAGTATAACATCGATTTGGAACCGAGATTTACAGAAATAGAGAAAGAGGTTAAATTTATTTCTGAACGATTTGCGAAGACAGAACAAAAAAGAGTGCAATTAAATACGCAACTAATTATTGCTGAAATTTTATCGGGAGTATACAATAGCTATAAACAGTTTGAAGAGGAGTTAGAGTGTTTAAACAAGGCTAGGAGTTTAAACTTCAAATTAAAAGAGAAGATAAAAGGGAAGACATTTGTCCGTCCTTTATTGCGTTTAGGTTGGGTGATGGATAGTGTAAGAAATTTTGTTATTTTTTTGTCACTGATGCAAGTAGTTTTTGCATTTTTTTACTATCTATTTCTAAAGTGTTATCAAAAAACATGGATATGGGATTTTACTTGGAGTGGTATTTCTTCAGAAATAAAAACTATTCTTGTTTCGATTTTAGCTTCAATTAAATATTTCTTCACCACTGAAACCTCTGGTATTTTTGTAAATGTTTTTGAACAAAACGAGCTGTTGGGTAATATGATTCGAGGATTTCAAGGTCTTTGTTCACTCTCCAGCCTTTCTATATTTATGGCAATGATTTATCTACGAATTTCACGGAAATAATTTTTCTCTTTGTTATAGCTTTACCTTACTCTTTACGGTATCATCTTAATTAGATTAGCTCTTGTAAAAGTAAAATAAATGAACTTTTAATGAGAGATTTCATAGCTATCCATTCAAATCATCCTTCTTTCCCTTCAACATCATCCATCAATACCCTTTCAATCTCTTCCATCTGCACCACATCTTAGGTTTCGCTTTCGGTAGACGTAATGTTTAAGTTATCCAAAAAAACACTTCGCTAACAAACACCCTATCAATCCCTCTTCAATATCCCCATAGCAACCCCCGCCGTTTCCGCCGTCACTGTCATCCCTTTCTCCTGCCCAATCCTTTTTACCGTTACTAAAAGCCTCCCGTTGTACGCCTCACGAGTATTAGTTTTATAAGGTCCGGCAAAGTTAAGCTGACCATTGTCTACACCCATCAGTTCACCATCACCCTGCACTTTTACCGTCACCGGCATTTTTGCATCCATTACGGGTAAGCCTTTCTTATCCGTTACCGTAATTTCAAAAAACAGTACATCGCCGGCAAAGAGAACCGGCAATGGTTTAATCTGTAAGGTGGCAGCCGCGCCGGCAGTCACCAATGTAGAGGTGTTTACCTGTTTTCCTTTCAGGTAACCGACGGCTTTTAATTCGCCCGGCTGGTAGGCTACTTTCCAGTCATCGAAGTAGGTATTGTGAGAAATAGCTTTGCGACCGAGCGAGTGATTGTTGAGAAACAATTCTACCTCATCGCAATTGGTAGCGGCTCTTACGGTGTATAGAGAATCTTTTGTAAAATTCCAGGAAAGCTTTGCCGGTTGTGGACGCCAGGCATTGGGAGCCGCTTCGCCGGTGAGCGCAAAAATCTGTAGCGCCGGTGCTTCCTGCCAGTAGGCAGCCCGCTGGTAAAAACCGGGCTTTTTGCCGCCGGCAATATCAATCAAACCAGACTGGCTTCCGCGGTACGGCAGTGCGCCGGTTTCGCCAAGATAATCAATACCCGTCCAAATAAAATCGCCGATTACATAATCATTATCCCGCACACCCAACCAGTTGTGCAGGGCATGTGTGGTTTCGGTGCCAAGAAAGATACGGTTGGGAAAACGCCTTCTTTCGGGTACATACGTGCTGTCTTTATACAAGCGGTCTATGTAGCTATAACCAGCAATATCCAACTGATCCATAAAGCCGTTTCGCGAAGAAACATACGACTGGTCGCAGGCTGATGTAACGGGTCGGGTGGTATCTTCTTCATGGCAAATATCCACCAGCTTTTTCGCCAGCTTATAGCCATCATCGTTAAACTGGTCGGGGATTTCGTTGCCAATACTATACAGCACAACACTCGGGTGGTTGCGGTCACACGGTGCAGCATTGCCCGCAGGTCGGTCTCGTACCATTGCTTAAAATAAAGATGGTAGCCAAACTTTGATTTGCCGCGTGTATTCAATGTATAATTCAGCGTCCAGTCGCGCGTCCATTCGTCAAAAGCTTCATCAAACACATAGAAGCCCATTTTGTCGCACAGGTCGTAAAACTCCGGCGCAAAAGGATGGTGACTGGTGCGGATGGCATTGCAACCCATTTCTTTTAAAATGCCAAACCGGTACGCCCAAACGGCGATGGGAACGGCGTTGCCAAACGAACCGGCATCCTGGTGTACGCACACGCCTTTTAGCTTTACCGGTTTTTCATTTACAAAGAGTCCTTTGTCTTTATCAAACCGGAGACTGCGGATACCAAACGTGGTAAGCGTTTCATCCAGCTCCTGGTTGTTGAGCAACAAGGTGCTGCGCAACTGATACAAGACCGGTGTTTTGTCTGACCAGAGAAGCGGCGCTGATACCGTAATGGTTTGGCTAAATTTTTTGCCGGGGTGCATGCTTTGCAAGGCAATTTTGTTTCGGTTGTGGTTACCACTTTCCCATCGGGTGCTATCACGGTGCTTTGCAGCGTCACCTCTTTGGTTTCAGGCTTTACACCCCACGCATCTTTTTTCCACGCTACGCGCTGGGTATCGGTGAGAAAATATGGGTCAATAATATAATCGGCTTTTATGGTTGCCTTTTGCTGCTACACGTTAGTGTGGTAACAAAGACACCACCATCCAGCCGGAACTGCGTGTAGCCGGTGGTGATTAAACGTACATGCCGGTAAATGCCCGAGCCCGCATACCAGCGCAAGGCAGGTTCTGCCGAATCATCCACACGAACCGCCAGCACATTGGGCTTGCCATCTTTATGGTATATTCTGTGAGGTCGTGATTGATATTGATAAAACCGTAGGGACGATGACCGAGAAAAACGCCATTGATCCATACATCGGTGTTCATGTATGCCATCGAACTGCACCACTACTTTTTTTGCCGTATCGGGCGTTACAAAACTTTTGCGATACCAGCCGATGCCGTGTGTAAAATAGCCCGTGTTCCTGTCACCGGTTGGCGGCGGGTTTACCGGTCCTTCAATGCTCCAGTCGTGCGGCAGGTTTAGCACGCGCCACCGGCTGTCATCGAATGCAGCTTCTTTTGCAGCCGAACTATCAGCCTGCAGGAAACGCCAGTCGTTATCGAAAGGAATAACTTGTCTCGGCTGAAAAAGGTATCGGCAGATGCCACGTTATTGGCTGCAATATTCTTCGTTACAGGTTGGCTAAAGCCAATCAATGTAAACGAGCAACCGCATAAGATCATCAACAAATGGAGTGTGCTTTTTGCAATCTTCTTGCGCAAGCACAGGTGTAAGGCAATCATAAAACTTTTGATTGGAAAGTTATAAAAATGCATTGTAAAGATGATATTATGCACAGTTGTCAGAAGATGTGGTTAATTAGATAAAATGTGCATAGGATGAAGTGTCCGGACTATGCAGTGAGAGATGTCAATGACATCCGGACCATCTACGGTGAATAGGAAGGCTCAGAAAGATATAATACCTGACGATAATCATTCTGCCGGCTAACGGCTGTCATGAATTACAAACCCAACGCGGCGCAGCTTTGCAGCATTAAAACAAGAATGTATGCAAACTGTTATCAGTAGCCCAACCATCGCCGATCTTATCAATGCAGATTTATTCAAGGTCCGCTCAGCAGCAAAAAAGAATAGTGGTTTACTTCATAGATTTATAAACTGGTGCGAGGGGCAGGAAGAGAACCGCATACTTTGGATGGTGCTGACTTATTTAGGTCAAATTGGTCTTGCCTTGCCTTGCGCGATGGCAGCTATCATTTTCCTGGGTGGAAATAACTTTAACCTCATCATGCTTACCTGTCTGATTAATGTTCCGGTGCTGGCTATTAACCTGGCTGCGCAACCCACTAAAATTACATTGCCGGCTTTGTTCTTCGCCTTGCTGGCCGATGCTGTTATTATCATGGGTTGCGCGGTTTTCTTTTTCACAGCATCTTAGATTCCCGTTTTATAATTTCAATAGTCATCTATAATGGATAAGTATTTAACAGGCAGCACTGCCATCGTTACCGGCGCTGCCTCAGGAATTGGTGAAGCTGCCGCCTTGCTCTATGCTGAGTTGGGAGCTAAGATAGTGGTGTCAGATATTGATGAAACAAAAGGAAACGCAGTGGCTGCCAGCATAACGCAACTGGGCGGAGAGAGCTTATTTGTAAGGGCTGATGTAAGCCACGCACCCGATTGTGAGCAGCTGGTAATAAAGGCGGTTGAAGCTTTTGGCAGTGTAGATATTGCTTTCAATAATGCCGGTATTGGCGGAGAAAGCAAGGCCGCCGGCGACATGAGTATCGAGGGCTGGAATAAAGTAATAGCCGTGAACCTGAGCAGCGTGTTTTACTGCATGAAATACCAGCTATTG
>CAZZZH010000002.1:0-3081 GCA_964658445.1 Ilyomonas sp.
TATGCCCGATTCCCCGTAAGGAATGACGTTCAATAAGCTTATTGAGCATTTTCCGGAATTAGCTTCCGGGCAAAATAAGAGAACAGGTGATAACTTTCCGGTTCTGTAAAATGTTGTTTCCTTTTTTGTCGCAACATTTTCCGTACTCGTATCATTTACCCAAACGCTTCTTCGCTGCGCCGATAGCTTTGCCTCATAAATTATTTTATGAAGCGGCTTTTATTCACAACCATTCTCTTTCTTTTTACCATTAGTTTGTTTGCCCAGTTTCCGGGCGGCGGTTTTCCCGGCAAAGCGGCGCCTAACCAGGGACATGTATTTGGTAAACTTACTGATAGTACCGGCAAGCCTGTTGTAGGTGCTTCCGTTCTTGTTTTGCAAAGCAAATTTGATAGCACAACAAAAAAGTCAAGAGACGTATTGGTAAAAGGAATTACCACCAGCAGCAATGGCGAATTCAATTTTGAAGAGCTGCCAACCATGGGGCTAAAAATTAAAATATCAGCTACTGGTTTTAAAGAAATAGACCAACCGGTGCCATTCTTCGATCCATCCAAGATGCAGAAGCCGGCTGATGCTTCGCAGCCACCTGCGCAGCCATCGTTCGATAAAGATTTAGGTAAAATAGTGCTGAAAGGCGATGCTGCCATTCTGCAGGGCGTAACCGTTGTTTCTTCTACACCAACGATGAAAATGGACATTGACAAAAAGACATTTAATGTAGAAAAGAACATTGTAACCGAAGGCGGAACTGCCGTAGATGTAATGCGCAATGTGCCTTCCGTACAGGTAGATATTGATGGGAACGTAAAGCTGCGCAATGCTGCGCCACAGCTTTATATTGATGGTCGCCCCACAACGCTTACACTCGACCAGATACCGGCTGATGCGATACAAAGCGTAGAAGTCATCACCAACCCATCGGCTAAATACGATGCGAGTGGTGGTAACGCCGGTATCTTAAACATCGTGCTGAAGAAGAACAAACAATCAGGCTATAACGGAAACGTAATGGCAGGTGTGGATAGCCGGGGCGGTATAAATGGTGGTGGTAATTTCAACATCAGGAAGAACAAAATAAACCTGACGGCAGCCGTAATGGTAAACCACAACGTGAGCCGCGCTACTGGTACCACAGACCGTTATACATACGGCACCGATGAATCGCATGTGTACCAGAATAATTTAGATAAATCAAACGGCACATTTATGTTTGGTCGCCTGGGTCTGGATTATTATGTTACCAATAAAACCACGCTGTCTATATCAGGTATTCATGTGCATGGCAAATTTAACCAGAATTCAACCATTACCAGTGATAGTATCAATATATCTGACAAAAACTTAATGAACTACAACAACCGCTATACCACCGGCGACAGAACATTTGATGCTTATGGTTTGCAGGGTGGCATGGTTCATAACTTTAAGAAAGATGGCGAGCAGCTTACTGCAGATGGTAATTTCTTCTCGGGAACACACACATCTAACTCTGTTTATAACACCAACTATTACGCAGTTGATGGCAGCAGCGAAGGCAACTTATTGCAGCAGCAATTATCGGATGGGGATGTTAGGTTCTTAACTCTGCAAACCGATTATGTAAACCCACTTTCTAAAAACAGTAAGCTG
This sequence comes from Ilyomonas sp., assembly GCA_964658445.1. Taxonomy (GTDB): domain Bacteria; phylum Bacteroidota; class Bacteroidia; order Chitinophagales; family Chitinophagaceae; genus Ilyomonas. Next base: position 1,633 of record CAZZZH010000002.1, read on the forward strand.
GAAGCAGGTTTGCGGGCACAGTTTCATAATCTTACCAACAACACAGACAACTACAATGCAGACTCAGCGGGTGGTTTTATAAAGAACCCGGCAGCTACCAATAACTATAAGAACAACGATGAAGTGTATGCGGCTTATGCCTCCTTTACCAGCTCTATTAAAAGCTTTGGTTACCAGATTGGTTTGCGGGGAGAAAGCAGCAGCTACAAAGGTTATGTAACCAATACAGGTGAAAAGTTCTCGAACAATTATCCTATTAGTTTGTTTCCTTCTGTTTTCTTAAGTCAGAAATTAAAGCACGACCAGGAATTGCAGTTGAATTTCTCGCGCCGTGTAAACCGTCCCAACTTCTTCCAGTTGATTCCTTATACTGACTCAACTGATTTAACGAACATCACGCGTGGCAATCCGAACCTAGTTCCTGAGTTCACCAATTCATTCGAGTTTTCTTATTCTAAAAACTTCAAGAAAGGAAACAGCCTGTTAGCTTCGGTTTATTATAAGCATACCGATAATTTAATCACGCGTTACATCGATTCATCTACCAATTCAGCTGGAAAAACATACCTGATTAATACGTATGTAAACGCAGCTTCCAGCTATAATTATGGTGCTGAACTGACTTCGATAAACAGCATCGCGAAATGGTGGGATATGACAACTAACCTGAACCTGTACCAGTCTAAGATTAATACCAGCAATTTAAATGTAGCGTCGCAGGATGCTATTCTTAGCTGGTTTGGCAAATGGAACAATAACTTTAAACTGCCTGCCAGTTTCGTAATACAATTATCAGTCGATTATCAAAGTAAATCTAACCTGCCGGTAACGCAAAATCAGAATCAGCAGGGACCTCCGGGTATGCAGGCACAGAGTTCTTCGCAAGGTTATATCAAGCCTTTCTGGGGAACAGATATTGCTATCCGCAAAAGCTTCTTAAAAGGAAACAAAGCTTCGGTAACGCTGAGTGTGAATGATATCTTTAAAACGCGTTATAACGAGCAGATTTCTCAAAGTGATGTCTTCTACCAGGATTACTATCGCTTAAATAATCCGCAGACATTCCGCCTGAATTTCTCTTACCGCTTTGGTAAAATGGACCTCGGTGGCAGCAAGCGAAAAACCAAGCAGGAAGCCAATGGTGATGCAACACAAGGTTTGCAGTAACAGAATAATGTGTACGTTTTACTATCTATAAAAAAAGAGCCATCTGTATAAAATCTGATGGCTCTTTTTTTCTGTCTGCGTTACATTCTGTTTACACAAACATCATCTTTCGGTAATCTTCCAATAATAATGCGTTAACACATCCAGTTGAGTTTTGCTTCAACAAATTTTCTTGTTATGAAGCACCATTACTCACTGGCAAAGGGGCTTGCCCTTTTTGCGATCTTCTTTTTACTACAGCTTACTCTCCAGGCACAATCGCTAACTGTAAGTGGAAAAATT
>CAZZZH010000002.1:3091-20550 GCA_964658445.1 Ilyomonas sp.
ATTACAGACTCAGTTACAGAGAAACCTATTGTTGGGGCCAGCATTACAGTAGGAAATAAGAATGTTGGTACTGCTACAAACGTAGACGGCACGTTCTCCATTAAAGCATTGGTAAACGACCAACTGACAATTACTTACATTGGATATATTAGTAAAACAATAATAGTAGACGGTTCTTATTTATCTGTACAAATAGCTCCGTCTTCTGCTCAGTTAAACGAGGTAGTAGTGACGGCTACTGGTATTAGAAAAGAATCAAGACGCCTAGGCTATGCTATACAAACTGTGGATGCATCGGCATTTACAAAAGCACGCGAACCAGATCCAATCAATGCGTTAAAAGGAAATGTAGCTGGTTTAGCTATTAATATCAACCAGGAAATCGGTCATTCGCCTGATGTGATTATGAGAGGTCAAACCGGTGTGTTATATGTTGTAGATGGTGTGCCCATCAGCTCAGACACATACAACCTTAATGCTGATGATATAGAGTCTTTCTCAATATTGAAAGGGCCAAGCGCCGCTGCATTATATGGCTTCCAGGGGCAAAATGGTGCCATTATTATCAATACAAAAAAGGGCACTAAGGATAAAAGAGGTTTACAGGTAACGTTTAATAACAGTACGCAATTTAATGGTGGCTTTATAGCATTACCTAAATATAACGATGAGTATGGCCCTGGTGATAATGGCAAATATGCATTTGGCGGTGGCGGCTCCAGCACAGCTTCTTACTTCGGTAATGGAGCTGTTGGCGTAGGTGTAAACGATTATGATTATGATGTATGGGGACCACAATTCAGAGGCCAGCTTCTGCCACAATTTGATGGAGCATATGATCCTAATCAAACCTATACAACCACTTTTGCAGATGGAAGTACTTATACAGGTCACGTTAATCCCACGCCATGGGTCGCTCGCGGAAAAGATAACCTGAAAAATTTTCTGCAAACCGGTTTGTTACAAACGAATAGTATATCTGTAAGTTCATCCACTCAAAAAACCGATTTTAGACTTTCGTTGGGAAACACTTACCAGCAAGGCATTGTACCTAACACGATGCTTAATAATGGAAACTTCACAGCCAGCCTTACACAAAGATTTAATGATAAGCTGAGTGCTACGGCTTATTTCAATTACAGCAGGCAATCAACACCAAACATACCTGATGTAAACTATGGACCTAACAGTATCATATACAATATTGTTATTTGGGCAGGCGCCGACTGGAGTGTTAACCAGCCGAATATCCGCAATTACTGGCAACCTGGTAAAGTAGGCATTCAGCAAAACTTCGCAGAATATTATCGTTATAACAATCCATGGTTTACGTCGTACGAATGGTTGCGTGGCCATTATCAAAACAATGAATACGGATATTTATCCTTGAACTATAAACTGAATAAAGACATTGAATTTCAGTTTAGACCTAGCATGACGGCTTATGATATGTTTAATTCGGAAAAACTGCCTTATTCTGCCGATGTATATGGACGTGAATTGAGACAAGGCGATTACAGAGAAGACAGAAGATCTTTATTTGAATCGAACGAAGAATTGCAGGCAAGGTTTAATCATAATAACGTTGCAGGGTTTTTGGATGTTTCAGCATTAGCTGGTGTTAACGCAAGAAATTTTAGCTTTAATTCAGATTTTGCATCTACCAATTACCTTAATGCACCAGGCATCTATTCTTTCTCAAACTCGCAGGGTGCGCTTACCGGCAGCAGTTTTAATTCCAGCCTGCTGGTATTAAGTGCTTATTATTCTGTTGATTTAGGATATAAATCTTATCTCACTGCAAACGTAACAGGAAGAGTTGACAGATCATCATCACTTCCATCAAATACCAATAGTTATTATTATCCTTCTTTCAACCTTGCAACCGTCGTGTCAGAATATGTTAAGCTACCGAAAGCAATCTCATTTTTCAAACTAAGAGGTTCGTATGCAGAAAGTAAAGCAGGTGGTACTACTCCCTATTTTTCTCCTGATGTTAGCTCTACTCCTGCAGCAGGTTATGGATATACTTATTATTCTCCTTATGGCGGACCTACTTACCTGTTTACACAAACTTATAATCAGGCGCCTACTTATAGCAGTCAAAGCAGCGCTAAATACAGCGATCAGCTAATTGATCCAAACATCATAACGAATAGCAGAAAAGCCTTAGAATTTGGCGCTGATATACGATTCCTCGACAATAAAATTGCTTTGGATGTTACAAGATATCATTACAAAGATGTAGGCATCGTAAGCCAGAATATACCTCAGTCTACAGGTTATTCAACTTATCTCACCAATGGCAATGTACTTTCTAACAATGGATGGGAGGCAGTATTAAATGCGAAAGCTATCACCAATCCCAAAGGTCTCAGTTGGAACATCACTGTAAATTATTCAACCTATGTAAGAAAGTGGATTAACTATTCCAATCCTGATAATTACGAAAACAATGGAAAACGTGTTGATTTAGTATATGGAGATGCCTTCGTAAGAACTCCTGATGGTAAAATGGTGATTGATCCGGCAAGTGGTGTGTATTTGCGCAATTCCGATTTAGGTGTTTCTGCAAAAAAAGTATATGGACATGCCGATCCAGATTTTCAATGGGGTATTGTAAACACATTTTCTTATAAAAATCTTTCACTGCACTTTCAGTTTGATGGTATGGTGGGTGGCGTAATGGAAGATTATGTAAGAAAGAAAACTTTGCAGGGTGGCCGCCATATTGAAAGCGCAACGGGTGCATTTGGTGAAGCACGACCTTCTGATGAAGCAAATGTTGCTGCTTATTTGGGCAATGGTGTAAACTTAACAGGTGCGCCTATCGTGTTAGACCCGATAACCGGCGAAATTACAAATATGAAAGACCTTACTGAAGTAACCAATGCCACCAAAAGCCAGGTACAGCCTTTTGTTACACGCATGGCTTCCATACCAGATTTAGACATCATCAAGAAAACGTATGCAAAGCTGAGAGAGGTAACCATTTCCTACAATTTACCACAAACTGTACTTGGCAAATCCTTTATAAAAGGAGCCAGTGTATCGCTTGTAGGCAGAAACCTTTTATACTTTTTCCCTAATCGTTATAAAGATGTTGATGTTGACCAGTATACGCAAGATTCTGGCTCAGGTCTTCAAACACCAACGGTACGCAGTTACGGCTTTAACCTTAACCTGACTTTTTAAATAATAAATTAAAGAAAGAAAAACATGAGACATCTTACATACATCATAATGTTTTGTGCGGGAGCTATGCTTATCTCATCCTGCAAAAAACAAATAGAAGAAAAGCAACAAAATCCCAACGACCCGGAAACTGTGCCTGCGCAATTAATACTAGGCACTGTGCTTACCGATATGTCGGGTACAGGAAGTGCGGGTAGCCTGGGTGGTATCAACTCTTGGGGCAATGTACACGCATGGAACCAATACCATTGCCAGAACTATGATTATTACGGAAATAACATTTATTCATGGACAGGAAATAGCAGCAGCTTCGATCCCTATCTGGCGCTGAAAGATGTAAACAGGATGGATAGCGAATATACAGTAAGAGGTGGTGCTGCTTTAAATCCCTATGAAACGATTGGAAGATTTGTAGATGCCTATTATTACTATAATCTTGCTATGCTGTTTGGAGATGTGCCTTTAACAGATGCGCTACAAGGCGTTTCAAATTTTACTCCTGCATACACCAAACAGGAAGACGTATTCAATTTTGTATTGAATGAATTAGATACAGCCAATACGGAAATGGCGTCATTAATAGCCTCTAAAAACTACACTATTACTGCTGGGCAGGATATCTATTATGGCGGCGATCTTTCCAAATGGCAAAAAGCAGTAAACACTTATAAGTTAAGAATACTAATACAACTCAGCGCTAAAGCGTCTGATGCAACTTTAAATGTTCCGGCGCAGTTTGCAGCCATCATCAATAATCCTTCAAAATATCCCATATTCACCAGCCAGGACGATGATTTAAAATTTGTATATAATCCTGGAGGTTCTAACACTTACAGTACCTATCCGTTTAACCCAAGCAATTATGGTTCTATCGCGCAGCGGTATAATATGGCTTCAACTTATGTAAGTACATTAACTAATCTTATGGATCCGCGTGTGTTTATAACATGCGAACCTGTATCAAATTTATATGACAGAGAATTTGCGTTAAACGGATACACTTTTGATTCAAGTTATACTGCTAATGGAGGTACTGTTAAGTGCTATAAAAAAGCTGATTCTACTGCCGTACAACCCAAAGTTGAATATGATAACACTACTCCTACGCAATTTAAACTTTTCGTAGGAGCCAGCACCGGTGAGCCATTGTCTACCATGTATCCAAATGCAAGCGCAGGCAAATACTCATTTATAAATAGAAAACGCTTTTATTTTGATTTTACCGGCGAGCCAGATGTACTAGTAGGTTATAAAGAAATGCTTTTTAATATTGCTGAAGCTATTGAGCGAGGCTGGGTTACCGGTAATGCAGAAACCTATTATCAAAGCGGCATCACGGAATCCATGAAATTTTATGGAATCGATGTAAACAATACAAGTTTTACTGCCTACTTTTTACCGCCGGGCGCTAACTCTCCTACCCAGGCACAAGCTTATCCTTTCAATTTCAAGTTTACAGATTATTATGCACAAAGTGGAGTAAAGCTTTCAACTTCATCCGACGTTGCTATCAATCAAATTGTAACGCAGAAGTACATAGCCATGTTTGAAAACTCAGGTTATGAAGCCTATTACAACTGGAGAAGAACTGGTGCGCCTGCCTTTCAATCTGGAAGTGGTGTGGGTAATAATGGTGTGATACCAAAAAGATGGGCTTATCCTGTATCAGAACAAACTCAGAATGCAGGAAACTGGAAGGCAGCACTTAGCAACCAAGGCTTTAGTGCAGATGACTTAAATCAGACCATGTGGCTAGTAAAATAAACAACACAATGCAGGCACAACACAATCTCTGCCTGCATTATAAGACATACACGTTATATCACTAAACAAGTTTCATACAAGCAGAAACGCTAAGCTCCTTTTATTTTTCTCAGTAAGCAAAGGCAATCCTTTTCTAAGCTTTGCCTGATTTTTAAAAACAGAACAAAACCACTTTAAATGAAGTTTTTAGTTGCCTTCACAGTGTGCATCATCGTTACCGGCAATGTCTTTTCGCAAACCCGGAAAACAGAAAATGTAGTCATCGTTACGCTGGATGGAATGCGCTGGCAGGAAGTGTTTGGTGGTGCCGATTCAGTATTAATCAACAATGTAAATTATGCTCATGATACGGCTGATCTAAAAGCAAAATTCTGGAGTGATGATTCGCTCGAAAGAAGACAAAAGTTGTTTCCTTTTTTGTGGAGTACAATTGCCTCTCAAGGTCAGTTATATGGCAATCGCCATTATGGAAACTTCATTAACAATGCAAATCCTTATTGGTTTTCTTACCCCGGTTACAATGAAATTTTTACGGGTTATCCTGACACTGCTGTCAACTCAAATGATAAGGTTGAGAACAAAAACACGAACGTCTTAGAGTTCATCAACAAGCAAAAAGGTTATGAAGGAAAAGTAGCTGTGTTCAGTACTTGGGATGTGTTTCCTTATATCCTGAATTCCAAGCGCAGCGGGCTTTACGTGAATTCTGATATAGATTCGCTAAAGTTTAAGTCACCTCAATTTGACATTATCAACCAACTGCAGTTCCTTATCGCAAAACCTCTCGATGTTCGTCCAGATGCACTCACTTATATGGCGGGCAAAGAATACCTGGAAGAGTTTCATCCAAAGGTCTTGTATATTGCTTTTGATGAAACGGACGACTTTGCGCATGGCGGTGCTTACGATCAATATTTAAAAAGCGCACATGCCGAAGATGCTATGATAAAAGACTTATGGACAACACTGCAGAGCTTGCCACAATACAAAGACAAAACCACGCTAATTGTTACCTGCGACCATGGCAGAGGCGATGAAGTAAAAGACCAGTGGAGAGACCATGGACAAAAGACAAAAGGCAGCAACCAGATATGGCTGGCAGCCATGGGGCCGGATACAAAAGCAACCGGCGAGGTGAAGCAACCAATGCAGCTATACCAGCGGCAGATAGCCACTACCCTTGCTTCATTGCTGGGCTTTACGTTTACAGCAGAGCATGAAGTGGGCCAGCCGATTGTTAACCTTTATAAACGCTGACAATGCCTGCTAACAAATTCTAAGATTTTTAAGCAGCAACGCTTTTACAAGTTCTATTCAATATTTAATGATAATGACCTACGGAGATTTAATCGCTATGACAGAACAGCAACCAGAAATGAATGCAAAGCAAACCACCAACGAAATCATGGATCTGTTTGCGCAATATGGCAACAACGACTACGATGGCGAGCCGGTAACGCAAACATCGCACATGGTGCAGTGCGCCATGCTTGCCATGCAGGCCAATGCTGATAACGAACTGGTGATTGGTGCATTTCTTCACGACATCGGGCATTTGTTAGGGCATAAAAAGAAGGCAGAAGAAATGGGTGGCTTTGGCGCCGTTAATCACGAAGGCATTGGCGCAGATTATTTACAGAAGCATGGCTTTGGCGAACGCATTTGCTCCGTAGTAGAAGGTCATGTGGCTGCCAAAAGATATTTAGTGGCAACCGATGAAAGCTATGCTGCAAAGCTTTCGCCTGCCAGCCAGGAAACATTGCGCTGGCAAGGTGGGCCAATGAGTGAGGAAGAGATAAAAACATTCCGCGCACACCCTTATTTTAACGAGATCATCCAGGTGCGTATGTGGGATGAAGGCGCAAAAGATAATGAAGCCATACTACTGCCAATGGGCATGTTCAAAAATTTTATTGAAGATTACTTAAGCTATAGAAGATGAAGGAGCATGTGAGAAGCAGTTTGTGATTTCTCATCTCTCACTTTTTACCTCTCGCCTCTTACCTTCTTATCTTTCAAACGCATAGTAAATGCTGCATGCAAAAGGCCTCGAAAGACGACTATCACTCGCTCCGCTATGGATCACTTCGGTGTATGCCGCCCTATGCTCGTTTGGTGTTTATTTTTGCATGTATGCCTTTCGTAAACCCTTTACGGCTGCGGGTTTCGATGGCATAAGCTTTCTTCACATCTCTTATAAAGTTTGGCTGGTAATAGCGCAGGTAATCGGTTATATGCTCAGCAAATTTTATGGTATCCGCTTCATCTCTGGGTTAGATAAAAGCAAACGTGCCATCAGTATTATTACGCTCATTTTTATATCCTGGATTGCCTTGCTTTTATTTGCAATAGCGCCGGTTCCGTATGGTATCTTTTTTCTTTTGATAAATGGCTTTCCCTTAGGTCTGGTCTGGGGTTTGGTATTCAGTTATCTGGAAGGAAGAAGAGCTACAGAGTTTATGGGAACTGTTCTGTCGGTAAGTTTTATTTTTTCTTCTGGTATCGTAAAAACAGTAGGCAAAAGTTTGGTGGTCAACTCACATATTTCCGAGTTCTGGATGCCATTTGTAACCGGTGCTTTGTTTGTGCTGCCAATGATATTATTCGTATGGCTGCTGAACCATGTGCCGCCACCAACCGAAGAAGACATTGCGCACCGCACAGTAAGAAAACCGATGACAAAAGAAGAGCGGAAAGGTTTTCTTTCCACCTTTTTACCGGGCATTGTTATCATCGTAGCTTCTTATGTTTTGCTAACCATACTGCGTGATTTCAGAGACAATTTTTCCAATGAATTATGGATTGAGTTAGGCTATGGAAACCAGCCTGATATTTTTGCAGAAACAGAAACGATAGTATCACTCATCGTACTTCTGTGCATGAGTGCGCTGGTAATGGTAAAGAGCAATATGAAAGCCTTTATGATTAACCATTACATCATCATCGGCGGCTATGTAGTTGCTTTGCTGGCAACCCTGTTATTCATGAATCAAAAGGTTTCTGCCGTGGTATGGATGACGATGATTGGTACAGGTTTATACCTCAGCTATGTTCCTTTCAATGCCTTGTATTATGAGCGCATGATTGCGGGGTTTCGTATAAAGGGCAACGTAGGCTTTTTGATGTATATCTCCGACTCGTTTGGTTATCTCGGAAGTGTGCTGATCTTATTCGTGAAAAGCTTCTTTGGTCTGCATCTTTCGTGGACGTCTTTTTTTACTCACCTTGTTCTGGTCATTTCCTTGTTTGGCATCGTTGCTACATGGGCAGCCGCTATTTATTTTAAAAGAAAATACAAGTCGCCGGAGCAACAAAAAATCAATACAATGTATGCCGCGTAAAACTGCCATTGTTGTAGGTGCTGGTATCGTGGGCTTAGCCATGGCAAGAAGCCTTGCTGAAAGAGGCTATGCCGTTACTGTGTTTGAGAGAAACGAAAAAGCGGTTGGAGCTTCCATCCGCAATTTTGGTATGCTTTGGCCCATCGGTCAGCCGCAGGGTAAACTGTATGAAAGAGCTTTGCTAAGCAAATCGGTCTGGAAAAAAATCTGCGATGAAGCCGGCTTGTGGTACAGCGAAGGTGGCAGCCTTCATCTTTGTTATAACGAGTTGGAATGGCAGGTTGTAAATGAGTTGGCCGACACAATGAAAAGCAGCCGCCCCATAGCTGCTTTGTCGAAAGAAAAAGCTTTGCAAAAAAGCGAAGCCATTAACCCGAACAACCTGCAAGGTGCGTTGTGGAGCAGCGACGAAATGATTATTGAATCAAGAGTTGCCATAGAAAAAATACCCGCTTTTCTGGCTGAAAAATATGGCGTGCAATTTTATTTCAACAAAGCCATTACTTATGTGTCTTACCCGAATGTCTTTTCGGGAGACGAACGCTGGAATGCAGACCTGGTCTATGTTTGCGGCGGTGCTGATTTTGAAACCTTGTATCCGGAAGTCTTTCTTAACAACCATTTTACGAAGTGTAAATTGCAGATGATGCGTCTGGCTGCTCAGCCAGGTAACTGGAGCATCGGTACTTCTTTGTGCGGCGGCTTATCGTTGATTCATTATAAAAGTTTTGAAGCTGCAGCATCTTTATCCAAGCTTCGCAGTTATTATCATGAAACTATGCCCGAGTACATTAAATGGGGCATTCATGTAATGGCATCTCAGAACGGCGAAAGCGAGCTTACCATTGGCGATAGCCATGAGTATGGCTTAGTGCACGATCCCTTCGACAAACAGTTTATCAACCAACTTATCATTGATTACTTAAAAACCTTTGCACGGTTTAAGAACTGGAATCTCTTGCAAAGCTGGAATGGTATTTACCCAAAGAAAACCGATGGCAAAACCGATTTTGTTTATCAGCCGGAAGAGGGCGTAACCATTGTCAACGGTATTGGTGGTGCGGGCATGACATTATCTTTCGGTCTTGCAGAAGAAGTGGTAGCTGCGTTGTAGTTGCTTATATTTAAAAATATTTAAAAAATAAAAAAGCTGCTGTTAGCGGCTTTTTTTATAACCTTGAATGAGTAAGTAACTAGCTTTCCTGAGTTGTTGTTTTTCACTTTCAATGTCTGCGTTTTTAATAACCTGGCTACACGATTGATAACGAAGACACGCCTGTCTTTTCCATTTTCTCATCAAACCATAACGGCTAAAAATTGAATAGTAATTTCTTAATGTTCTGTTTACAATCAGTTCACAGGAGAAGCGAACTTTTGCACCAGAAAGTTTTTTCTTATGTGTATAAAAGCCTGATAGTCCTGTCGGGCTTTTTTGTTTTTGTAAATGAAGAAATCTTTATCTTCTTTACAAAACCTGAACGAACCCATTGCATTCAACTATTTTAGTTTTCATAAACCGATTGATATGATTAACCGCAGACAACTATTGAAGAATGCAGGCCTTCTTGGCTTATTCGGAGCAACGGGCGCCAACCTTTTTGCCGCAGGCAATTCCAACCGCAAAAGAGTGTTGCGTTTTGCGCACCTTACGGATGTTCATATTGAACCCGAATTAAATGCGCCTGCAGGCTTAGCTGCCTGTCTTCATCATTTGCAAAACCAGAAAGAGCAACCTTCTTTTATCATGAGTGGCGGTGACTCTATTTTCGATGCATTGCACCAGCCGAAAGACCGCGTAGAAACGCAGTGGAAACTATGGAATGATGTCTTTCAACAACACAATTCATTGCCCGTTGAATATTGCATTGGAAATCATGACTGCTGGGGCTTTGGACAAAAAGAAGATCCGCTGTACGGCAAACAATATGCTATGGAAAAGATGGGCTTAACGCTGCCGTATCATAGCTTCAACAAAGCAGGCTGGCATTTCATTGTTCTCGATAGCATTCAGCCCAAAACAGATGGCACCTGGTATACCTGCAGGCTGGATGAAGCGCAGTTCGATTGGTTGCAGAAAGACCTTGCAGCAACGCCCTCATCTATGCCGGTTGTTATTGTATCTCATGCGCCTATCGTGTCTGCTGCAACCGTTGTGGTCGACAACAAAATGAAAGGTGAACCGGAAGGCTATGTGCTTGGGCTAAACTCTATGCATACAGATTCGGCGCGCCTTATTGAAGTGTTTAACAGGTATGCAAACATCAAGCTCTGTTTAAGCGGTCATATTCATTTGTATGAAGAGATAAAATACAATGGCATTACTTACATCAGCAACGGAGCAGTAAGCGGCAACTGGTGGAAGGGTAAGCGCTATCAAACCGATAATGGCTATGCTTTGCTAAACTTGTACGATGATGGTTCGTTCGAGAATGAATATGTAGTGTACGGATGGAAAGTATAAATAAAGAAAGCAAAGAATAACAGAGAATAAAAGCGCTTGCTTATCTGTCTTACTTAGTATGCGGCAAGCCTTTTCACATCAAACTAATAACAATTCCATAAACTTCACATAACAATTACATTACACAAAGCCTGTCAACTTTGTATATATCCACTTATCAGGTTTTATATGAGTATAAAAACGGACAAACGCAAAGTTGATGTGGCGGTTATTTCTGATGTTCATCTTGGCACTTATGGCTGCCATGCAAGAGAACTTCTCCACTATTTAAAAAGTATTCAGCCCAACATCTTAGTGCTGAACGGCGACATCATAGACATCTGGCAGTTCAGTAAAAATTACTTCCCCAAGAGCCATATGAAAGTGGTGAAATATCTGATGAAGCTTATTGGCAACAATGTAAAAGTGTATTACATACCCGGCAACCACGATGAGATGCTGCGACGCTTTGCGGGCTTTACGCTCGGCTCTTTTAAGATCAGGAATAAAATACTATTAAAGCTCAACAATAAAAAAGCCTGGATGTTTCATGGCGACGTATTCGATGTAACCATGAAGCATTCCAAATGGCTGGCTAAGCTGGGTGCAGTGGGTTACGATATCTTAATTCTTATTAACCGCTTTGTAAATTTCATCTCTGAAAAAATATTTAAAAAAGGAAAAATTTCATTATCGAAAAAAATAAAGGACAGTGTAAAAACAGCCGTGAAGTTTGTTAACAACTTTGAAGAAACGGCGGCTGATATCGGCATCTCGAACGGTTACGATTATGTGGTGTGCGGGCACATTCACAAGCCCGAAATGAAGACGGTAACTACCGATAAAGGCAGCATCCTGTATCTCAATTCCGGCGACTGGATAGAGAACCTTACGGCACTAGAATATGCCAATGGCGAATGGAGCATTTACAAACATGATGATGCATTGTATGAAGAGGCAGAAAGCCGGAATGAAGAAGAAGCCGATACCAACAAGCAACTGTTCGATAACCTGGTAATGGAATTTAATCTGTTGAATCGCCCTTCTTAATTTTTATAAGATCAATGAAAATATTATATGCCATTCAAGGCACGGGAAACGGGCATCTCAGCAGGGCGAGAGACATCATCCCTTACTTACAGGAGAAAGGTGAGCTACACATTTTGGTAAGCGGCACACAAGCAGATGTATCGTTAGATTATCCAGTTAAATACCGCTTGCATGGCTTGAGCTTTGTGTTTGGGAAAAAGGGCGGTGTAGACATTGCAGCTACTTACAAAAAGAACAATGCAAAGCAGTTCTGGAAAGAAATAAAAAGCCTTTCAGTAGAAGAATACGATATCGTTATCAACGACTTTGAACCGGTAAGTGCCTGGGCTTGTTTCTTTGCTCATAAGCCTTGCCTGGGTCTTAGTCATCAGGCTGCGGTCAACAATCATAAGTCGCCCAAACCTAAAAGCATTGATCTTACCGGCATGGCACTGCTGCGCTATTATGCAACCGTTACTGTGCAATACGGCTTTCATTTTAAGCCTTACGATACCAACATTTATACACCCGTTATCCGGCAGCAAGTAAGAGACCTGCCAGTAACGAACCAAGGGCATTACACCGTATATCTGCCGGCTTACGATGATAAGCGGATCATCAATATCCTATCGCAGTTTACCCATGTAAAATGGCATGTATTTTCGAAGCATAACAAAACCACCTTTACCAAGGGAAATATTACGGTGCAACCCATCTGCAACGAAGCGTTTATACAAAGTATGGCAAGCGCCCGGGGCGTGCTGTGCGGTGCTGGGTTTGAAACACCAGCCGAAGCTTTGTATCTCCAAAAGAAACTGATGGTGATACCGATGAAAGGTCAGTATGAGCAGCAATGCAATGCGGCTGCGCTAAAGGAAATGGGCGTGCCGGTAATTAAAAGCTTAAAAGAAAAACACAGCGATAAAATCAAGAGCTGGCTTGCCTCGAAAGAGACGGTTGCTGTTGATTATCCTGATATCACGAAAGACATTGTTGATATGGTGCTGGCAAACAATCCGGCGGGTGTTTCTCATGCAATCAGGCCTGTAGGTTCATTTAAAAAATTCAGGAATTTATTGTTGAATAAACTGCTTCCAAAACTCGCACGCTGAGATATGAATTTGTGTAAAGATGATTTTGATACGGGCTTTCACTGGGGTGTTTCTACGGCGGCTTACCAGATAGAAGGCGCTTATAAAACAGATGGTAAAGGACTTTCTATCTGGGATGTGTTTGCCAATGCCAAAGGCAACATTGCTTTGAATCAGAACGGAAATATTGCCTGCGATTTTTATCATCGCTATGCGCAGGATTTAGTGTTGATGCGTAGCCTAAACGTCCCCAATTATCGCTTCTCTATTTCGTGGAGCCGTTTGTTTCCCGAAGGTACCGGCAAGCTCAATATGAATGGTGTTGACTTCTACAATCGCATCATCGATTTTTGTTTAGAACTCGACATCGAACCCTGGATTACCTTATATCATTGGGATCTTCCTTATGAGTTAGAAAAAAAGGGCGGCTGGACAAACCGGAACATCATCAAATGGTTTAGTCGTTACGTAGAATGTTGTGTAAAATATTTTGGCGACCGCGTAAAGAACTGGATGATAATGAACGAGCCAATGGTGTTCACAGGTGCAGGTTATTTCTTAGGCATTCATGCACCGGGAAGAAAAGGGTTATCTAACTTTTTACCTGCCGTTCATCATGCTGCGCTTTGCCAGGCAGAGGGTGCAAGAATTGTCAGGTCTAACGATAGCCATTGTCGTGTAGGCACTACGTTTTCGTGTTCGCTGGTAGAACCAGTATCTAACAGCGATGCCGACCATGCAGCAGCAAAGCGGGTAGATGCCTTGCTAAACCGTACCTTTATAGAACCCTTGCTGGGCCTGGGTTACCCGATACAACAATTGCCACTAATGAAAAGCATTGAGAAGTACATGAAGCCTGGCGATGATGACTTGCTTCGCTTTGATATGGATTTTATCGGCATTCAAAATTATACGCGCGAAATAGTGAAGCACAGTTATTTTATGCCTTACATCAATGCGCAGATTGTAAAGGCAAGCCGCCGCAAAGTGGAGACCACCGCCATGAACTGGGAAGTGTACCCGGAGTGTATTTATAAAATGCTGAAAGATTACGCAGGTTATAAAAACATGCCCGAAATGATTGTAACCGAGAATGGTGCTGCCTTTCCTGATCATTTGGTTGATGGCGCCATTAACGATACGCGGCGTATTGGTTATATCCAACAACATTTACAACAGGTGCTGAAAGCCAGGCGCGAAGGCGTGCCTGTAAATGGTTATTTCATCTGGACCTTCATGGATAACTTTGAATGGGCAGAAGGCTATCATCCGCGCTTTGGTTTGGTGTATGTTGATTTTATTACGCAGAAGCGCATCATTAAATCGTCCGGCAAATGGTTCAGTAAGTTTTTAGAAGGCGCGCTGGTGATGAGTTGAGAAACAAAAGAAACTAACCGTTTCAAAATGCATCCTTCTCCAACGTACACTTGCATTAATCGTCTTCCTCCTTCTTCTCACTCACCTTTACGAACGCAGCTCTCCTGGGTGCGGGCACTACAGCATCTGCTCCTTTTACCGCCTTCCAGATCACTTCTGTAAACTCGCGGTCGGGCACACGGTCTTCGCCCGAAAAATCAAAGGTTTCGCTCTTGCGCTGCCATGCGTTTTCAACTGTGTTTTTTGCGTTAATGTCCGTTTGTAAAGGCTTTGCATTAAAAGGAGTAAGGTCGGGCGTCGATGAGAAACAACGCCACATGGGCGTAGCCGCAGCATCGTATTGGCTCATTGGCGCAAACCCTAAAATCAACTCAATGGTATGCAATACAGAAGTGGTGGAATACATCGTATGATCGACGAAATTCCGCTTTACAAAACCACCGGCTATGTAGGCAGGGCTTCGGTGCGCATCCACATGGTCGGGACCATCCTGTGCATCGTCTTCCAACACAAACACAACGCTGTTTTTCCACACCGAACTTTTACTTAAATAATCGACGAACATACCTACGGCAAGGTCGTTATCAGCACAGTGCGCAAACGGTGTAGGTCTGCCTTTGCGCAAGCCTTCCGTATGGTCGTTGATGATGCGTAATGTATTCAGTTGCGGCAGGGCGTTGTGCGCCACCAGCGAATCAAAATCACGCTTCCATTGCCCTACTCTTGTGGTGTCTCTTACTGTTTGGTCCCAGCTTGTATAGTAGGTGCAATAATGGTTTTTCAGCACCGGCAGGTTCGGTTTGTAATCATCAGCAAACTCGCCATACGTGCGATAGCTTACGCCTGCCCGCGCACAATGATCCCAGATAAAACCACCTTTGTTATTTGCTATCGCTCGGTTGCCTTCCGCATCATACGTTCCGCCTCTTCCGCCATAGTCGGTCGGCCATGTTTTCTCTAAATAATCATCGGCATAGCCACCCATGCTCCAGTTGTGACCGTCGGCGCTTACTTCAGCATCTACATAAAAGTTGTCAAGCAATACAAACTCCTTTGCCAGTGCATGAAGGTTAGGCGTTACCTTCTCGCCAAACAAACACAAACTGCTGTCGCCGTTGCCTTCTTTCATGTCACCCAACACCTGGTCGTAGGTCCTGTTTTCTTTAATGATATAAAACACATGCTTGATGGGCGATGTATCTCCAATCCGCACCGGTATTGGGTTTCCGGCTTCGCCCTGTGCGTTGGTTTCTTTGTCTTTGTTGTAAGGAGTGTTCTGATACACCAGCTTTGAATACCGGCTTAACTGCGCCGCGGTGGGTGTGGTAAACCAGCTGAGGGTGCCCGTAAATAAGCCACCGATATATTCGCTACGCAGGGTGCCCTGCTGAAAAGAAGAAGCCGGTCTGTCGCTTTTGCCAAACGGCCGGAAATCGGGATTGGATAAAGACGTAAAGCCTTTGCCGTTCGTTACGAAAATAGTGTTGCCAATGGTTCTTACACAGGTTGGATACCATCCTACCGGGATAAAACCTTTCGATTGGCTGCTGCCTTTTTTGCTTACATCAAAAACTGCTAAGCAGTTGTTATCCGCATTGGCAACATACAAGGTTTTTTCATCAGCACTCAGCGCAACGCTGTTGGTGGTTGAGCCCATCAGCGCATCGGGATACAGTGCGGCGTTCAGCGTTTCCAGCACCTTTCTTTTTTTGATGTCGATCACCGAAACGCTGTTATCATTGGCATTGGCAACAAAAAGATAAACGCCGCTTTTCGTCAGGCAAATATCATTCGGGTTATCGCCCACCGCAATGCTGTCGGTCATTTTCTTTTGGATGGTGTTATACACTAAAATCTTATCGCCGCCCCACAGCGATACATAAAGTTCTTTTTTATCGGGCGATAAAAGGCAGGTATACGCTTCGGCGCCTAGCTTCAGGGAGTCGGTTTTTTTTGTTTGCAGGTCAATGGTATAAAGGCTGTTGTTTTCTTTAGTAACCACATATAGGGTTTGCGTAGCATCGTTCAGTTCAATGCCGGCGGGCGAGATCGGCACCGGCCATTTTTTACCCAAAACAATACTGTCGTTCAATACCAGTTTTTGATTAATAATGGAATACTTCAGTATCCGGTTATCGTTGCCACCCGAAGCGTACAAATATTTTTCATCGGCGCTGAAACGCAGTCCTAGCCAGCTTTTGGGGATGATAACACTGTCTAATCTTTTCTTGCTCAGCGCATCAATCAAGTCTATCGTTTGCGTGCTTTGTCCGTTGTTGGTTACGGCTATATATTTTTGAGAAGAAGAGATGGCAATGTTCAGGGGAAGGTCGCCTACTGCTAACGATTTACCAACCGGCGTCAGGCTCCATCCGTTGGGCAAATGAACGCGCTTTACAGCCGTATCGCTTTGCGAATAAGAACCGGTAGTTGCCAAAACAAGCCACAGAAGAAAAAGCAATTTTTTCATGGTACCAATTGTGTTTGTGAAACGATGATGCCCTTTAGCCGGTACAATATTACCTCATTGTTGTACCATACCCATAAGCGCAGGATGAAAAAATCATTATCTCCTGTACTCCGTAAAAAAGCTTCGGCATTCGCTATACATCTTCTGCCCGCAATGCTTTGCCAACCGGTATTTCTTCGCAAAAATTTTTACAAAAACGAACACAGCCACCGACGTGCGCTGGCACAATTATAGTTTTTCAAAATAAAAAATAACCTATGAAACAAAATGGAAAGTACGCCCTTATAACGGGCGCCACCAGCGGCATTGGCTACGAGCTTGCCAAGCTTTTTGCACAGGATGGCTATCACCTGATCATTGTATCCAGAGGCGAAAACGGAGATCTGGAAAGAACCGCCTCCGAACTGAAAAGCCAGTATGGCATTGAGGTAGAAACCTTAGCCAAAGATTTATTCAAAAGAGAAAATGCCTTCGCGGTGTACGATGAAGTAAAAGTCAAAGGCATCGAGATAGATGTATTGGTAAATGATGCCGGGCAAGGTCAGTATGGTTTATTTACCGAAACGGATATCAACCGTGAGCTCGATATTGTGCAGCTCAACATTGACAGCCTTATCATTCTCACCAAACAGTTTTTGAAAGACATGGTTGCGCGCGGCGAAGGCAAGATCTTAAACCTGTCCTCCATCGCCAGTAAAACGCCCGGTCCCTGGCAGTCGGTGTATCATGGCACCAAAGCGTTTGTGCAGTCG
>CAZZZH010000002.1:20560-25392 GCA_964658445.1 Ilyomonas sp.
GAAGCCATCCGCAGCGAAAACAAAGACAGTGGTGTAACCATCACCGCGTTGTTGCCCGGCGCCACCGATACCGATTTCTTTAACAAAGCCAACATGCAGGAATCTAAGATAGTAGAAGATAAAAGCTCGCTCGCCAATGCCGCCGATGCAGCTAAAGATGGCTACGATGCTCTCATGCGCGGCGACGATAAAGTAGTATCGGGCTTTAAAAATAAAATGCAGGTAGCTATGGCTGCGGTAACACCCGACAGCACATCGGCCGATAACATGAAGAAGCAGCAGGAGCCCGCTTCGCAGAATTAAGTTTTCTCTTTGTTCAAAACATAAACAAAAGTTCCCAACTTTGCTGATAAGCCGGGAACTTTTGTTGTCTTGTGTGCTAACCTTTGTTTCCCGCCTGTCTTACTCGCCACCTTTACAAAAACGGCATTCAATAAAACAAAAGTGAAACCATGCCGGCTATCTTTATTGTAGATGATGATTATGATATTTTGTTCTCGCTCAACGCCTGGTTCAGCCACAAGAATTATGTAGTACACACCTTTTCCAATGGCAATGGTCTTATCAGCAATATCCTGCAGAAGCGCCCAGATCTGGTATTGCTCGATGTGATGCTGCAGGGCGAAGACGGGAGGGCGCTTTGCCGTGCTATTAAAGAGCAGGCGCATTATCCTGTTAAGGTCTTGCTTTTCTCTGCCGATCCCTTGTCTTTGCTCACCTACCAGGACAGCTATGCCGATGGCATTATAAACAAACCCTTCGAGCTGGAAGCGTTGGAAGATAAATGTAGGAAACTACTGCAGGTAAGCCGCAGATGGTATGAGTAGGAAAAATGAGTAACGTGGTTTGCCAGATAAAAGTCGGTTGACTTTTAGTTCCTACATTTTAATACTTACACCGTTGTACTTGTAATTCATTTTTTGATTTTTCCGGCATTCGTGAGTAGTCTTTGTTAATAAAGAACGCCTGGGTTACATTCATCGGTTTGGTTGCGCAACACGGAAAAGAGTATATAACCTTCTTCATTTAATGTTGAAGACTCTCACGCGAGTATTTTAAACTCAATCACTTGTTTGTTTAGCAAAACACAAAAAGATAATAAACACAAAAAGCCCCGGCTTGCGCCGAGGCTTTTATATTCAAAAGTTTAAAAATCTTAAAACGTGTACTTGATACCTAATTGTCCCTGCCATCTTGAGTTCAGCGGGTCAATTGTATAATACTGGTTGTTATCACCCGTTGGCTTCACAAAGTTGAATGTAGGAAGATAACCTGTAGACGGCACACCGGCTTTTACACCGTTGGCATCCGTTACGAAATTCAGCGCACTGATGGTGTAGTTGTTTACGTTGGTCACAAAGCGGATATGTCCCCAGTCATTATTAATAAAGTTCAGCAGGTTAAACATATCAAAGCTAAGCTGCAGTGTATGCTGGTTGTTTGTCTTACTCAGCTTGAACGTATGCAGAAGCTTCATGTCCAGTTCGTGGTTCCATGGTGTGCGCAAACCATTTCTTTCTTCATACTGACCTCTGTGTTTGCTCAGGTATTTATCACCTTCAATATAGCTGTTCAAATCAGCCCATTGCTGTGCGGCAGAGTATGTAACCACGCCGCTCGAGTTTTTTACATCAGCTAAGTTAATATCACTTTGAGTCTTTGGTATGTAAATGAGAGGTGCGCTCGATGAGTTATTAAATGGATTGCCGCCATACACCAGCGTGTAAGGCGCTCCCGACTGACCGCTATAGAAGAAGCTGATGCTGGTTGACATCTTTTCGCTCCAGTTAAACGTAGCGCCAGCCACACCCACAATACGGTGACGAAGATCGAAGTTGCTATAACCTAATGTCGGGCTGTTTGGGTTAACGGTTGGGTTCAGCTCATAGTTACTGCTAAACGAGTTACGGATACCATTGCTGATGTCGTGGCTTTGCCCGTAGGTATAAGCTGCCGACCAGTTTACGCTGATAGTAGAGCGGGTACCCATCCTCATATTGTTGCTGCTTTTCGAAAGCTGTGCGGTAAGGTTATAACGATAGCCTTGCGTTGTATTCGTCAACAGGTAAATCGCTGAATAATTGCCGCTGATTTTACCGGCACCGCCGCTTGGGTAGACAGGCGTCTTAGTAGGACCGGTAGAATAATAGGAAGCCGAATCTTTAATATTAATCTGCTGGAATTGTACATCTTCCAACGACTTGGTGTACATCGCATCAAGTGTCAGTTTATAACCTTTACCCCATTTAATATCTGTCGCGATATTGCTGCGCCAGATGGTGGGTAGTTTAAAGTTATTATCAATCAAATCCAGCTCTCTTGTTTTCGTATTAGCGTTAGAGCCGGTCGCTGCGTCTACAGCACCTTTCAGGTCTTCAGGACTTGCCAATGGCACATGCGTACCAGAAGCAGGCTTGTAGTCAATGTTACCAAAGTCGTTTCCATTCAATGTATAAGCATAGCCTAACCATGCAAACGGGATGCGACCGGTAAAGATGCCCGAACCGCCTCTGACAACAAACTTCTGGTTGCCGTTTACATCCCAGTTAAAGCCGATGCGTGGTGATACCGTCACATTGCCCAGCCACTTATTATCCAACTGCGAAAATGAAGTATGAGAATAGGTAGGATCGCTTGACTGGTAATCTGCCAGCTTATTAACGCCACTATCTGTTTGTGGCTGGCTGCCAACAAAAGAATAATCGAAACGAATACCAGGTGTAATTTTAAACTTCGGGCTTACTGAAATTTCATCCTGCGCATATGCACTCATTAAGCCTACATGAAACTCGCTTGCAGGCAGGTTATCTTGCAGGTTTTCAAAACTGTTTTTGCTGTTATCAGTAGTATACGTACCGCGGATACGGTTGGGCATACTGTCTAAGAAAGACTGGATATTCGTGTACTGCCAGCGACCATTCCACGACTGGATAAAGCCGTAGTTAATATCGTAAAACTCGTTGTGCGTACCAAAGGTAAACTTGTTGTTGCCTTTGGTATAAGTAACATTATCGGTAAGTTCAAACGTAGTTTGTTTTGTATTGTAGATAGCAGCTTCGCGCCAGGTGCCCAACCATACCAAGCCATTGATATCTATATAAGGTGTAGGTGTAGTACCCGGGAAGGTGCGGTAATCATGTACATGAATTACGCTCGCAATAAGGTTATTGCTTACACTGTTGCTAAAGCGGGTTTTCAATTCAGCAACCACGTTCAGATTCTTGGTAATCTGTGTAAAGTCGGTAGAAGAAAACTGGAAGTTGGTAGAGGTGCGCTCTAAGTTATTTCCTTTACCATCTGTATAAATGCCACGCAGGGTAAGGCTGCTCTTTTTGTCAATGTTCCAGTCAATACGTCCAAACAGTTTTGTACTGTTGGTAAATATTTTATATTGATCGTAACTGCCGGCATCAAAGCCTTGTGCTTTATAAGCAGCAGCTATCTGCTGTGCTTGTTCTACGGTAATAGCAGCACCGGGGTCGCCTGCGTTATAAAAGGTAGGTTCCTGGTGACGGGTGGCTTCTGCGTTTACAATAAAGAACAATTTGTTCTTCACAATCGGACCACTCAGTGTAGCACCATATTGATAATCGTGAAAGTCAGAACCGATAGATGATTTTGCACCGTCAACACTTTTGCCTACAAAAGCTTGGTTGTGGCCATATCCATATACTGAACCATGAAAATCGTTGCTTCCGCTTTTAGTAACTGCATTCACACTACCGCCGGTAAAGTTACCCAGCTTTACATCGTAAGGCGCCAGTTGCACCTGCACTTCCTGAATGACATCTAAGCTATACGGGTTGGTACGACTGCCCGAACCGGCAGTACCACTTTGTCCACCACCGCTTACACCACCAAAAGAGTTACTGAATCCAATGGCATCATTATTTACAGCACCATCCAGCGTAATATTATTATAGCGGAAGTTAGATCCGGCAAAGGAGTTATTATTAGACTGAGGGGTTAACCGCGTAAAGTCCTGCAGGCTTCTCCCGATAGTAGGTAGAGTATTCAATTGAGTCTGGCTTACCGTGATGCCACTGGCTCCTGCTCTTCTTCCGGCAGAAGACACCACTACTTCTTTCAATTCAGCAGCGGCGCTTTGCAAAGCGATAACCATATCTGGATTCTCGCCTAACTGCAGGCTTACATCCTGCTGGGTTTGTTCCTGAAAGCCAACAAATGAAATAAAGATGGTATATGGACCGCCGGTTTTTAAATTGGTAATAACAAAGCGGCCTTTATTATTGGTAACTGCCTGAACCACATTATTAGTAGGTACATAAGTAACCGTAACCGATGCACCGTTCACGGCGTTTCCGGCGGCATCTTTCACAAAACCATTTAAGGTTGAAGTTGTTTCCTGGCCGAAGCCGACCGAAGTAAAAAGAAGAGTACATAAAAAGAGAAGTAGAGTAACAACTCGTTGCATAGCGTTCGAAATTTTGTGCAAAGCAACGGATAGGCTGTTATGGCATTGTTATGCGAATGTTACCAAAAGGTTACGGCAAGGTTACCCAAATGTTACGGATACTGAATCTTAATGAATAAAAGCAGGTTGTATAAACAATCGAAGCAAGATACAAACATATAAATGCACCATCTGCAAGCAGATGGTGCATTTATATGTTTTTTTAAAAACAGTTATTCTAAGCTCTTGGCAGACTTGGTTTTTGCTTTCGCAGCCACTTTTTTAACGCTTGCAGCTTTTACGGCTTTCACTTTCTTAGCCACTTTTAATCTTTCTTTTTTGTGCATGCCATCCATTATCATTTTGGCTGCTTTATTAATGCGGTGATCAAATTTCTTATCTCCCAAAGTCGTTCTCA
>CAZZZH010000002.1:25402-26468 GCA_964658445.1 Ilyomonas sp.
ACTTGTTTTCTTAATTCTTTTTTGCCGGGTACAAATTGCTCGGGTTTGTTTGTGGTATCCATAATTCTTTTGTTTTAAATGATAACACAAAAATAATATAGGAGTGCATCTGCCTATGTTAAGTTTTTATGAGAGTGCTGAATGAAAATTAGCTAAGATACTTTCCTACAATCGGCACTCGGCGTCCTACGCCAAACGCTTTTGGCGACACGCGAATGATAGGGCAAAACTGGTTACGCTTATATTCGTTTCTGTTCACAAGCGATAAGGTTCTGTCCACTGTATAGGCATCAAAGCCCTGCGCTTTTATCTCCGCTGGTCCTTGTCTTCGCTCGATGTATTGAAATAAAATTTTATCAAGAATATCATAGTCAGGAAGGCTGTCGCTGTCTTTCTGATCAGGTCTTAGTTCAGCGCTTGGCGCTTTGTTGATGATGTTAGCCGGAATAATTTCGCCATTGCGGTTAATGTATTTTGCCAGCTCATAAATCTGTGTTTTGTAGCAATCGCCCAGCACGCCTAAACCGCCGGCCATATCGCCATACAAAGTTCCATAACCCGTCGAGAGTTCACTTTTGTTGCTCGTGTTTAATAAAATAAGATTGAACTTATTAGCGATGCCCATCAATATATTTCCTCTTGTTCGGCTTTGCAAGTTTTCTTCCGCCAAGGAAAAAGGCAAATCACCAAAAATAGGATGCAGCGTTGTCAAAAGCGTTTCATATACATCGTTGATGCGGATAATATTGTATGGGTTTTTTAGATTTTCACTCAGCTTCACTGCATCGTCTACACTGTGGCTGGTGCTGTAGGGCGAAGGCATCAGCACGGCACGCACATTCTCTTTGCCCAACGCTTCGCAAGCCAACGCCAGCACCACTGCAGAGTCGATTCCGCCGGAAGAACCCAGGATCGCTTTGGTAAAATTCATCTTGGTAAAATAATCCCGGATACCTATAATCAAAGCATCATACACCTGGTGAATGTTATGCGAAGCTTGTAATGTATTGTTCTGAGTAGTCTCAACTTCTTTCTTGTATTCCCTTTTCTTGCCGGTTGTTTCCTC
>CAZZZH010000002.1:26478-45914 GCA_964658445.1 Ilyomonas sp.
TACTTATATCGCCATTTTCAAACACCACACTATCCAGTGCTTCACTAAACATCGGCAGCACCTTGCACACTTCACCTGCTTTGTTATACACTACCGATGCACCGTCAAACACAATTTCTGTCTGGCTTCCCACGGCATTGCAGTACACCATCGGTATCTTATACTGCAGTACGTTTTTACGAATCACATCGCGCCGGTCTTCTTCATGCAGGTAATCAAACGGCGACGCGCTGAGGTTAATCATAATATCGGGCTGTTGCTTCATCAGTTCATCCATGGGGCACGAGGTGTACAACGGGTTATCGTCAATATTCCAAATATCTTCACATACGGTAACGGCCAACTTTTTCCCTTTGTATTCAACCACATTCCATTCCGTTGCAGGCTCAAAATAGCGGTATTCATCAAACACATCATACGTTGGCAACAGCGTTTTGTGTATCTCTACTTTCACTTGTTTTTCATGCAAAAAAAAGGCAGCGTTAAATAAATTTTTGCCTTCAACATTTGGGTTATGTGCCGGTGAGCCAAGCAGCACGCCAATGGTATCGGCATGTTCCTTAATGATGTCAATGCTTTGATAGCATTGTTTGATAAAATCATTGAACTCTAAAAAGTCCCGCGCCGGGTAGCCGCAAATGCTTTGTTCACTGAATACAATCAGGTCTCCGCTCTGCGCCTTCGCTTGCTCTATCGCATCGATGATTTTGTTTCTGTTGTACTCGAAGTTTCCGATATGATAATTCTGTTGTGCTAAAAATATTTTCATGACGTTCCTTTTCGCTTTGCAAAGTTACAATTGCACTATCAAGGCACGAATAGCATAAACCAGATTTGAAAATAGGCAAAGTGTAGTGCTCCGTTTTGTTTTACAGAAAATGGCTGCCGTTGCCAAACCACAGCCGGCAATAATGACATCATAACCTTTACATTTACAGCCGGAATCTGGCTCTGAAAAATTGCGATTGCCTATTAAATTTTATAAAAAATCATGCTGATGAAAAAGATACACTTGCTCTCGTTTGCGGTTCTCTTCGCCTCTGTTGTTATTGCGCAAAGCAATAAGATGGCACTACCTTCTTCTAATCCATTCTTCACCGCAAGTACATTGCCTTACAGCACCGAGCCATTCAATATAATAAAAGATGCGGACTACAAACCTGCGTTTGAAGAAGGCATGAAGCAACATTTAAAAGAGATAGAAGCCATCGCTAACAACCCCGCGCCGGCCACTTTTGCCAACACCTATGTTGCCATGGAAAAAGCGGGGCAATTGCTTACCCGTGTCAACAATGCTTTCAGCCTGGTAAGCAGCGCCAACACAGACGATTCATTACAACAAATTCAGGAAGAATTAGCACCCGAGCTGGCTGCCCACCAGGATGCCATTTATTTAAATACAAAGCTTTTTAAACGGGTGCAAACCGTTTATCAAAACCGGCTGAAACTGAAGCTGGATGCGGAATCTATGCGGTTGGTCGAAGTCGTTTACCAGCAGTTTGTATTGAACGGCGCTAAGCTATCGGATGCGGATAAAACGGCTTTTAAGAAGCTAAACGAAGAAGAAGCTTCGCTAACGGCAAAGTTCAATAATCAACTGCTGGCAGCGGCAAAAAAAGGCGCCGTTGTTATTTCCGATTCATCGCAACTGGCTGGTTTATCAGCTAGCGAGCGCGATGCTTTTGCACAGAAAGCGAAAGACAATAATATGCCCGGCAAATGGTTGTTGCCGTTGCAAAACACAACACAACAACCCGTGCTGCAGCCTCTTTCTGACCGGCAAACAAGAGAGCAGATTTTCAAAGCTTCTTTTAACCGTGCCGAGCAAAATGATTCGAACGATACACGACCTACCATCCTTCGCATGGCTGCCATCCGCGCGCAAAAAGCAAAGCTGATGGGTTATCCATCTTATGCCGCCTGGAAGCTGCAGGACCAGATGGCGCAGAAGCCCGAAGCCGTAGATGAGTTCTTTGCTAAACTGGTGCCTTCGGTTACGGCAAAAGCGCGACAGGAAGCTGCCGATATACAAGCGGTGATAGATGCTCAGAAAGGTGGCTTTTCATTGCAGCCCTGGGACTGGAATTATTATGCAGAACAAGTACGCAAGGCAAAATACAATTTAGATGAAAATGAAGTGAAGCCTTATTTTGAGTTGAACAAGGTATTGCAGGATGGCGTCTTTTATGCTGCCAACCAATTGTATGGACTAACGTTTAAAGAACGTAAAGACATCCCGGTTTACCAACCCGATGTTCGCGTGTTTGAAGTGTTTGATGCCGATGGCAAATCACTTGCATTATTCTATTGTGATTATTATAAACGCGATAATAAACAAGGTGGCGCATGGATGAGCAACCTCGTTGGGCAATCGTATTTACTAAACACCAAACCGGTGATCTATAACATCTGCAACTTCACCAAACCCGCACCTGGCCAGCCTTCTCTCATTTCGTTTGATGATGTCACCACTATGTTTCACGAGTTTGGTCATGGCTTGCATGGCATGTTTGCCAGTCAAAAATATCCTACACTGTCGGGCACCAATACTGCCCGCGATTTTGTAGAGTTTCCTTCGCAATTCAATGAGCATTGGGCGCTGTACCCTTCGGTGCTAAAGCACTATGCCGTACATTACCAAACAGGCGAAACCATTCCGCAAACGTTGGTCGATAAAATAAAAAACGCTTCTTCTTTTAACACAGGCTATAAACTTACCGAAGCTATTGCCGCGGCTTCGTTAGACATGCAATGGCACAAGCTGACGGCCGATGCAAACGTGCAGAATGCGGATAGCTTTGAGGCTGCAGCTTTGCACGTTACCAAACTCGATTTACCACAGGTGCCGCCACGTTATCGCTCGTCTTACTTCCTCCACATTTGGAGCAATGGCTATGCAGCCGGCTACTACGCCTATCAATGGACGAAGATGCTGGAAGAAGATGCCTACTCCTGGTTTGAAGAGAACGGTGGGCTCACCAGAGCTAACGGTCAGCGCTTTCGCAACCTCGTTTTATCACGCGGCAACTCTGAAGATCTGAACAAAATTTTCTTTAGCTTCAGAGGTCATAAACCAGATATCAAGCCGATGGAGAAAGCCATGGGACTGCCTTTACAATGATAGTATTGTTGGATTCTTTATTGATTAAAACAAAGAAGGCTGTTCAAGTGAACAGCCTTCTTTGTTTCGTAAACACTTCAGCCAAATTTACTTCTTATTCTCCATCGCCACATTACCGTTATTGCTGATCATGTCTTTCAATATGTCTATCGTTTCTTCTAAATAAAGGTCTTTCTGCACGCCGGTAAGCCATTGCTTGTTGCGCTCGCCTTTGGCTTTATCGGGATTGTTGTAATATTTATCGTTGTCAACGGCTGCCGGTTTAATATCCATTGCGGTAGCTAATTTCGATAAGGTATCATTTTGGTGAATGATGTTTTTCAGCGCATCCTGCTCTGCTTTATACTTAGTAATGTTTAGGTCGTATTCCTTATCCACATTGGCTTTCAACCAGTCTGTGTTTTTATTAATGATGGCAAATGCACTGTCTTTTGCAATGCGCTGCCTTGCGTTGTCTTCCACCTGTTTAAAGTTGATCGGTGATGTCCAGGCCTGGTAATCAGTCTTCTGAATCTGGTCCCATGGCAGGGCTGATTCATTATCCTTCTCGCGTATCTTTAAATACTCGTACTGATCAGGTAAAATGATGTCTGGCGTTACACCTCTCTGCTGAGTAGAACCACCATCCACACGATAAAATTTTTCAAACGTCAACACCAGTGCACCTTGCTCGCCGGTACCTGTTAAAAAGTTGAGTTTTCCCAACGCCACAGGTTTTTGTACCGTGCCCTTGCCATATGTAGAAGTGCTGCCAACGATGATGGCACGATGATAATCCTGCATGGCAGCAGCGAAGATTTCTGAAGCCGATGCGCTGCCTTCATTCACCATTACCGTAAGCGGTCCGCTATACAAAACAGAAGGGTCTGTATCCTTCCAGATAAAGGGTTCGCCGTTTTTATCTTTTGCCTGTACCACAGGTCCTGATGGAATAAACAAGCCTGCCATTTTTACTACCTCGGGAAGGCTGCCGCCTGGGTTATTGCGAAGGTCAATCACAATGCCATCAACGTTTTCAGCCTTTAGCTTCATCACTTCATTGGCTACATCCTGCGAGCAGCGGGCGCCATCATCGTGGTTCACATCGAGATAAAATTCGGGCAGGTAAATGTATCCAATCTTCTTATCGCCCTTATTAATTACTAGGCTTCTGGCAAAGGTTTCATCCAGCACAATCTCATCGCGGATGATAGGCACCACCTGAAGCGTTCCGTCTGCTTTTTTCAGGGTTAATCTTACCTCGGTGCTCTTTGCGCCACGTATCAGTTTCACCGCATCAGTAGTGGCATAACCGGTAATGTCAACCGGTTCGGCATCGCCTTGCCCTACCTTTACAATCACATCATTCTCCTGCACTTTCTGTGTTTTAAAAGCCGGGCTGCCGGGCACTACGCTGCTTATTTTGATCTGCCCGTCTTCTTCTTTCAGCAAAGCGCCGATACCATAAAATCGACCACTCATATCTTCATCAAAACTGCGCTTGGCTACCGGCGCCAGGTAGCTAGTATGAGGATCCATTTCATCGGTAATGGTGTTGATGAACATGCTGAACTGGTCTTCGTCGCTAAAGGTTTTTTCCTGCCGGTCATAAATGCGGTTCATAATCACCATCACTCTGCTGCGCGCCTCAGCTTCCAACTGTGCATCGGTCTTCGTTTTAATGCTGTCTTTCGCATCGGCTTTGCTGCGCTGGTTTTGCAGGTCAATGTATCGCTCCAGCGTCAGGTATTTCAACCTCTTGCGCCATTGTTCTTTGCGGGCAGCATCGTTATTGGGATACGATAATTTATCTGCATCCAACTGCACTTTTTCATCAGTTGAGAAGTTGAAAGGTTTCGACAGAATATCTTTATAAATAGCTGGTGTTTCAGCCAACCGTTGTTTATAAACCGCAATGGCGGCCGGGTAAAAAGCAAGGTCGGCGCCATGTATTTCATCATCTATTTCTGTCTCGTATTTCTTTAGTGAATTGATGTCGCTTTGCAGAAACAAATTCTTATCGGGATCTAAGTCGTTCAGATAATTTTTGAAAATAATTTTCGAGAAAGAATCATCAATTTTTTTCGGGTCATAGTGATTTTTTTCTAAGATTGAACCTACCATTTGCAACAGTTGCTCCTGGCGTTCTTTCGTATCGCTATCGGGGTTTTTTCCGCTGCTGGTAAATGCCCAAAGAAGACCTCCTGTCAACAATATCAACAGTACGGGCAGTACTTTTTTACTCATCATAAATCTTGTGAATTTTTGTAACATCTGTTTCAAAATTAAATGAAAATAAAACCGTGCCTGAAACCCGTATTCTAATTAACAAGTATTTGTGTTAAGCGGCTGTGTGGCTTTACCGATCGGTTGAAAAAGCAAAATAAAAAGTAAAAAAGTTAATGACAATAACAGGCTGCAACCTTAGAATCAGTGGCTGCTATTTTATTTTTCGGCTCTGCATTTTTATCTTCCCGGTCAACAAGATGTTAATCATTCCCGTCTTGTATTGTCTCAGTGAGTATGCCTCCATATTTCCGTGAACTCTTGTGTATCTTGCATCGTTTTTAAAAGAAAAACAACATGACAGACTTACAGAATTACAACCCTAATTCAGCAAGCAATCCCAACAATAACATCTTTGGTCTTCCTTCTACGGAAGAAGATTCAAAAGTAATTATACTGCCGGTGCCCTGGGAAGTAACGGTGAGCGCCAGTGCCGGCACATCACGCACGGCAGAGCAAATCTTCCGTTCATCGTTGCAGGTAGATGTGTTTGATATGGATGTTTCGGATGGCTGGAAGCAGGGCTTTTATATGCGTGACATCAACCGCAAATTGTTGATGAAAAGCGATTACCTGCGTAAAGAGGCTGAGCTATACATCGATTACATAACCAAAGGCAACGACCTGAAGCAAAATAAGTTTATGTGCAAGAGCCTGCGCGAGATTAACGAAGGCTCTGTGTTTGTAAACGATTGGGTATATAAAGAAACCAGTGAGCTGCTAAAACGAGACAAGCTGGTAGCCTTGCTGGGCGGCGACCACAGCATTAGTTTAGGATTGATAAAGGCACTTGCCGAAGTGCATGGCAGCTTTGGTATTCTTCAGATAGATGCGCATTGCGACTTGCGAAAATCGTACGAAGCATTTACGTATTCTCATGCTTCTATCATGTACAATGTAATGAATGAAGTGCCGTCGATTGAAAGACTGGTGCAGTTCGGCATACGCAACCTGGCAGAAGAAGAATGGCAATATGTATGCGACAGCAATTTCCGCATTGTTACTTACCTCGATCAGAAAGTAAAGGAACGCATGTTTGAAGGCGAGAACTGGCGCACGATTGTGGATGAGCTTATCCAGCACCTGCCCGAGAAAGTGTATTTGTCTTTCGACATTGATGGTCTCGACCCGAAACTATGCCCTCATACCGGAACGCCGGTGCCCGGTGGCTACGACATGGAGCAAATTCTCTACATTATAAAACGCATGATACAGCAAGGCAAAAAACTGATTGGTTTTGATCTGGTAGAAGTAGGCGTGGGCGAAGATTGTATGGATGCAAACGTAGGAGCGATATTGCTTTGGCGGCTTTGCAACCTGCTGATAAAAAGTAATGGCACTAATTAAACCCATGCAATGAGCCGGTATAATTATGTCATAACGATTAAAGAGCCAGATTACAAAAGAATAAATGCCATTACATTTTTAATGCTGTTGCTCGCGGTCTCTTTTTTCGTGTATGTAGCCATTCATCAATGGTCGTCTAATGTGTATCACAATGTGACTATTCTTTACTCAGTAATTGTTTCTTTTATCGTGCTTTGGAGTGCTTATCGTTTTTACACAGCGCGTCGTAATAATGAGATTGCTTACTATCGTTTACCTCTCTTTGCGGCAGCTATCGGCTGGTTTATAGAGCCGGTAAGCAACTACTGGATGGCAGGCTTGTTTTTAATAGCTGCCTTGTTAGAAAAGCAGGTAAAATTTCCGCAGGAAATAGGTGTTGATGACAGCGGCATTACGTTTAATACATTGCCGCAGAAGGAGTATGAATGGAAAGAGATAAACAACCTTCTTTTAAAGGAAGGAATTCTTACGGTTGACTATAAAAACAACAAGCTTTTTCAGCAGGAGATTGAATCGGAAATAAGCCCGGCTTTAGAACGGGAATTCAACCAGTATTGCGGCGGAAAGCTGGCGACTGCGCAATAGTATACAGCTTCACTTTATTTATCATTATGGCATTATCTTCCTCACCATATCTTTTATATTCTGATAGCCAGGGAAACATCTTTGAAGATGTTTCTTTGTACGCAGTAGGTCGTGCAGGCTGGGATGCCATGCCTGTTCCGGACGAAGACTGGATACGCCTTCCCGAAGGTGGCAACCTGTACGAACTGCCGGGACGTAAAGCCATTGGGATAGATGTAAAAACAGGTGAACTGAGGTTGTGCACCAAAGGCTGGGCGGTAGCTGCTTTTATTCCGCCGGCACATACGGGCTTGTACCTCGCGGCTTATGAAAACGAGCCGAATGCACCTACACTTCCCCTGTTTTGCTACACAGCGGTGGGCTGGTATAATGGTGAGTTTTATGTGCCTGCCGTGCGTATCGAGCAAGACATCAGGCAGGAAAGCGAAGGCTATGATGAAACCCAAATAACAAGTGGTGTTCAACACTTATTACAGGCTTACCCGCACAATCGGTTGGTAAAACATTTAGTTGAGAATTGCTGCAACACCTATCACTGCCCTGCGGCGCGAAATTTTGCCTTAGCGCGCTGGGAATGCCCGGTGCCTTCCTCGCCTGCGTGCAATGCCAATTGTATCGGTTGTATTTCGTTTCAGCCCGAAGAAGAAAACATTGTATCAACCCAAGACCGCCTGCAGTTTAAGCCAACAGCAGAAGAGATAACTGAGTTTACCGTACCGCATTTATTGCATGCACCGTATCCTATTGTTTCTTTCGGGCAAGGCTGCGAAGGCGAGCCTTTATTAATGTGGCCAACAATACGGGAAGCTATTCTTGAAATCAGGAAACACACTTCTAACGGCAGCATCAACATAAACACCAACGGCTCTAAGCCGGATGCCGTGAAAGCCTTGTGTGATGCGGGTTTGAACAGCATCCGCGTAAGTACCAACTCGGCACGGAAAGAAATTTATACACCGTATTATCGACCTAATAACTACCAGTTTGAAGACATCGTAGAAAGCCTGAAAATAGTAAGAAGTTATGGTGGCTGGGCAAGCATAAACTACTTTACTTTTCCTGGTATGACAGACAGTGTGGAAGAATATGAAGCTTTGCGAAAGCTGATTATTGACACTGATCTTTCTATGATTCAATGGAGAAACTTTAATATCGATCCTGACTGGTACCTCGGTCTGATTGGTGTGCATGAGACCGGCGAAATGCTCGGTATCAGGCAACTAATGGAACTGATACAGGAAGAATTTCCGCAGCTTAAATTTGGATATTTTAACCCACCCATCGAAAGAATTAAAGGCGATTACGCTGCGCACTTTGCGCATTAATCTTTCAACCTGCTACTATTACGATCAACATAGCCACTTTGTAACACCATAGACCCTATTTTTGGTATCGCTATTGATTACTGTTGCCAATATACCGATACATACAACAAACATGAACAACAAAGAATTATCTGCTATTGATAACGACCGCATTATCGAGATGGCATGGGAAGACCGCACACCTTTTGAAGCCATTACCCAACAGTTTGGTCTGAGCGAACAAGAGGTGATAGAGCTGATGCGAAGAGAGATGAAGAAAGCAAGCTTTAAAATGTGGCGGGCAAGAGTGCAGGGTAGACACACCAAACATTTACGCCTGCGCAGCAGCTCTCTTATAACGTTTAAAAGCAACCTGCAACGGCTGATTACGCGCAATAAGATCAGTAAAAAGAATCGTTAGAAAATAGTTTTACTTTCTTTCTTTTTACATTTAAGCATCGTAAATGTTCACTCATCTTTATTCGTAGAGAACGATAAGCCGAAAACCAAAAGCTGATATTATGAAAGCAAGAATACTGTTGATCTTATGTTGTGCCATGTATGGTTCTTCGTATGCGCAAAATGGAGGCAGTTCGCTCTCTATAACCAATGCCAGCCATACTACAACTGTGTTAAGCGCAGGCGATATAAAGAACCTTCCGCATAGTACACTACAGGTATCGGCACATGATGGAAAACAGCATACTTATACAGGTGTTGCTTTATCTGTTTTACTGCAAAAAGCCGGTGTGCAGCTGGGCGATTCAGCTAAGAGGAAAACAGTAAGCAGCTACGTGCTGATAACGGCAGCCGATGGCTATACTGCGTTGTATGCACTGGCGGAAGTAGACAGTGTTTTATCCGACAAAAAAATTATACTGGCAGATGCTGATAACGGGCAACCATTGCCCGCCAAGGCTTTGCCTTACCAGATAATAGCCACGAACGAAAAGATACATGCGCGCATGATACGGCAAGTAGTAAGTATAGAAGTAAAGAAAGCGCCATAATTGCTTTGTGCAAGCTTATTTATCCTTATTCAGAAAGGGCTTTAAACCTTCTTCCAACGCCTTTACTTCTTTGTAGGAAGCAGCAGAATTCTCTGTTTTGTTCAACTTTATTTGCAGCTTGCCAGGTTTGTTTTTTACATACATCTTCGTGCCATCGTCAAGCGTTAGCAATGCATCAATAGTAGTGTTACTAAACGAAAAATTATTTTTATCACCAATGGTTTCGTTTAGATAGGTCTCCACTTTCCCGGTATTTTCTTCAGGATATTCTGCTAATAATTTATAATCCTGTTCGTCTTCGCTCACGGTTAAATTGGTTTGATTCGTATTAAACCGCGCACAGGAAAAACAAGAACCCACCAACAAAAGAAAACACACAAAAGATAGTACGGATAATTTCATGGCAATATGATTAATGAATAAAATAATACATAACAAGCGGAGCCGGAATAACGAGTTGTTGTTACCCCGGAATAGCCTAGTATGCTGGTATAAAGATCTTAGATTATTGTTGGTAGTATGAAGGTGAGTTATGAAAAGACAAGGATGTAAAAATTGGTACCAACGGAAATAAGAGCAACATAAATGGATTGAAAAGAATGACTTTCATCTTCGCTGAAAAAGAAAGTACGCGAAAGCGAAATCAGGATTAGGATTAAGCACTTATTCTTTTGTGAACGTGAACCCAAAGCCTTGCGTAAAGCTCGGCACCGGCAAAGCCTCGTTGCTGGTAAGCGTATAAACATACTTGCCCGCTGCTAAGTAAGGAGGCAAAGGGGTACCGCAAAAGCCAATGCTAAGAAGTATTAAACTATCCTGATTGTGAAACTGAAGAGCCGGCGCATATATCAGGCTATCAAAGCTGTGGTAAGCAGAAGACTGACCGGGTAACAAAGAGCCATAACTTTGGTTGCCCAGCAGGGCATTGGACACTGTTGCAGAAGTATTATTAACGATCCGTATCTGCACCGTATGCGGGCTTTGTATATCCTCTTTATGGCAGGCCATTATACTCATACTTATCAGAAAGCCCAGAAGTAAAGCTTGTATTTTCATAGACGTTTTTATTTGCTGATTCTTTTTTTTGCAAAAACGTTGCGCGAAAGTTCATTCTCTTTTTGTGAAGGATATTACATGCGTATTACTACCGTTCATGGCTTTGCTTTTTTAATAAGCCCGCCTGCGGTGGTTTCATTAAAATAAAACGCTGCCGATACACCAAAGAAAGTAGCATCACTGGCAGAGTAGCGACCGCTATAAAAATATTGCCCGAAAAAAACATTGAAGTGAAGCTTGGTGTTGAAGGCATATTCAATACCGTTGGTAAGCTCGGTTACCAGGTTTTCTTTTGCATTAAAAATAACGCCGATGCCGGCAGTAAATGTGTTGGTAAACCTGCCCTGCTGAAATACATTTAGGTTAGGGCGAAGCTCTATGTAAGTGCTGGTATCTCTTGCATCGCCATGGCTAAAATTGGTTCGGCCTAAATCGACACCCAGACTAAATACATCCCACTGCTGACCCAACTCAAAAGCAATATTTCCTTTTTGTGCAATGGTTCCGGCCGTATTGGTAAGGCTTGGCGCCAGCGAGATATAGGTTTGTGAAAACGAGGAATAACTGATTGCTGTTAATACAAGACATAGAAAAATTTTCATCAGTTTTTTTTGTTTTGGAAAACTAAATGAAAAAGAGCAATGATAAACAAATGGATTAACAGCGATGAATTTCTACATTAACAACATCATGTATTGCCGGCAAACAGGAAGGCAAAGTTTTTGAATATCGTGACTTGTTAAAAAGAAAAAGAGACTATGAAAGAGCAAGAAGCGCAAAAAGACATTGTTGACAATTATCTACAAAATATTGATGGTCTGTTGGCATTATTCATTAAGAAAAAGGAAGATCGTGAATGGGCACATGAAGAAATTGTGTATGGCGGACCACGCCATAAGCAAGTGTTATCATCATTGCTATTATCAAAAGCTTTTGATTTGATTACACAAACAGAACAAAGAACGGGTGAAACTTTTACACCCGTAAAAAACACACCTGTTTTTAACCATAA
Source organism: Ilyomonas sp. (assembly GCA_964658445.1). Taxonomy (GTDB): domain Bacteria; phylum Bacteroidota; class Bacteroidia; order Chitinophagales; family Chitinophagaceae; genus Ilyomonas. Next base: position 38,179 of record CAZZZH010000002.1, read on the forward strand.
ATACGAAGAGGAATACACAATGCCGGTTGACGCTATATTATCTGAAGATAATGATGACAGAGAAGCCATTGCAGAGATGATTTCGAAAGCGCCTGACCATGAATCGCTGGTTTATTTAATGGTATTACAAGCAATGGATTGGGCTTTGCAAAAGTCTCAATAGATTAAACTTAATTGGCATCAAAATCAAATAGATAAAAGATAGAACTTACTATCTCTAATCGGTTTCACTTTGCCCTCTGTGATTCAGATATTATAGGATACACATCGGTTTGTTGAAGTAGAAAGAATAACCTTTACTTGTACACTACAACCAATTTCGGGCGGCGGGTAGAATCGCTGTAATCCGATGATGAGAACATCATGTTTTTATACTCATTCTCGCGCGACATCCGGAACATAAATCCAAAGTTTTTGGAAGGTTGCGCTACCATTTTATTCACCAGAAGTGTTACGTCTACGTTTGCATCGTAGTTCCACTGCGAAGTAGAAGTAGGTATCACTACTCGGTCATCTAATGTAGCCGTTGGCTGATGGTTCCAGGTAGCCGTTGATTCGCTCCAGTCCTGTGTTATACGCTCTACTGTCATGCTATTATCTGCCGTATAGGGCGTGCCCGGATAAACAGAGTTTCCAGAAGTAAGCCTGGCACTCGAAGGCACGCCATACATATATAAACGTGCAGAAATAACAAGCGAAGAAGCTGGTAAAGAAGATAAACCCGCAAACTTAATAAGCGAGCGTCCTCTAATAGGAGCACCCCGGTTGGTCCATGCATAAGCGGCGGTTATATTTACTGTATCCCAGTTTGTGTTGGGTAAAACATCATCGTCCTGCTGCCAGGTAAGCCATGTGTCAATTCCCTCTTCGGGGCCAGGTTGTAAAGTGAGTGTTTTTACGCCTTTACTTGTTGCATCTGATATACTTTGTTTTACTATATCGGTATTTGTATTTGAACTTGCCGCGTTGTTCTCCTTACTACAGCCTAGAATAAAAAAAGCACCCACCGTGAAGAAAATCAAAAGTGTGTTGTGTAGATATGATTTCATAAGAATGTTGATAGGCTAAAGGTAAAGAAATGTTAACCCGCATTATTTATTATTTCCCTTGCGCCACTGATTTTTTTAAATAGTGTAGTTATTTACTATGCCAATGTTTTCCCAGAATAACACTTGATTTTCAAATGTGTAGATTATGCATTTTCTAAAGTATTTTCTCTATTATTATTTTCTAAATTTATAAGCTTTAGTCTTATATATTTTATGTAATAAACAACGCTTTTCGGTATAGATTTTTATGACCTGTAGAAATAATAATAACTTATAAAAGTACACCGATGAAAGGAAAAGTGATGCCATTAGCAGCCATTGTAGCTGCTGTAACGTTTATTGCCGCCTGCAACAACAACAATGACGACAACAATGCAGTAAACACAACAGACAAGGATTATGTATTGAAGGCAGCCCTAAGCAACACGGCTGAAATTTCAGCCGCAAACATTGCTTTGTCAAAATCAACCGACGATTCTGTAAGAATGTTTGCCCAAATGATGGTTACAGATCATGGAAAAGCACAGGATAGTTTAAAGCAGGTAGCCAGTCAGCTGGGGTTGTATGCGCCCGATTCTGTTGATGCTGCTCATGCGCAGGAAGCAGCTATGTTGCAGGCAATGCCGGCAGGTAGAGCGTTCGATTCAGCTTATACTCATGGACAGGTAACCGACCACCAGGTAACGCTTGCCTTGTTTCAAAACGAAGCGAGTGCTGGTAACAATGGTACGGTAAAAGGATACGAAGCACAGTATGTCGATGTTATTCAGATGCATCTCACCATGTCAACTTCAATGGCGGCAAAGTATTAGTTTGCAAAGCGATTGTGAAGTCGATACGTTTCTCAAAAACAAAAAGCGCGGTTACATTAGTAATCGCGCTTTTGTTTACACACAATTGTATGTCTTTATCTTTTAAAGCCGCCCGGCATCTTCGGCATACCCATCCCCATCGGCATTTTATTCATCATCTTCATCATCTCGCGCATCTGGTCAAACTGTTTCATAAACGCATTTACATCGCTTATCTCTTTGCCGCAGCCTTTGGCAATACGGCTTTTGCGGCTTGGGTTAATAAGATCGGGGTTGGCGCGCTCTTGTGGCGTCATGGAGTGGATGATGGCTTCTACATCTTTAAACGCATCATCGCTGATGTCAATGTCTTTAATGGCTTTGCCCACGCCAGGTATCATACCCATCAGGTCTTTCAGGTTACCCATCTTCTTTATCTGCTGAAGCTGGTCTAGGAAATCCTGTATGTCGAACTGGTTACGGCGAATTTTTTTCTCTAGCTTTTTAGCCTGCTCTTCATCAAATTGTTCCTGCGCTTTTTCTACCAAACTTACAATGTCGCCCATGCCCAGAATACGTTGCGCCATACGTTCCGGGTAAAACACATCGAGCGTCTCCATCTTTTCTCCGCTGCTTACAAATTTGATGGGTTTATTTACTGTGTACTTAATAGAAAGCGCCGCACCACCGCGGGTATCACCGTCTAGTTTGGTAAGCACAACACCGCTAAAATTCAAACGGTCGTTGAAGGCTTTAGCGGTGTTTACAGCATCTTGTCCCGTCATGCTATCCACTACAAACAGTATCTCTGTTGGGTTTACGGCAGCTTTGATATTGGCTACTTCTGTCATCATCGCTTCGTCTATGGCTAAGCGACCGGCGGTATCGATAATGACAACATTTTTATTCTTTGATTTGGCTTCCGCAATGGCATTTTGAGCAATAGAAACCGGGTTTAAATTATCCCGCTCAGAATAAATTTCCACACCAATTTGTCCCGCCAATACAGTAAGCTGATCTATCGCAGCAGGACGGTAAACGTCAGCCGCAACCAGCAGCGGTGATTTGCCTTTTTTGGTCTTTAAATAATTTGCCAGTTTGCCGCTGAATGTGGTTTTACCACTACCCTGCAACCCCGCAATAAGAATAACCGCCGGTGTGCCATTGGCATTGAAAGCGGCTTCTGTACCACCCATCAAATCGGCAAGTTCATCTTTTACAATCTTCACCATTTGCTGGCCGGGGCTTACGGCGTTTAGCACCTTTTCGCCTATCGCTTTGTCTTTTACCCGGTCGGTAAAGTCTTTGGCTATCTTATAGTTCACATCGGCATCAATCAGCGCGCGGCGAATGTCTTTAAGTGTATTGGCAATATTAAGGTCGGAGATGCGGGCTTCACCTTTCAGGTTTTTAAACGCGCCTTCCAGCCGTTCGGTCAAATTATTAAACATTATCGGTAGATTTCTTTGAATAAAATTAACGGGCAACAAAGATAAGCGGGCAAAAGACTTTACGCCGTTGCTAAAAACAAAAAAAGTGAGCATACCCAATGCTCACTTTTTACCCAATCCTCACAGTCATCCTACTTCGTTACTACCAATGGCTGGGTATATATTGCTCTGTCTTTGGTCACAATTTTTACCATATACATGCCAGTCGAAAAATTACCGACATTCAAAGTATTGTTTCCTGGCGCCACGGTAGTGTGCAACACTACTTTTCCCGTATTATCATACACCATTACCTCGCCCCGGTCCTCTTCTTTTATACTGTTGATGTAAAGCGTAGCCTGGCTACGTGCCGGGTTAGGAAAGATTTTCACTTCTGATGTGCTACTGCCACGCTGATAATTTTCAGGCATGTACGTGTAGCGGTTCATCACGGTATTGTTTTGCGGGTTAATGGTATCCTGCTGCGCGCTGGCTTCGTTGGCGGTCGCTCCTAGTATCGCTGATAAAAGGAAAGCGGTAAGTAAATTTCTGTACCTCATGGTCGTTCATTTTTATACCAACTATAAATTTCAATACCGTGCCAAACTCTGTAATGCAGGCGTGGTTTGTTTTCTACAATGGTTAGGCAATTATGTTATGAAGCTTGTTTAACGTTATTTTGCGTCCTTTACTTTTACCATTAAATCTTCTTGGTGTTATGATACAGCGTTCGCAAAGTTTATGGCTGCTGCTGGCTTCCATTTGTGCTTTCTTATCTATTGAGTTCCCGTTTTTTCATATAGGCAGCGTATTGCCCAACCAGATAGATGAGTTTACAGCAAAGAACAACCTGCTGCTGGTTGTGCTCACCTCTATCTTGGGCACATTATTATTGTTCGTTATTTTTTTGTATAAAAACCGCAAGTTGCAGCTAAGGCTGACCTGGCTGGCATTTGCTATAAGCGCGCTGGTTATTTACTTATACTTTCAGTATGGTTATATCAACCAAACGGTCAAGCCAGGCATAGCGTTATCGTCTGTCTTTGTATTTTTAATACCAGTGTTTTGTGTGATGGCAATGTTAGGTATCAGGAGAGATATAAAGCTGATCAGGAGTCTGGACAGAATAAGATAAAGAGAAGGAAAAGCAGCAAAAAAAAGATAATCGCAAATAAGAAGCAGTATTGTTCCGGCATCAAATCCGCCACGCTATCACTTCATTCACCCATTCTTTTTTATAAGGCGCTGCAATGCGAATGTAATTATCGGTATAGCCTTCCATCATACCATTCTTATCAGCTTCTTCAAACAATACATTGCGCACTTCACCTGAGTGTTGTTGGGTAAAATACTGCATCTTTTGGTAAGATAAATTGCGAAGCATTTTGTTGCGCTGATGCCTCGTAGCAACAGGAACTACAGGTTGTATGTCCAGGGCTTTCGTGTTATCTCTTTCCGAATAAGTAAACACATGCAGATAGCTAACATCGAGCCGGTGAAGAAAGTCAAAAGTCTCTCTAAAATCAGCCTCGCTTTCGCCGGGAAAGCCAACGATAACATCTACGCCAATAGCACAATGTGGCATCAGTTCTTTAATTGGGCTCACGCGTTCTTCATACAATTCACGGCGGTAGCGGCGGCGCATGGCACCCAATATTTTATTGCTTCCGCTTTGCAAGGGAATATGAAAATGTGGCATGAACCTGCGGCTGTTGGCCACAAAGCGAATGATGTCTTCCGTTAATAAATTGGGCTCGATAGATGAGATGCGATAACGCTCAATTCCATCCACTTCATCCAGCTTCTGCACCAGGTCGTGAAAGTTTTCTTCATGTTGCTTATTGCCGTCTGCGCCTTTACCAAAATCGCCAAGGTTCACACCGGTTAATACAATTTCTTTTACACCTTTATCAGCCAGCATTCTGGCATTGCTCATTACATTTTCGATACTGTCGCTGCGGCTTTTTCCACGCGCCATAGGTATGGTGCAGAACGAACAGTTATAATCGCAGCCATCCTGCACTTTTAAGAAAGTTCGGGTTCTGTCGGTTAATGAATAAGTAGCATGAAAGCCGCTGATCTCTTCAATATCGCAGCTATTAATTTTGGCAGAATCGCCTTTGGTTAATTCCTGCAAATGCTGGCTGATGTTGAATTTTTCGGCAGCACCCAATACCAGGTCAACGCCTTCAATGGCGGCAATTTCTTTGGGCTTCAACTGCGCATAGCAGCCAGTGATTACCACTAAACTTTCGGGCGATTTCCGTTGAATACGGCGCACCAATTGGCGGCATTCTTTATCAGCATTATCGGTAACCGAGCAGGTATTGATAACATATACATCGGCTATGTCATCAAACATCTTTTTTTCAAAACCATCCGCTTCAAGCTGTCTTGATAGAGCCGATGTTTCCGAAAAATTAAGCTTGCAACCTAAGGTGTGAAAAGCTACCGAACGCTTCGTCTGCATAGCCGGCAAAGATATAGCTCCGCAGGCGAAAGGATAATCGCAAAGGCTTGGCAATGAAATCAAGGTTTTGCAAAAAAAGCTTGCAGCAGATTTGATGAATCGAAAAAAACAGTTTATAAAAACCGTTTCATCGCATTATTTAAAAAAAGAATGCCCCAATCGTTACGAAATCATTAATTTTAGCGCATTAACCAAACATAAAAAATGTACAAAAAGCTATCTTGTGCACTGCTTGTGAGTAGTATCCTCACAACGCAACTATTTGCACAGTCTGCCACTGCAGACGAAAAATCCATTCAGTCATTACTTTACAAAAACGCTTCTGCCCTGCATCTCAGCATGGATGATTTGAAGAACACAAGGGTTTCTTCTTTTTATTACGATGATGCCACCAAAGCAACCATGGTGTATTTGCAGCAGACTTACAAAGGTGTGGATGTGTACAATGCCATCACGCCGGTAGCGTTTAAAAACGACAAGCCGGTTGCCGTAAACATCAGCCGTCTTTCTTTAGAGGATGCCATTGCCAAACAGAGCGAAAAGCCCGCCGTTACCGCAGTTGCCGCATTGCGTGCTGCCGCTTCAGAACTAAAGTTGCCCTTGCAGCAGGCACTGCTTCCGGTAAGTGTCTCTGCCGACAAGCACGAGTATGAGTTTGACAATCTCGGCATTTCGTACAACCACATTTTTGCAAGCCTCATGTGGACGCCTTCTGAAGATGCAACGCATTACCAGCTTACCTGGCAAGTAAACATCCAGTTGGCGAAAAACAATGAGAACTGGATAGTGAAAGTGGATGCACAGAAAGGTAACATCGTGAAGAAGGAAAACTTGACTACAAATGACCTGGCGAATGTTCACATTGATGCATCGAAGCAATACAACACCAAATCTGCGGAAAGCGCCAATAGTGTTGAATCCATTGAAGCAATTTCATCGGCTTCCTATAAAGTGATTCCCTACCCGGCTATGGATCCTGATCATGCGGCACCCACATCGGTTACCAATCCATGGGAAGCCTTTGGCAGCGGCAACTTAGCCACTACGTTGAAATGGAATAGCGACGGTACAAAAGACTACGACAGCACAAGAGGCAACAACGTATATGCACAGCCCGATCTGGATGGCAAGGATGCTACGCAAAACAATGCAGCGCGTTCTTCTACTCCTTTGCCTAACCTTACGTTCAGCGCTACACCCAATTTTAATATCGATCCGCTAAAGAGCAAAGCCAACCAGGACTTTGCGATTACCAACCTGTTTTATTGGAACAACCTGATGCACGATATGAGCTATCAGTATGGCTTTACCGAAGCAGCAGGTAATTTTCAGCAGAACAACCAGGGTCGTGGCGGAAAGGCTGCCGACTATGTAATTGCGGATGGTATGGATGCAAGTGGTACCAACAATGCCAACTTTGCAACGCCGATAAAAGATGGCAGCAAGCCAAGAATGCAGATGTTCCTGTGGTCGCCTTCTGCTTTCAAAATCAAGTTGCTTACCATCAATTCTCCTTCTTCTTATGCGGGTCCAAAAATGAGTACGGAAAGCGCCTTCAGCACTAAGAATAAACTGAAAACGGTTGGGCCTGTTACTGCCAACGTAGTATTGTTTCAGGATCAGGGCAATCCCACTTCTTATTCAGCTTGCGTAGCTGCCGGCAATGCGGCTGCCCTCAAAGGCAAGATTGCATACATCGACCGCGGTACATGCAATTTCACCGACAAAGTATTAAAGGCACAGAACGCAGGTGCAGTAGGTGTTATTTTGGGTGATAATGTTACAGCGGCTATTCCCCCTGCAATGGGCGGAACCAATAATAAAATCACCATTCCTGCTGTAAGCATTACCCTCGTTGATGCCGATAGCTTAAAGTCGTTCTTAATTGCCGGAACTACCGTGAATGCTACGCTTCATGCAGATACAACAGCTCCGCAATTAGATGGCGATATCGACAATTCAATCATCAGTCATGAATTTACACATGGTATTTCTG
>CAZZZH010000002.1:45924-59051 GCA_964658445.1 Ilyomonas sp.
ACTACCAAGAGCAGCTATTGCCTGCAGGATAAAGAACAAATGGGCGAAGGCTGGAGCGACTACATGGCGTTGATGATGACAACCGACTGGACAACGGCAGCCACTACAGACGGCGCTTTGGCACACCCCATCGGCAACTATGCCTTCGGTCTGCCCACTACCGGCGGTGGTATTCGCAACTATCCATACTCTACCAACAAAGCCATCAATCCATGGACGTACGATAGCTTAGCAACCAGCACCGTAATGGCTGCAGCAGAACCTCATAACCTTGGCGAACCTTGGTGCGAAATGCTTTGGGATATGACTTGGGCGTTGATCAACACAAACGGCATCAACCGCAATTTCTTCAATGCATCTGGCGCTGGTGGAAACTCTATTGCTGTAAAGCTGGTAGTGCAGGGCTTAAAATTACAACCTTGTTCTGTTGGCTACGTAACCGGAAGAAATGCAATTTTGAAAGCGGATACTTTGTTATATGGTGGTCGCTACAGCTCCGTTATCTGGCAGGCTTTTGCCAACCGCGGTTGTGGTTATAGCGCGAAAGAAGGCAAGCTGACGACTGTAAAAGATGATACGGCTGCATACGACTTACCACCAAGCGCATTGATTGCCGCTGCCACTTCTAAAATGGCTGCTGTAACAAGTCTGGCTACTGCAAAAATTTCAGTATCTCCTAACCCGGTAAGAAATGTGGTAACCATCACTATACCGGGCAATACCAAGCCTTTGCAAATTATTTTGCATAGTGCCAATGGTCAGCAGGTAGGTGCGTATTCAGTATCCGGTGTTACCAAATCTATTAATGTAAACAGCCTGGCTCCGGGTGCTTACTACATCTCGGTTACCGGTGAGGGAGTGAGCTATAAAGAAAAGCTGGTGATAGAATAACTAAGCTTCGGTTTTATATCGATAACAATAAAAGAGCCTTCCCAATGCATTGGGAAGGCTCTTTTATTGTTACTATCTTTTCTTATCTGAATAAAAAGGGGGCAATCTGCAACGGATAACCAGTTACCGGTCTCTCTTCTGCACAACTGGAAAGGATTTTGCTTACAACCCGATTTATCTTTTACTAATAAACATGAACATCAATACACAGATCGTGTGGCTCTTTATTCTCGCCATCCCTATTGCCTGCATTGCCTGGACGGTAACGCATGAGGAAATATTTGCAGAGCCGCGCGATTACTGCAAACAGAAAAGTACAAAAGCCCGAAGCCTGGCAACAAGGAAGTTCTTTTATCTCTTTACCTGCGAGTATTGCTTCAGTTTTTATGTAACGGCTTTACTGCTTATTATTACCAAATACCAGTTATTGTTCACCGGTTGGCGAGGCTATTTCATTGCTGAGTTTTCGCTCATGTGGGTTTCCAATGTGTACATGAGTCTTTTCCTTTTTATCCGTACCGATATAAAAAAAGAAAAGATCAATACAAAGATCAAAGAGACAGAGCTGGATAAATAAGGGCTGGCAGCCAGCATTGGCTGGTTTTGCTTTCTACGACCTATCCCTCACCCTTAATCATTTGTTATGTAATTATCATCCTTTTTTTATGGCACCAAAAAAGCGTACCTTTATAGTGAATCAAATGATATAAAGAAACGATGAGTAAATCACAGCAAACATTTAAGAAGAAAGAATTAGAAAAACAAAGACAGCAGCAACGTCAGGAAAAATGGGAGAAAATGCAGGATCGCCGGGCCAATGTTCAGAAAGGCAAAAGTCTCGAAGACATGATAGCCTACATTGACGAAAATGGCAACCTTTCCTCTACGCCTCCTGACCCGAAGATGAAAAAAGTCTTCGCTGCCGAAGACATGCAAATCCGCATTCCTAAACAGGAAGAACGCCCGGTAGAAGAAAAACAAAGAACCGGCGTCGTTACCTTCTTCAACGCAGCCAAAGGCTTCGGCTTTATCAAAGACAGCAAGAATGGCGAAAGCGCTTTTGTGCACGCCAACCAGCTTTCCAGTATGCTGAAAGAAAACGATAAAGTAACCTACGAAGTAGAAAACGGCTTCAAAGGGTTGAACGCAATCAACGTAAAAGTCGCAGTATAGCTATCTCGCTCCCTGCCCTGTTGGTCAGGTTTACGCCCGACCAACAGGCGAAAGGCGTTACATCTTTCAGGCACTAATATCTTCCGGCGCTTCCGCAAAGTAGTTTCCCCGTAACATTTATTTTCCTCCACCGCTTATTTCTCAAAAACAACAATGCCGGTAAACCTTTAGTTCACCGGCATCATTTTTTATAGTACTTTTTATCCAGTAATGTATTCTATCCTCTCCGCACGGTTGCCGGTTGGCTCCAGCTCCTGCCATTCTTCCGTCCACGCGATACAAAAGGATTCACGGCTGGTGGCGCTACGGTTTCTGTATAGCCAAAAGCCAATGGATACGGGTGTTCCTTCACCACCGGTATCATCTGCTTGGTCAGTTTATGAATATCTCTTAGATAAGCCCGTTCTTCCAGGTCGCAGAACGATAAAGCAATACCGCTGGCGCTCGCACGTCCCGTTCTGCCAATACGGTGCACATAGGTTTCCGGCACATTCGGCAGTTCAAAGTTAATTACGTGCGATAGGTCGCTCACATCAATTCCCCGGGCGGCAATATCCGTAGCCACCAGCACCCGCAATTCACCGCTTTTAAAGCGCGTCAGCGCACGCTGTCTTGCACTCTGCGCCTTATCGCCATGTATCGCTTCGGCTTTAATGCCGCTCTGCGTTACATACCGGGCTATCTTATCTGCACCATGTTTCGTGCGGGCAAACACCAGTGCGTTCTTTACGTTTTTGTCTTTCAGTATGTGCACCAGCAGCGCACGTTTGTCTTCTTTGCCTACATGATACACCAGTTGTTCTACCTTTTCGGCAGTCGACGATACCGGCGTTACTTCCACCCGTACTGGCTCGTGCAGTATGGTATTCGCCAGTTGTTCTATTTCCGGCGGCATAGTAGCCGAGAAGAACAAGGTCTGCCGGTTCTGTGGCAGCTTGGCTATTACGCGTCTCACGTCCTGCACAAAACCCATATCCAGCATCCGGTCGGCTTCATCCAGCACCAGCAGGCTGATGTCCCGAAGGCTCAGCACACGCTGATTCATCAGGTCCAGCAGTCGACCTGGCGTAGCGATCAGGATGTCCACACCCCGGCGCAATGCCTGTACCTGTGGTACCTGCGATACACCGCCAAACACCACTAAGTGTTGCAGCCCTGTCTTAGCACCGTAAGCCCCAAAGCTTTCGTCTATCTGGATGGCTAATTCGCGCGTTGGCGTTAGTATCAGCGCTTTAATGCCGGCACGGTTATCACCCGCTTGTTTTTCGTTGTATAAAATCTGTAAAATTGGTATCGCAAACGCAGCCGTTTTTCCGGTGCCGGTTTGCGCACAGCCTAGTAAGTCTCTGCCTTCCAGCACCACCGGTATCGCTTGTTCCTGTATCGGTGTAGGCTGGGTATATCCCTTCGTTTTGATAGCCGCTAATATGGGCTGTATCAAATTCAATTGTTCAAATAACAAAATGTAATAGTTTAAAAATAAAGTAATAGCAGCCTGCCGGACGGTACGGTGAAGCTGGTCAATAAAACTGCTTTTGCAAGCTGACCAGATGAAACTTTGATGGAGAAGTAAGAGTATCGGTCCTTGTAAAGAAGAAATAAATGAATACACCAAAGGTAAGGCACAAAAACCAAACAGATTGATAATAGTTACAAATAGCGCATTTCCTTACCTCCTGTACAGCATTAACCTCCTGTTTCATCGTCAAATCTTTTATCAGCGCATCAGTCCTCCTTTATTCACTCTATTACCATCATCACTACCGAACCGGTTTGTTTGGTAGTGGGGCGGTATTCTCCCTTCCATCCCCTCAGCGCATAGTTATCCTCATCCACCCTCACAAACCGCAATTTATCATTCAGGTTTCGCCGCAGCGTCTCCCGCGTCACCACCACGCCCAGCTTACCCAGTTCCCGTTCCACTTCATCCACGGTGCAGGGCGTTCCCTTCTGTCCCAGTATCTCTTCTATGTATTCGTGCGTTTGTAGCTTACTGTTCCGCTTCAGTTCTAATTGTTTATCCTTATCTGTCGTCAGGTCGTATACATCCCGTATCATCGCCGCCGCCACATCCATCAGCCGGTCTTCCTCTTCCAAGGGCGATTCTTCATTAAAAAAAGGCATCATCAGCGTAAATAAATCCTGCCGGTAAGCCTCCCGTATAGTTTCATTCTTCATCATGCACACTTCCCGCAACAGGCCGGCAAAGTCAAAGTGGCGCACCAGTTCATCCTTCACCAGCATTAGGTTTCGTCCATGGTCGTTAGAGTAGTTCACCAGCCGGTAGCCGGGGTTATACACCAGCAGCAGGAATACATCCTCAAAACCCCGGCAGATCGCTTGTCCCTTCACATCCCCCGTGTGGTAGGGCGCGTCGGGCAGCCGGTAGTGCGCCGGCACGGTACATCCATATCGCTCCAGTAGCGCCACAGCGGGCAGCACCAGCGGGGCCACATTCTGCTCCCGCATCTCGTCCCACAGCTTTCCTGCGTTGGGCTGCAGCGTGTAGCAGGCACTGCACAGGTTTGCCAGCCGGCATCGGGTACTGTATGGTATCGCCGTCGTGGTATCAAGATACGTACTGATAAAGGACTTCAGCGGAAATGCAGCCGTTCCTATCCGTTCCCGGTTTGCCACCAGCAGGGCATCCATCCGGCTGCTCAGGCAGCCAGATAGTCTCACAACCCCCTGCCGCAGCAGCGTCAGCCTGGGATTAGCCAAGTATTTTTGCCATTCCTCCCCTTGAAAAAAGAGAGTCAGCCCATACAGCATAGTGCCCACCTCGGCACGGCTCCCGGGGTTCGTTCGTCCCTTGTCGGCAAAGGGGTTATTCTTTTCTCTTAGTGTCTCTATCAGCGATGATAGCGTCAGATCTCCGCACGCATCCTCCAGCCAGTTCCGCGCATGGCTTCGCATTCGTATCGCCAGGCGGTAATACACATTATCCGCCATCTCCTTACCGGCTTCATCAAGCCCGGCATACAGTTGCGGCAGCCAGGTATAGGGGTAGTGTGCCGCCGTCTTTATTTCCATCGGTAGCGGCATCACGTCCATTACCTCTTTAACTTTGTTTATAATCCGCTGCATCAGTTGAGCGCTTTTCTTGCCAATACCGCTCGACGAGCCATAGTAGCGGTGTCCTTTGTAATGCTGCCAGATATCATTCACTGTTTTCATCCCGCGCTGTTCGCAAATATTCCGCAGCCGCGTATTTATATAGTTGCCGGGCAGTTCATAAATTCTCGTAAAGCTGTAGATAGACATAACAGGTAGTTTACTGATGAAGAACAAAATAAAAACAAAAGAAAAAGAGCTGTTACTGCCCTCCCCAATTCTAATCTTATTTTAATCTCCACCTGTTTCCTCATTCCGCTTCTCATGCGCAGGGTCAGTAGCAGTAAAATAAAAACGCAGACGCGTCATCAATAAAAAAAAGGAAAAAAATCGCTTACCCATCACGCACCGGAATCTGTTTAAACAAATAATCATCCCGTCCCCTCATTCAGCATCCTCCACATTGTACATAGCATGACTTTGTGCAGAATAGGCTCTTGCCACAATTATCTCTTCCCTATATTTACCACTCAATTCAAAAACCGGCAGATACACAACAAACAAAGCTTACCAAATACGGCTCATTCTTACAACCACACTATGACAACGACAGATACCACCTACCTCGGCTACTTCAAATACACCGGCGCTTCCGTCACCAACGGCTACCTCGATGCCCGCACCTCCGCCGAAGCCCTCATCGGCATCGACGAAGTCCTCCGCTACTTTCTCTACCAGGAAGCCCCCGCCTTGCAGCAAATTGAATTCGACATACCCGTTAAAATCGAGGCAGGCAGTTGGCAAGCCCTCATACCCGGTACTTTGAGCGAATGGCTCCAAATAGCCCTAAGCGAGGGCGCAACCACCTACCTCGCCACCACTTCCAAACAAAGTGCAGACAACAACTTCAACAACAAAGAAGAGAAAGACATTGTAAAAGAAGCCTTCAAGTCCATCAAATGGGTGGTAAAAATAGCCGCTCACATGAAGTCAATGGCAGTAAAAAAGTTTGCCAAAGCCGAGTTCAATGGCTCCGAAGATGGCGAAGACAAAGTAGGCATACCCAATGCAAACGGCGTCCTCCTATACGTCCCGCAAAAGTATCTCGAAGTCTATGCAAAGTGTCCCGAAAAGCTCTTCACCCGTTTGGCAAAGCTCGTTAAGGAAGGGCGTGAATTAGAGATCAACTTACATCCGGCTGAGCCAACCGACAACGACGACCGGAAAGAAGCCGCCCGTATAACCGGTACCGATAAATATCTCTTCACCAAACGCGAAGACGAAGAAGAAACCGTATTCCCCGACCTCAAACACGGGCAGTATGTCGAGCTGCAGGGACATGTCACCCGCGGCAACGAAAACACCAACACCATTGGGTTCGACTATCAATCCCACATCCTCATCTGCACCCCCTCCGGCGGCAAAATACAAACCTATAAAAGCCTCCTCTTCACCAACTGCCTCATCAAAGGTTACATCGACCGCATCGACGAAGACGGCAACCAAAACGAAAAAAAGCCCAAAATCAGGTTTATCGATTTATTAGACATATCCAAACCCAACACACAGTTAGGCTTATTTACACAATGATATAGAAAAGCCCTCAACCTGTCAGGTTCAACAACCACTCCCACCCCTAACCTCTCCAGCCTGACAGGTTAAAGCATCATACTTTGGCAAAGCTTCTCCACAAACCTCCGCCAACCCATCATCCCGCCCCGTCATTCCGCAAACCTGTGGCGTCTTTAGCGCCATTGCCGCCAACAACGCACTGCAATTAAATCAACCTCGCAGGCGGCCTTGTGCGGAAAGTAATTAACGCTGTATGAAACAAGACGAAAAAACAACTCAAATGTTGGACATAATTATGGAACTCAAGATATTCAATAAGTTATTCCAAACTCTTCATAAATATCTTTAGTCAATTTTGAGAAAGGACGATTAGGCATTAGATAAGGGCTTGGATAATTTCTGGTAATATGTCTCAAAACATCTTCTCTATTAACGAACAATTGACCATTATAATCATTTAGCAAGTTCTTTATATAATCTTCTGTGTAGATGAATGAAGATAAAATAATATCTTGAACCAAATCTTTATGCCGATTATAAAGTTCCTTTATTCTAAACACTTCAATATTTCTTTTTGCCTTCTCAAACAAGCTATTGTCAGCAGCCTTTTGTCTAAGTACAATTTCAAAAGAAGTGTTATCACCATAAAAGAAATTTACTCCAAAATGCTTTACCAAATCCTTGTTTGATAGCGTTGACTTTTTTATAAAGTCTATACCAAACCGAACAACTTCATCAAAAGAGGTAATATATGGGTGAAGGTAATTCTCTAAGTCAAACTCATGAGCATGTTTCAAATTAGAATTGCAGATATGGCAGGACGGTATCAAATTATAAAAAGATAGAGCCAGATAAGGAAACTTTGATTTTGGCAGAAAATGATCTAGCTCTGGTCTAACTAATCCGTTGTCTTTTACCTTTAAAGTAAATGTATAATTTCTGTTGCAGTAAGGACAAACATTAATAGTGATAAGATCACATAAATCATAAGCACACCAAGATTTCTTCTTCTCTATAAAAGAATCATAATTAAATACACTTTTTATATGCTTTGCAAAATCTGAAGGCACATCCTTACCATGAACTACCGTAGTTAAAGATGGGTAAATTCTATTCGCTACTTTACTTTCAAAATCATCAACAACTTTTTTAAGTTTGTCAGGTCTCCCTACAATAATAGTTTTTAGAAGTTCATAATTGCGAGAAGTTAAATCATTAAAAAACACTTCGCTACCATCAGTAAGATTTGTAAGGTTTTCAACCTTTCTTATTATTGAATAACCTTTGTATATAACATTGCCTTTTTTATCTTTCCCTTTATTTATAAGTTTCTCCCAATGATGTTCTGCAATAACAGAAAACAGATCTTTTGTACCTTTTGAATATAAAAACATGTTAGCTATTTCGGTTTTCTCTTAGTACCCTTAACTCATTTTCAAGGGTAGCAACCCTTTGTTCTAAATTATAATTGTTTAACTGTAGCCTTTCAGAAAACATTTGGGCAAGCTTAGATCTAATTAATGGCTCGCCGATAAAAGAAATAAATTTCTCTAAGTATTCTCTGTCATTAACTATCTTTTGTTTATCTCCCTGCAATATCTCAATTACGTCATTAATCTTTTGTTTTGCAAACTCACCTATAAGTCCTCCTTCTAAAAAGAAGGAATCAGTAAATAATGTATGAATATTCGCAGCAAATGTTTGCTTCCTATCTTCTAAACTATCAGCTATAGAAATAGAATTATTATCTACTTTTAAGAATACCAAATTGGAATTTGGTAAATCAGATACTGCTATAGGATTATTTGAAGTGATAACAATTTGAATATTCCTTCGTCTTGAATGTTCTGTTTTAGCAAAAATAACAGGAAGAAACTTCAGCAGATTGCTTAGAAACTTTTTTTGCCAAGCAGGATGTAAGTAAAGATCACCTTCATCTATCAATACAATTATATTCTCTTTTAAATTCGAGTTAACCGCTCTAACAATTTTATCAGATAGAGAATAGAATCTTGAATACATGCTAAGTATCGCTTTTTGACCCGAACTTAAATGCCTCCAAGTAAAATTTAAATAAGGACGTAACAAAAAGGTCTTAATATACAAATCATAAAAACCTTTAAAATTCTCTTTATCCTTTATATCCAAAAAAAACATTCTGCCTTGTTCATCAGCTACTTGATTTTTATGAATGTAGTCGCCAATCTCCCTGCAAAAATTTATAATCGCATCACCGACGCTTATCAAACTGATATCTTTCGATGATTGCTGCTTCAAAAGTTCAATTAATCCAATGCAAAAATCTTTTTCATTATACTCTTCAATGGGCTTGTTAATATAGAATTCATCTACCCAAGAAATAATATTTTTATAATTAATATAGTTAAACAAATCTCTTCTTTCATAAAGGAAATTCAATAAACATGTAGCTATAAGTCTGTATTCGGCTCGTAGTTTCCAATCTTTTGTTCTATTTATACCAGCTTGTAAACTAGCGCTTACTTTTTCGATAACTTCATCTCTATCTTGATCTAAGTTGTCATCGGTTCTTAGGTCAGAAGATTTAAAAGCATACAACAAATCTTGTTTTGAACTAACAACTAATTTGTCAGGAAGGTCAAAGGGAATTACACTTGTATCTTGAAAACTATTTACAAAATCAACTTGCCTATTAATTTCTTCAAAGAAGAACTGTTCTACTTCCTTAGAAATATCATTGCGACCGATTAATTTATTTTCTACATTTCTGATTACATCATTTCTTATCAGAAAATTTGTTGAAATATTTCTGGATCCCTCTAATTCGTCTTCAAATAATCCATCGAATACATTAGAGAAGTAAACTACGTCAATAAAATTAGCTTCTTTAATTGTAGGTTGTTCTGTTATATCCAGGTTCGGTATTTTTTTACCTCTATATCTTTTAAGTGTATTTGTTAACTTAATAGCTTTGAAACCGTATTCTTCAAAATTTTCTTTTGAGATTTTGTATTTATCGAAGTAGTAAATAACCTTTTCATTTTGATCATTTATAAGAGCTAAAATTACTGGATGTTGAATACCATTATAACCTCTAGTTATTGCAGTTCTAAATAGACGTAAAATAGAACTTTTTCCTGCGCCGTTTTGTCCAACAATTCCTGTTACATTAACTACTTTAGCAACATCGTTACTTTTATTTAATTCAAAAAAATCAGAAATGTAATATGGATTTTTTTTGATTACAAACTTTTCTTCAATGAGATTATAATGAAACAAATATTCACCTCCAAAATTGAGCTGAATATCTTCTTTAAAAATTTCATTCTGTTGAGAGTAGAAGTATAATATCTCCATATATGAAGGAATTTCCAGACTTGATTACTAATTTAATAACAAGGTAACTTCCCTCCCCGGCATATCATCCCACGTCTTCTCCATCAGCAACCTTCCCGTTTTCTTCTTATTCGTCCCGCCCCATTGTTTAAAGAAAAACTTAGTACCACTTGCCTGGCATTGCTCCAGAATATTCAATACCCAGCTTTCCTTCATTGGTCTCGGCTTCCGTCCGCTCTCACCACCCACAATCACCCAATCAATATTAGTCAAATCCATATTAGGCAAAGCCCCGATCAAAGGCTCACACGACAAAAATTTTACCTTTGCACTCGTTGCCCGCAAGCCATCTATCCGGTACATCACCCGGCTGTCTTCCACCGAAACACCCATCCAAATATTATCCGTCCAGTTCAACTCAGTATGTATCTCTGCTAATCTTTCCGACCTTTTCGTAAGCACCTGAAATGTATGCTGTGGGTTTTCATTCATTACTAGGAACACTTGCTGAATAAATTCCAATGACACTTCAGGATGAAACAAATCACTCATCGAATTTACAAAAACCACCTTCGGCTTTTTCCAACCGTAAGGAATATGTAACGCACGCGGATGCATAGCAACCTTAAAAGCATCCTTATACTTCTCAACACCCATAGCCTGCAATCGCCTCGCCATCACTTCTGCATAGCAATATTTACAACCAGCCGAAATTTTAGTGCAACCAGTTACTGGGTTCCAAGTCATCTCTGTCCACTCAATATGTGATTGTGCCATTTAATTAACCAATTTAATGTTTACTTTTCGCTTTTCGTCTCCTAAATAATAACTCAATGCAGCTTTACCATCAAGCGATTTGATTTCAAGCTTATGTGTTTTTTTGATTTCATCTAAAACAGCTTTTGTATGTTTAGGTAAAAAATTATGTTCTAAACCAAAGTCAAACAGATCAGCATTAGATGCAGTAGGGTTAGCTTTTAAAAAGTTATAAACCTTAGTATTATAATCAGAAACTTCCAGTTCATCAAAGAGCTCCATTTTGATGCTGTCACCAATTTTAAATCCCTCACCTCGCTTCTTATCAATACTCCACTTTGCATCTAGCATTTTTTCAAATCCTCTTTTACTGTTTGTAAAGAAGAATATGCAGAACCAATTATTATTGTCGCGTTCAATTTTAAAAGAATCTACATATTTTAAATTTAAGAATAGTTTGAACTGTTCCTGTACTTTATAGATAAATTCATTCTGAGAATTTATGTGTGGAATTGTCTCAATGCTACCAAATAAGTTACCTAAAAACTTTCTTAATGCAGCGCCACCTTTAAAGTCAACATCCTTTGCTTTATTTGCAAATCTTGACATGAAGTAAGTTGGAAGGAAGAGAATAATTTCAGTTTTCCCATTTAGCATTAATTTTTTTAAATCTTCCGGGTCAATCTCTTTATAGCCCCATGGATCTATAAACAGTAGTGCCCTTTCATCACTATTAAGTTTATTGTTGCGATCTATAATTTTTACAATTAAATCATTATAATCAATTTTGGAAAATCCTATTTGCACATTTGTAGGACAAAATATATTTCTTGCGAACTCTTTAACTCTTTCTACTTTATACTTTTCAGGATCGATTTCCGACTTTTCAAAGTCGTTGAAATCTATCTTAATGTTAGGACAAGAATTATTATTTTTCTCGTAATGATCCTTGATGCACTCTAAGGCAACTATAGGACTTCCTTTACCTCCGTCCTTATATATACCCTCGCCACAAAACAAGTCGTACAGATAAATTGTTTTAATTGCACTTCTGGCAAGAACATTTAGATAAATAGATAAGTACCTACCGTATAAAGCAACTTTTGCTTCCGAATGGTCTAAAAGATTTATTTGTGAATCCGCTTTAGCCATAAACAAAAATACTAATTTTTTTAGCGCTTAGAAATTATTTAAAAACTTTATAAAACTATCAGCAGCAGCCCGTGCAGCAGTCCACAAGCCAAAACGGTGTATATGTTCATCTATACAAAAGGCACTCATAAGTCAGTTCTCAGGTTTCGTTTCTTGGTTAGTAACAGCAAGCAATAAGCAATAACCAAATATAATCACCACAAAAACAAACATCAAAAAAATATTCCACCTCATCCCCTCAGTACCCCCTCATACCGCTGCACAGAAACGCGCGCCGGCCCGAACGGATGCGCGGAGCGATCATGCCGTCCTTGATCTTTTTTGTTACTTTTTTCCATCAAGGGAAAAAAGTAAGAGAACAGGTTTACAAGGCATAAGCCTTTTCTAATAAAGCCGACATTATAACACCCTCGCAAAAAAATACTTCCACACTACCAAATTTTTAATCTGGTTGTTGTTGGTCGCTGACCAACAACCTAGCTAAATGATTGTTGTTCTTATTTCTCCTCTTTCCGCACAGACACCTGCTTCTCTCTAACAGGGTAAAGCACTCCAAACCCAACCCAACCTTTTAATCACATTTTAATTTTCTCCATATCCAAATAAACTTACCTTAGCACCATTCAATTCCAATACAACTAAATTTCCCAATAGTATAAACTCTTCCGCAATGAATCCGCAATCAGATCCACCAACCATTCCGTTCCTTACGGCGCACATTCCTCTTCCCATCAAAAACGGCATCCGCATCGGCGACTGGATCGACGAAATCGCCCTCAAGGAAGTCTTTCACTACAGCGACAATACCATCCTCAAATACAAAAAAGAAGGCACCCTCCCTCACACCCAGTTTGGCAGCAGGTATTTCTTCAATATCGCCGACATCATCAAAGAATTCGAGAAAAACCGCCGGTAGCCATCCGCCGCCATCATCCCTCCAGACGTCTACTACCGGCTAGCCCTCACCTGCCATCCTGTCTGCAATAAAAGAGACTATCTTATTCGCACCTCGTTCGTGTTTCCTTCGTGTTTTGTTCGAACGTCACCTCTCCCCGCCATCTGGTCCGTCCACCTTTCCCACTGCCATCTTTACACCTTCCCACCCCCTACTCAATCCATACAAATCATTAACCCTCCCGCCTAGAACACCTATCACAAACACATCCCCTCTCACACCCAGCTCATCAACTCCCACCAGCCCTTCACCACAGCAC
>CAZZZH010000003.1:0-9673 GCA_964658445.1 Ilyomonas sp.
GCAGGTCTTATACGAATAAAAAATCCCGGCGCTGTGCCGGGATTTTTTATTGTATTTTTGGATTCTGCTATTTACATCTTCGGAAGCAATACGTGGTCAACCACATGTATCACGCCATTGCTTTGGTTCACGTCAGCTATTGTTACCATTGCCTTTCCACCGTTTTCATCCCAAATCCAAACATTGCCTTTCTTGTCTAAACTGGCATACAGATTTCCACCGGCTACAGTTTGCAAAGTAGCTTTGCCATTGTTGTCTTTAATCATCTTCTTCAGGTCTTCTGCACTCACTTTACCAGATACTACATGGTACTTTAAAACGCCCTGAAGTTTCTCTTTGTTTTCAGGTTTTAGCAGGTTATCTACAGTGCCTTTTGGAAGCATGTTGAAAGCTTCATTCGTTGGTGCAAATACCGTAAAGGGACCCGGACTTGATAATACATCTACCAAGTCAGCAGCCTTAACTGCCGCTACCAGCGTTGTGTGATCTTTTGAGTTAACTGCATTCTCTACAATGTTCTTTGTAGGGTACATGGCAGCACCGCCCACCATCTTGGTGTCTTGTGCAAAAGAACTAAGAGAAATACAGATGGCTGCTATTGCCAGTGATACTACTTTCTTCATAAAAACTGTTTCAATCACATACGGTGAATGATAAGAAGGCGGTTTTAATAACAAGTGATTTTCATATAAATTACCAGTAAAGCTTTTTTAAAAGCGCTGAAACCATTGCTATCATTGGCTTTCAGCGCCTGTTAAAAGTAGTCGTAAGAAATAGCGCAATCGTTATGATGATAGTTGGCTTATGTTGTTTATGCTGTGATAGTGTTATACAAAACACTTTCAACATAGCCTTTTTGCTTCGTTATTTTTTATAAAATGCAACTAAGAGATACAAGAATAAATAAGCAATAGGAGAGTGGCAAAATCGCTATCACGCTTCCAAAAAGAAGTGGCATTGTAGCGAACAGCAAAAGAGTAAAATAGATATGTTGGAAGAAGAATCAGGAGTAAAAACACTATGATGTTTTACCAATCACAAACATCTGAGTAAGCGTTGGTGTCGGGCTGCCGCCGGCTTTCTCAAGCGTAATGGCAAAGGCATCAGCACGTACAAAATTGACCATCTGCTGCGGTGTTAGTTTAGTGGTCAGCAAACCTCCGTTTACGGGTTTGCCATCTATCAAAGCCCACAACTGGTATTGCTTTCCTTCAGGTGCTTTGGGCAGCGAAATATTGGCTACATACACATCGTGTGTGGCCGTGTTCCAAAACAATTGCACCAGCGCATCGGGTTTGCCCGGCGCACTCGTAAGAGTGATTTTTTTATAAACGGGACTTTGATAGAATTCTAAATTTTTCTGTTGCACCGATGCTGTTTGTTGCAAGTCATTCACTCGGTTTTGCAGCTTGTTGGCTACATCATGATAATGCGTATTCGCCGACGAAAGATGAGAGATAACGGCTATGCAGGCAATCAATCCAATAATGGAAGCAGCAAGCAGGAGTGTAGTAACGGTGTTACGTTTCGGCTTAGGCATTGCTATCACTTTTGCCTCTCCTTTTTCATTCGCTAAACTACCAGGTTTATCGAAAACGGTATCAGAAGTATTAGCAGGTTCTAATGCTTTCAGCTTATCAAGCAAAGCTTCTTTAACCGAAGAAGAAGGCGCATCATTAGCGTCATCGCTTACATTCATCAGCGATTGCTCTATGGCATCTATCTCCTGCTTTATTTCCGGAAACAAAGCCGACAGTTGAGCAACCTTCAGGTTGTCTTCTTCTGAAAGCATCCCAAGAACATAAAGTTCAAGATCACCGGACGATATGATGCAACTGATATCCAAAACTAAATTGTATTCGGTTTTATTTTCGTTCGCAAAAAAGAAATAGCACTGCGCATACGCGTCTTTACCGTGCCAACGGGAATCATCATGATCTTAGAAATCTCTTCCTGAGTGTAACCTTTAAAATAGGCCAGGTCTATCAGTTTGGCATTCTCTACTGGTAGAGTTGTCAACACTTTTTGTAAGCCGATATCAGAAATCTTTGTCTCTTCCGCGCTACCATAAGCATTTACGTTATCTTGTAATGATGCGGTTTTAGTTTGTTTATTAAATTCTTTCGATCGGGTACGGTCTATCGATAAATTTCGCGCTATGCTTATCATCCAGGTGTAAAGTCTTCCTTTACCAATGTCGTAAGTCTGTATGTTTTGCCACACTTTAACAAACACTTCCTGCAATACATCTTCAGCCGCTTCCTGCTGTGGAATAATTTGTTTGATGACAACAAAAATGGCTTTAGAATAATTATCATACAGAAACGCATAAGCCTGCTGGTCGTGCTTTTTCAGGCTGTTTAGCAATTCGTCTTCTGTATATTTCTGGTTTGGCAAAAGTTCTTATGTAGTTATATAAGTGCAGCGGCAAATCTCTGAATAAAATCTTACAAAATAACGTATTCGCCTTTTTTATTTATACTAATGAATGGAAGAGTTTTGTGCTCTTCAAAATAATCATACACTTCTTTTAGTCTTACTTCAAATCTCTGTATATCTTGGTTGTCCTTCGTTGTGCGGCTTAGGTACTGCATACTTTTTTCGTTATTGTACCGTACCGAAAAAATATGTACTGGTATAAAATCTTCGCCCGCATTTTTAGCCATCGCAGCCAGCAGATATACTTCCTCTATCTGGTTGTCTAAAATAGGAATACAGCCTGTGGTTACGCAATTGCCATGTATGTAAATTCCACTTCCCGGCGCAATAGAATCGCTTATGATTCTGTCCGATTCGTTAGGATAATCAATGCCTAGAGCCAGGTGATAATTACTGTTCGGCTTAAACTGGTTCACATAATAAAATCCTTCCGGCACCTGGTAGTCGTCCTGCAAGCGTTTCGGTCCCAACGTGCCTGCCATAGCGCATATTTTATAAGTTTTAAAGAGCTTGAACTTTTCTTCATCGCTGCTGCGCACCCATACTTCAAGCTGGCTATCGTACTTAAAAGAACGGATATAAATCTGCTTTGGTGGCCAATTAATATTGGCGGCGGCAAATTGCTTGCGCAAGGTATCTTCCCTTGTTTTCAAAGCAAAAGCCACCCGCGAAAATGTTTTCTGGTAATCGATAAATGAGTTTTGCGCAGATGCTGAGCAACAAAGAATCAAAACACAAAAAACAATAAGCCCGGGAATACGTTTCATAGGGTCCAAAAATATTTCAAAGAGAATAACGGCAAGATTAAATAGAGGTTAAAGCATAATTTTTTTAAAAGGAAATATCCGCCTTTATCTTCGCGTTTCAACGGTATGATTATGAAAGTCGGCATTCTGGGAGGCGGTCAGTTGGGGCGGATGCTGTTGCAGGCCGCAGCCAATTATGTAGTAGAAACCTATGTGCTGGAGAATGACGAGAACTGCCCGGCGGCGCATCTTTGCACTCACTTTATCAAAGGCGATATCACGGACTTTGATACCGTTTATCAGTTTGGAAAAAAAGTAGATGCGCTTACCATAGAAATTGAAGCTGTAAATGTAGAAGCCCTTGAAAAATTGGAAGCCGAAGGGCTAACCATTTACCCGAAACCATCCGCTATCAAAACCATCCGGAACAAGATTGTACAAAAAGAATTTTATAAAGAAAATGGTATTCCTTCACCCGCATTTGTGGTTACACAAAAGGCGTCAGACGTAAATCAGCACATCGGTTTTTTACCTGCCGTTCATAAGCTGGCGCAAGGCGGCTACGATGGAAAAGGAGTACAAGTAATACATGATAGAAGCGATACTGGCAAAGCGTTTGACTCGCCTTCCGTGTTGGAAAAAATGGTAAACCTGCAGAAAGAAATAGCAATAATTATCGCAATGAACGCGCGTGGTCAAACCGCCATTTATCCGCCGGTTGAGATGGTATTCAATTCAATGCTTAACTTATTAGATTACCAGATTGCACCCGCCCGAATTACGCAGGACGTATTGTGGAAAGCAGAAGCCATTGCGTTAAAAGTAGTGAAGAGCTTAAAAAGCCCGGGTCTGTTTGCCATTGAATTGTTTGTCGATAAAAGCAATGAGGTGTTGGTAAATGAAACTGCACCGCGGGTGCACAACAGCGGACATCATACTATTGAAGCCAGCTACTGCAGCCAGTTCGATATGCTGTGGCGGGTTATCTTAGATTATCCGTTGGGCAACACAGCCAACATTACCTGCTCTACAATTGTCAATGTTATTGGCGCAAATGGGTACACCGGCGAAGCAAAATATGAAGGTTTGGAAGATGTTTTAAAGATCGATGGTGCTTTCGTTCATCTCTATGGAAAAGCGCATACCAAACCCGGCAGAAAGATGGGACACATCACCATACTTTGTAGCGATATCGCCGACATTAACTACAAAGCCAACCGGGTAAAACAATTGCTTCAGGTAAAAGCCTGAGTAGCAAAATTCACAAGGTGGTGCATGACCTTTATCTTTTTGCATTCGCATAGTCTACCGTTTGTTCTACGCTGCCGCAGGTTACCATCGCGCCCTTATACTTTGGGTGCTTGTTGCCTAAGTAGGGATTCTGTATGGCACTGTCGCGACTCAGCCAGTAAGCCTGCTCGCTTTCATTAAACGCCATTGGGCACAGGTCATAATAAATCACTTCGTTGTCGTAGCGAACGGTATTGATTAAACTGTATAGATTATCAGATACAACACTAAAAGCGCGGCGCTTTTCTTCAATCGTTTTTGCCGTTGTTATTTTGTCGCTTTCTGTGGCTATAGCTCCTGAAAAGTTCTTTGCAGTCAAAAGTAAATTACTGTCTGCGTTTAATGTTTTTAAAGGAAGCTGAGATGCAAGTCCGGAAAGGGTTTTGGCATCGCTTCCGGCTTTTACACTATCCCAGTTTACAAGGTCGTTTTTTACAGTATAATAGCCGTTCAGCAAGGTTGCAAAAGCGTCATTAAATGCCGAAGAATTTTTGCTGATGACAAGCCGTGGCTGTTTTTCACTTTTTGTGTCAGTTGTATTTTCTTTCTTTTCTTTTTTACTAAAAATTGCAATGTAGCCACCTACTAAAACAACTACAATCGCTACAAGGAGAAGTCCTTTCTTCATGAATAAAATTTATTACAAAATTAGCAGCTAAGGTGTTGTAAAATCGCTGTTGTTTTCAAATCTTGATAGAAGCGAAGAAGGTTTAGCTGCCTGAACGTTCGCTTTGTAAAACAAGAAGCCACAACGTAAACAAAAAAATAAACCATCAGTTTTACTGCAAATCTTGTTTCAATTTTACATCTTAATCTTGAAGATTAGCTCTGCCAATGCTTCAATAAAGCAAATGTATATATGGCGATCTAATTGTTAGTTATGATGTCTTGACTCAATGTTGTCGCAACTACCGACCTTTTATCTTTGCTTGACAGTGTATATGTCCGACATACCTTAGTCACAGTCATGAAGTTCGATAACGACTGCAAATTCTTCTCGCTGCGCTGTATTGCGTTATTTAGCGTCCGACATATTTATAACACTTCCTGCACTTCAATCTTTTCATTAATTTCTCTACCTTTGCTACCTTTTCAAAATTTCTAAAGCTAAAGCAGGATTGCAGCATGTTAAAAAAACGAATTTTGTTTATTGCCACTGAAATGTCGCCTTACCTTGAACTGACAGAGTTTGCAGAAGTAATAAATAAGCTCGCCATCACGTGCAGCAATAACGGTTACGAAGTACGTTGCATCATGCCGCGCTTTGGCGTTATTAACGAGCGGAGGCATCGTTTACACGAAGTGGTACGTCTATCTGGTATTAATGTTTCGGTTGATAATGATGACTATCCTTTACAAATAAAAGTAGCTTCTCTACCTACGGCAAGATTGCAGGTTTATTTTCTGGATAACGAAGATCTTTTCAAGCGCAAAGGTGTTTTTACGGATGAGAAAGATCAATGGTACGACGATAACGCTTTGCGCACTGTGTTCTTTTGCAAAGGCGCATTGGAAACTGTGAAGAAGTTTGGCTGGCCGCCAGATGTAATTCATTGCAGCGGCTGGATGACAGGCTTGGTACCTATGTACATTAAGACAGCTTATAAAAAAGATGCCGTGTTCAGCCAGAGCAAAGTCGTGTTTACAATCGGAGAAAACACATTCACGGATGGCCTTGATAAAGACTTCACGAAACTGGCCGGTATACACGCCAACATAAAAGATAAAGACCTCGAACCTTTTAAAGATGCCGATAATACAGCCCTGTTTAAAGGTGGAGCTACGTATGCCGATGCTATTACATTTGGCTCTGACCAGGTAGAGAAAAAACTGCAGACTGAGTTTTCTAAAATTAAAGGAAAGAAGATACTTCCTTTCACAAGCTGGACGGGTGATTTAACTCCCTATTTAGATTTGTATAACGAGCTTGCGGCCAAGTAATTATTTCTTTTTATAACTCCCTTTTTACGGTGACAATCAAGCATCTTTTACTTTCTTTTTTTCTATTCTTTTTTATCTCTGCCTGTACCAAAATCTCTGAAACAGAAATCGGTACAGGGCTTATTCCGCCGGTCGATGGCGTCATTACAAAAGATACAGAAATTGTTGTGTATACAAAGAACACCACTAATGTAGATACAGCCAGGATTTCGTTGTATGACGATCATGCTCTGGGTTATGTAAACGATCCCTTGTTTGGAACTACTACCGCAGCAGTCAACTTGCAACTCCTGCCTGACTTTTTCCCGTTTTCATTTGAAGTAAGTTCTGATAGTTTAATACTCGATTCGGCAGTGCTGGCGCTGGATGTGCGAGGCGCTTGGGGAGATACTACCCAGAATCTTTCGTTACGTGTAAAAGAACTGGATACTGACATCCCTTTTATTAGCGATAGCGCTTATCTTATTTACAACAGCACATCGGTGCTCACTACGGCCGATGATATTACTTATCCGGGTTCTGGTTCAATAGATCCCAGAACGGTAAATGACTTGACTGATACTTTTCATGCTAACTATGCTGGTTATCAGGATTCAGGTGTTGATATGCTTCGCATTCGTTTATCCGATGCTTTTGGTAATAAACTATTACACGATTTTACTGCTGGTCAGTTTGATACCAGTGTAACGACTTTTAAAAATGCACTCAGGGGTTTACAGGTCTCCGCTGAGCCGACTGGCAATTGCCTGCTGAGGATAGGACTGGCAAATACCAGCACAGGCGCGGCTGAGCCCAATACCAAACTGGCTTTGTATTACCGTTATACATCGAGAACGGCAGCTAACGGCGAGGACACGACGGTCAAGTATTTTACTATCAATACATCCATCAGCTCTTCTACTTCAGATGTAGGTAGCGCGCATTCCAATTATATCAAAAGAGATTTGGGTTCGAGCGAAGCAGCGTCGCATTTCCCGGCTTCCGCCACCGCCAGCGACGATTATCTCTACCTGCAGACTACACCGGGTACATTCGGAACTGTCCGTATCGATTCTGCTGCAATAAGCCATCTTCCCAACTGGATTATTCATCGTGCTGAAATTGTTATGGAGCAGGCGCCCAGTGCTTCCAGTAGTATGCTGGATAATTTTGCCGGACCTTACCTGTTTATGGTGGTAAAAAATAATAATGGAATCGCTTTTCAGAGCGATACTATGAAGTATATAATACCGGGATTTGATTCTACCAACATTTCTACTTACGATGCCTTGTTCACTGCTTCAACACCTTCTTATGTATTAGGCAATTATTCAAGTTCAGGCGGCATCCCGTTCACAAAAAGCAATGAAAGCGGGGTGAGCATCAGCTACTATAATTTTGATGTATCAAGATACGTACAGGGAATTGTTACCAAGAAGAATCCCCAATACACATTTACCTTATACACTCCGTACAAAGAGTCTATGTTGTTGACGAAAACCGGTACCACGTATGCACGTGTGTCTTCGACGCCGCTCAACAATGCAGGCATTGGGCGCGTAAGGCTGTATGGCGGTGGAACCGATACTACCAATCCACATCGCATGAAGCTTCACATTGTTTATTCACTGCCGCATTAGCGGTTTGGGCAGTGCACCTATATTTGCATTTTTATTTTTTAAGTCAAAAATTTCATTACATACTATGCCTTACCTCTTCACTTCTGAAAGCGTTTCAGAAGGCCATCCTGATAAAGTGGCCGACCAAATCTCTGATGCTTTGATCGATCATTTCTTAGCCTTCGATCCCGAAAGCAAAGTAGCTTGTGAAACCCTGGTAACAACAGGGCAGGTAATACTTGCTGGTGAAGTTAAAAGCCGTGCCTACCTTGACGTTCAAGAGATAGCCCGTAGCGTTATTCGTCGCATTGGTTATACAAAAAGCGAATACATGTTTGAAGCCAATTCGTGCGGTGTTCTGTCTGCCATTCACGAACAATCAGCCGATATAAATCAAGGAGTGGATAAAATAGATAAAGAAAAGCAAGGCGCCGGCGACCAGGGAATGATGTTTGGCTATGCCACCAACGAAACAGATGATTATATGCCGCTGGCACTCGATCTGGCGCACAAAATTTTACAGGAATTAGCCGATCTGCGCCGCGAGCACGATGATATCACATACTTGCGTCCCGATGCAAAAAGCCAGGTGACACTTGAGTATGATGATAATAATCAGCCAATACGAATCGATGCCATTGTAGTTTCTACACAGCATGATGATTTTGGCGAAGAAGAGGCAATGCTTGCGCAAATTAAGAACGACATCATTACCATTCTTATTCCGCGTGTAAAAGAGAAGTACACTAAATTTGCTCATTTGTTTAACGACCAGATTAAGTATCATATTAACCCAACGGGTAAGTTTGTAATTGGTGGTCCGCATGGCGATACAGGGTTGACTGGAAGAAAAATCATCGTGGATACGTATGGCGGAAAAGGTGCGCATGGTGGTGGTGCGTTCAGCGGGAAAGACCCAAGCAAAGTGGACAGGAGCGCAGCTTATGCAACGCGTCATATAGCTAAGAACCTGGTAGCTGCCGGCGTGGCAGATGAAGTATTGGTGCAGGTTTCGTACGCCATTGGTGTAGCAGAGCCGATGGGTATTTATGTAAACACTTATAATACCAGTAAAGTGAAAATGACGGATGGTGAAATAGCTAAAATAGTAAGTGAAGTCTTTGATATGCGGCCTTACTTTATAGAACAAAGATTAAAACTGCGAAACCCTATTTACAGCGAAACGGCGGCTTACGGACACATGGGAAGACAGCCGAAAATAGTAGTAAAAGAGTTTCATTCCCCTGAAGGAAGAATGGTGAGCAAAGAGGTGGAATTGTTCACCTGGGAAAAGTTGGATTACGTTCACAAAGTGAAGGAAGCGTTTAACATAGATTAAGATTTTGAAAACGTCTTCCCCTGAAAGGAAGGCGTTTTTCTTTGTACTTTTATCGCTGCCGGCAAGCTCTGTCTTGTTTTGCGGCGATAATTTTTTTAAGAAAGAGAGGGTGGCAGTATGCACGAGATAGAACCGTATTTTAACTGGCGTCATTTGTACACGGCTGAAGAAGATGAGCGCTCGCCTTTCTATGGTCGCGTTTATAGTGAGTTTGAATTTTCGCAGACGGTGTACAATTATTACATTCATCCACAGTGGGATGAATTTGGCAGCCGCACTTTGTATATGAAGTTGCTGTATGCTGATTATGAGCAACATTT
>CAZZZH010000003.1:9683-30102 GCA_964658445.1 Ilyomonas sp.
ACACTATGTAGTGATAGAAATGATTGGTGAATGGAACGATGCGATTGAAAACGACATTATGACTTTGAAGCGCGAGGTGGTTGACAAGTTGGAACGGGAAGGCATTATGAAGTACATATTGATTGGCGAAAATGTATTGAACTTTCATAGCGGCGATAAAGATTATTACCTCGAGTGGTTTGAAGAAGTGACAGACGAAAATGGATGGATGGTTTTGGTAAATATGCCCGAAGCAACGCAGCAGGATTTCAAAAAACGGAAGCTCAATTATTATATCGAGCTGATGAGTATTGAGAATTGGCGGGCATTTAGGCCGGAACATTTGTTTTTAAAAATCAATAATGAGATTGCCGGTAGATTGGAGTAGCTGAAGCAACTGGCCTGATATGATATTGTGTTTTGCAGGATTATTTATATGGCAACTGCTAATTATTCTCTATTCGTAGCTGAGTTAAAAACGATCTTCTCTAATAGTAAACTGATCATTACACCCAAACACACGCCGATTGCATAGCATGCCAGATCTGACCATAAAAAGCCATGACCTAAGAAAATGCCAACCAAAGTAATGTTTCTAAAACGAACCGCCCAAGGCGCCTGATAAAGTTGCTGCACTTCATCTAAAACACAAAGTGTATAGCTGATCAGTAATACTTTTTGCAACGATTGTTTTGGAAACAAAAAACGAACACCAAAATAAATACACGATGCTGCAAATACATCACCACCATAGATTTGAACAAGAGAAGGAAAGCATTGCGGATACCAGCGCGTAGCTAAGCCAAGCGGAATATTAAGTAAAATAAGGACGGCATACAGCCAGCGTTTTTGTACTGTGTTCATAAGAAGATTTGGGTTGAAGATAAATGCTGAAAACGTTTTTTTTATATCATTGGTATATTATACTTCGGTTTAAATCGAATACTCTTTCACGGTATTCACAAATGCTTTAGCTGCATCGACGGGTACATTGGGCAGAATTCCGTGACCTAAATTCGCAATGTGTCGTTTGCCTTCAAAATCCTTAAGCATTTGTTTTACTTCTTTTTCAATAATGGGTAGGGGAGAAAGCAATTTTGCCGGATCGAAGTTACCCTGCAAAGCCACATTATCGCCTGCAAATTGCCTGGCTGTTTGGGGTGTGATGCACCAGTCAATACCCAAACCTTGTGCGCCGGTAGCCGCCATTTTATCTAAAGAATGCCATGCGCCTTTGGCGAAAATAATAACCGGCGCTTTGTCTTTTAGCGCGCTCACAATCTGTCGGATGTACTGCAGAGAAAGCATTTCAAAATCAGATGGTGACAACAGTCCGCCCCAGCTATCAAAAATTTGTACTGTGTCGGCACCGGCAGCTATTTGCTCACTTAGGTAAGCAATGGTCGTATCGGTTATCATTTGCAGCAAGGTGTGCGCAAACCGTGGCTGTTGATAGCAAAATGCTTTAGCTTCATCAAATGTCTTGCTGCCTTTGCCCTGCACCATGTAGCAAAGCAAAGTCCACGGCGCACCGGCAAAACCAATAAGCGGAACGCGATTGTTGAGCTCCTGCTTAATAAGCCTGATGGCATCAAACACATAGTGGAGTCGTTCCTTTACATCGGGAACACAAATACGTTGCAAATCCTCTTCTGTTTTTACCGGTTGCGGAAGAACGGGTCCTTTGCTTTCTATCAATTGCACTTCTAAACCCATTGCCTGCGGTACAACCAAAATGTCAGAAAATAAAATGGCAGCATCCACACCAATCTGGTCAACCGGCTGCAGCGTAATTTCGGTTGCAAGCTCCGGCGTTTGCACACGCTCAAAAAAAGAATACTTTTCCCTGATTTTTATGTAATCCGGAAGATATCTCCCGGCTTGCCGCATCATCCATACCGGTGTGCGACTGGTGGGCTCTCCCCGTAAAACTTTCAATAGTAAATCGTTCATGTATGTTAATCTAATCAACTTGGTGAGAGGATATATGATACCAGTTAGCAACCTTTTTTAAAAAGTCGTCGATTGCCGGCCTATCGCTGGTAATTGTTTTATTGGCGCAATACGATTGAATAGCAGTGGTTGTAGTATCGCCGATAGAAAAAAGAACCACATCAACCGGCACTGTATTCATTGAAAAAAAACTATGTACGGCACTTGGGCTAAAAAAAAGAAAGCCGTCGTATTTTTCTTCAATCAAAACTGGTGTCTGCACGGTGGTATAAACAATGACTTCATCTGTTTGTATGTTCGCAGCTTTCAGTTTGTCAGGCAAATCGTTCAGGCGTTGGTCGCCGCAAAAAAAAGTAACTTTTACAATGCGCTCAGAAGCAATGATGCGTTCTGCCAGCAAACCCGCATTTTTAGAAGTTGCTACAATCGTTTCTTCACCAAAAACTGCTGCTGCATGCTCTTTTGTTTTGCCGCTGGTGCAAAAGATTTTCCAGTTTACTTTATCGCCAGCCTGTGCTACAACTGAAGCTACTGCATTGGCACTTGTGAACACTACATAAAGAGATTGGGTGGCGAGTGATTGCAAGGAATTTCTTAATTCATCTGAGTAAACAGGTTGCACTGAGATAAATGAAGTTGAAACAACTTCAATATTTAGATCGGCGGCTCTATCAATCGTTGCTTCATCGAGCAACCTTGTACTCAGAATATGAAGCTTAGGTTTTTGCATCTTGCTGTTTTGGTGATAAAGGCAATCCGCAATTACCGATTAATTCATTTGCCATAGCTGCACCAAAACCATCGTCATAGGACGTAAAAGTTATCGTTCGTTCAATTTCTCTTTTTTCCTTTCCGTCTATCGAAAAATAATTGCCCTTAAATACCAAATTGTTGTTATCATCTTTATATGCTAAAGCGCCAATGGGCGTAGAACAGCCACCTTGCAACGTGCGTAGAAAATCGCGCTCTGCTTTGGTGCAGATAGCAGTTATCTCATGGTGCAACAAAGCACACTGTTCTTTAATATTCGCATCCTCTTCGCGGCACACTATCATAATCGCTCCTTGGGCAGGCGCAGGTAACATCCAGTCTAAATCGACAGAGTTGGAAGGTCGCAGATGAATACGTTCCAAGCCGGCCGCTGCAAAAATAGCACCGTGCCAATGGTTGTCTTTTACTTTAGCAAGGCGCGTATTTACATTGCCTCGAAGGTTTTCGATGCTATGATTTGGATACCTGTGCAACCATTGCGCTATGCGCCGAACGCTGCTTGTAGCTATGGTAGCAACAGATTGTCTGTCTTCTAAAAAAGTTGAATCTCCATTATAAATGAAAATGTCTTTGTAATTAGCCCGTGGTAAAATGGCTGCCTGTGCAATGCCTTGCGCCAACTGCGTAGGCACATCCTTCATAGAATGCACCGCTATGTCTATCCTTTTGTTGAGTAAGGCTGCATCGAGTGTTTTCGTAAAAATACCTTGCACGCCTATCTCGTAAAGCGGTGTTGCCAGATCTATATCGCCTTCGCTTTTAATAAAAACCAGTTCGGAGGAAACACCCTGTTTACTCAATTCTGTTTTAACCAAGGTTGCCTGCCAAATGGCAAGCTGGCTATCGCGGGTACCAATGCGGAGAGTTGCTTTCATACGGTTATTAATGAGAACCGTCTATATAATCGTTAATCGCTTCTATATAGTTGCAACCCGGTTGGTTGATGCAGCGCATTTTTACTGCCATATTATTAATTACCTTTTGGATGGCTTCGTTATTAGCACGTAAAAGTTTATTTTGGGCTTCTTTTTTTCGTTGCATCAGGCAGCAGTCCTGCATATCAATCATTTTCTGTTTTGCTGCTTTTAAATAAGGTGCATGCTTTCGGTTGCTGTACCACTCTTTTAACTCGCAAAGATGTTCTTCAAGGATAGCAGCTGCTTTTGGCACTTCTGCTAAACGCATCTGCAGCGTTTCATCGTTGATGCGGGAGAGGTCATCAACATTTACCAGCCGAATGCCGGGTAATTCTTTTACTGAACTGTCGACATTGTTTGGGATAGATAAATCGATAAGAACTTTATTGCCCGACGTTTCTACATGTTCTTTCTTTATTACTGGCTCGGCGCCATTAGAAGATACAATGATAATATCTGCCTTTCGCGCTTCTTCAATAAGCGAATCGAAGGACGCCCACTGAATGTTCAGTTCGTTAGCTAATTCAACAGCTTTTTCACTAGTACGATTGATGAGGGTAATGTTATGATTACCGATATAGTCTATCAGATTGCGGCATGTATTTCTGCCGATTTTGCCGGTGCCAACCAGTAGAATTTTTTTGTTCTTAACCTGCGGCACTGAATTTTTTAAATATTGAATGGCAGCGAAGGATACCGATATTGTTCCACCGCTGATTTTTGTTTCGCTACGAATGGCTTTAGAGACCTGTAAAGCTCCATTGACAATGCGCTCGGTGCACATGCCGATGCTGCCGTGCTCTTTAGCAAACTTGACAGCTGATTTTAACTGGCCTACTATCTCGTAGTCGCCTAATATCTGCGAGTCTAAGCCTGCTGCTACTTGCCAAAGATGCTTTACAGCATCGTAGCCACGTTTTATATAAGCCAGTTTGCGAAATGAGCTTTCGTCACCGCCGGTTTCGGCACAAAGCAGTTGAATAAAAGTATCTACCTTATCAGTTATGCCATAAATTTCGGTACGGTTGCAGGTACTGATAACAAACACCTCGTGTAAACCAGATACCAATTGTGCTTTTTTGAGAATAGAGGTATATGCCAAATTGCAAACAGCATATTGGCTCCTCATAGCCGCATCAGTCTTTCTATAATTAATTCCTGCAACAAAAAAATGATTGATATCCATGTTCTTTATTCGTGATAATCGTCCTCTCCGCTAACAGCGGCAAAGGTACTTGGCAAGCGTTTTTGGAGGTCAAAGCAACTTTATATATCTGTCATTTCTATGTCATGTTTGAATGCTGGAAAAAGAAGACTAACGAAAAATTTTATGTCTATTCGTATTAATTGTTTTACAAAATGTCGAAAAGATCTTTAGTGTTATTCCAAACTGAAACTACATAGCTGTTATCGTCTCATTTTTAGAATCTAATACTTATGATAACGTACTAAAAGGAAGACGGGTTGTTCTTTTTATAAATGCTGTTGGGGCTGTGGATTTTTATGGACTATAGCAATTGATGCGGCGTTATTTGTGCCAAGGGTTATATTAGTAAAATGTAAAAGAGCAGAACCTTCTCATATCGGGCAAATTGTTTGGATTATTATCGTCTAAAGCAGCATTCCATGTGTATTTATCAATACAGATGATGTTCCACCTGAGAAAATAAAGAACAATTAATAAAAAAAATTATTTAAATTTTATATTGGCATTTTAAGAATACAGATTATTATCTCAAAAAAGTAAACTCACAGGCATAAAAAAACGTAATTAAAAAAAAGGCATAGTTTTTATAGTATTAGCGGTCGGAACATTAATGGTGTCCATATAAAATCCGGTACGACTGCTGCTACCATTACTTTCCCTTAACCTGGCAGGTTATTATTTGAGTATTTGACAAACACAGCATATCAGTTATGAGCAATGTAAAGAACTCTTTTTTATTCTTCGCCCTTCTAACAATTATTATCTCTGCCACATCTTGTGGAGACGCACGCAAGCTTACTTATTTTAATACGCAGGGCGATGAGCAGATTGCTTCTAATGTTCAAATTCCCCAAACTACAATCCAAGCCAATGACATTTTAGGTATTTCTGTTAGCAGTCTCAGCCCCGAAGCTTCTGCTCCTTTCAACGCTCCTAATTTCTCGTATGCCAACGCTACTACCGCCACCGGCGGAACGCTACAGGCAACCGGGTTTTTAGTAGACGTTAACGGAAATATCCAATTTCCGATTTTGGGTAATGTAAAAGTACAGGGACTAACCGCAAACCAATTGCGTACAAAGCTTACCGATACATTGTCAAGCCGCAAATTATTGGTTGACCCGATCATTAGCGTGCGGCTACTGAACTTTAAAGTAACTGTGTTAGGCGAAGTAGCTCATCCAACCGTGGTGAATGTAGTAAACGAAAAAATTACGCTGCTGGAAGCTTTGGGTTTAGCAGGCGACATTACTATTTATGGAAAAAAAGACCACGTGATGGTGATACGTGAGGAAGACGGTGTAAAAAATATAAAATATCTCAATTTAAACTCGAGCGATTTATTTACCTCAAAATATTATTATTTAAAAGCCAACGATATTGTATACGTAGAGCCTACTAAGGCAAGAGTAAACAGTTCCACGCAAACCGCGCAAACTATACCGATCATTTTAAGCGTGCTTTCTTTCGCAGCCATCATTGTTGATCGCTTAGTTGCACGTTAAATGATGATCAAATAAAATAGAAATACACCTATGGAAATCATTAAAAAAGCAGAAGAGAAGGGGAGAGATGATTTCGGCCAAGTCATTTATAAATACATGCCTTACTGGCCGTTGTTCGCTGCCCTGTTTTTAATAGCAGGCATATCATCTTGGTTATACATGCAGGTAACCACACCAAAATACGAAACTACTGCCCGCCTTTTAATTAAAGACGAAATGAAAGGCGTTGAAGCCAAGGGCTTAGAACAACTTGATTTTTTATCGACGAGCAAAACGATAGAAAATGAAACTGAAGTGATTCATTCCAATACATTATTAAATCAGGTTGTAGATCACCTTAACCTGTATGCAACCATGTACGAAGGTCAGCGCTTTCGCAACCTGAATGCTTACAGCACCGCTCCGGTAAGTGTGATAGCGCAGGACATAATGAAAATAAAGCCGTCAAAAGAAATTAATTATACCTTCGATAAAACGACAGGTAAAATAAATGTATTCGGTAAGCAGTTCGCCCTGAACCAATGGATCGGTACGCCTTACGGAGTTATTAAGTTTATTCCGAACCCTAATTATTCACACGAGCCGCAGGCAGACAGCAAACTTTTCTTCACGCTCAGCGATCCCAAGATGGTTGCAGATCACATTGGCAGCGGGTTGCAGGTAAATACTTCCAGCAAACAATCGAGCATTCTTAATCTTACTTACCAGGATGAGGTGCCAAAACGTGCTGAGAATATTTTGAATGATGTATTACAGACGTATAGCAACAATTCAGTAGAAGACAAGAACAAGCTTGCTGCTAATACGCTTACTTTTTTGCAAAAAAGAATCACCGATGTAGAGTCCGATCTGGCAGGTATTGAAAAGAAACTTCAACAATACAAATCAACGCAAGGCGCTGTTGACATTAGCAAACAAGGTGAGTTGTATCTTGAAAATGTAAGTGTCAATGACCAGAAACAAAGCGAAGTCAACACGCAGTTAGCTGCCTTAGACCAGGTAGAAAAATATGTAAAATCGAAAGACAATGAAGGAGCCATCGTGCCTTCTTCTATCGGTGTTACGGATCCTACGCTGGCTACGCTTTCGAACAATCTTTACGAGAGTGAGCTGGAATACGAAAAAACCAAAAAGACTTACGGCGAAAATAACCCGCTTACCGTAAGCATCAGCGATCGTATTGAAAAAATAAGACCCAGCATTTTAGAGAACATTCAAAGCCAGCGCAGC
Organism: Ilyomonas sp.; assembly: GCA_964658445.1. GTDB lineage: Bacteria > Bacteroidota > Bacteroidia > Chitinophagales > Chitinophagaceae > Ilyomonas. The sequence continues at coordinate 17,246 of CAZZZH010000003.1, forward strand.
AACCTGCTGGCAAGCCGCAATAATATAGCTGCAACCAACGGTGGTTATTCTGCAGCTTTGCAAAGCATTCCACAAAAAGAAAAAGATTTAATTGACATTAGTCGCGAGCAGCAAATAAAATTGGGTGTCTATAATTTTCTTTTACAGAAAAAAGAAGAGACTGCATTATCTAATGCTTCTAATGTAGCTGATTCAAAAATTATTGATAGGGCACAGTCTTCTGAAGATCCAGTAAGCCCGAATAAAAAGATTGTTTATCTCACTGCCTTCCTGGTGGCTTTGTTTGCAGGTGTAGGTGTCATTTTTGGTAAAGAAACGCTGAATCGTAAAATACTTTTCCGGCAGGATATTGAACAATATACCGAGCGCCCGATATTAGGAGAAATTGTTGCCCAGCCTTCCGGCGACCCGGCAATGATAGGCTATGATAAGCGTTCCTTTATTGCCGAGCAGTTTCGTATGTTGAGGATGACGCTTGGTTATGCTGGAATTAATGCAGACAATAAAAAAGTTCTTGTTACATCTTCTATTTCAGGTGAAGGAAAAAGCTTTATTGCGGCCAACTTGGCGCTTAGCCTTGCCGTTGCCGGCAAAAAGGTAGTGCTGGTAGATATGGACCTTAACAACCCATCTTTATCTGAAAAGCTAAAAATTGACAGTGAAATTGGAGTAGCGGATTTTTTAAGAGGTAATAAGAAACCGGAAGAAATAATTTTGAAAACAGCTCTCAGCGAAAACCTTTTCTTTATTCCGACCGGTTTTCTGCCAGACAACCCATCTGAGCTGATATTGAATGGAAAGATAGATGAACTGCTTTCTTATCTCGATGCCAACTACGATACTATCATTATCGACAGTGCGCCGGTAGTGCCGGTTACGGATGCCTATATTCTTTCGCCTTACTGCGATGCTACTTTGTATGTAGTAAGGCACAACTATACGCCCAAGACGTTTATTGAGCGCATAGATGCCAACAATAAAATACAGCAGTTAAAGAATGTGGCAATTGTTTTCAACGGTGTAAAATCAAGAGGATTCAGGAATAAATATTATGGCTATGGCTATGGATACGGCTACAGCTATCGCTCTAAGAACGGAAACAGAAAAAAGCGCGACAACAAATTTTTACAGGTTTCAAATTCATAAGTAAAGAATTTGTCTTTCAGAATTTGGTTTGTTTAAAAATGAATTTATGGAAAGATCAACTAAACAGTGGTTCATCGTTTACACGAAAGAAGGAGCAGAGCACAAAGTGTGCGAAGCATTACGCCGCAAAAAGCTGGATAGTTTTTACCCGGCTAATAAGATGACCCGTCTCTCTTACGGCAGAGAAAGATCTTATGACAAGCCATTGCTCAACCGGTATGTATTTGTATGTATGGGCGAAGAAGAACTTAACCTTGTAAAACATATACCTTGCGTTGTTAGCCTGGTGCATTGGATGGCAAAGCCGGTAATAGTTAGTTTAGATGATATATATTTGCTCAAGCGTTTTTTTACAATGCACGACGATATACGTGTTGAAAAAATAAAGGTGAATCCAACCGAGTCAGCTTCTCTCAGCGGTTATGTTTCTAATAGTACTGCTAATGATATAAGTTTATCACTGCCAGTGTTGGGTTATCTATTAACGGCACGACAGAAAGAAGCCAGAGTAAAAGTAATTACTGTTCCAAGTTACCAGACTAAAACCAAACTTCAAAGCGAATATGCAGAAGCAAGATAAAATCTATATTGCCGGTCACCGCGGCATGGTAGGCAGCGCTATTATGAGGCGTTTGCAAAGTGATGGCTACAACAATGTCATTACCCGCAGTTCTTCCGAGCTAGACCTTAGAAATCAGGAATCTGTTGCCCGCTTTTTTGCGGAAGAGCGACCAGATTATGTATTCCTGGCGGCTGCAAAAGTGGGTGGCATTGTTGCTAATAATACTTACCGAGCCGAGTTTATTTACGACAACCTAATGATCGAGTCTAACATCATTCATTTTGCTTATAAAAGTGGTGTGAAGAAGCTTATGTTTTTAGGCTCGTCCTGTATTTATCCCAAGCTGGCACCACAGCCGCTTACCGAAGATTACCTTCTTACCGGGTTGTTAGAACCAACCAACGAGCCATATGCCATTGCTAAAATTGCAGGCATCAAAATGTGCGATGCTTATCGCGATCAATATGGGTGTAACTTTATTTCGGTAATGCCCACCAACCTATATGGGCCGAACGATAATTACGATTTAAAGAATTCGCATGTATTACCGGCTTTGCTTCGCAAATTTCACGAAGCAAAAGAAAACAACAGCGCTGAAGTGGTAGTATGGGGAAGCGGCACACCAAAGCGGGAGTTTTTGTATGCTGATGATTTGGCGGATGCCTGTGTGTTTTTAATGAATACATACAACGAACCGGGCTTGGTAAACGTAGGCGTGGGCGAAGATGTAAGCATAAAAGAATTGGCCGAAATGGTGAAAGACATTACAGGTTATGAAGGTGAAATCGTTTTTGATTCATCTAAACCAGATGGTACACCACGTAAGCTGATGAACGTGGATAAGCTTCACCGCTTAGGATGGCAGCATCGTATTTCTCTTAGAGAAGGAATAGAAAAGGCTTATGCCGATTTTCTAAATAAACATATGGAATCTATATTAGTAACTGAATAAATTAAAACAACGCTCTTATGAAGACGGCTCTTATCACAGGCATTACAGGACAAGATGGTGCTTACTTAGCTGAATTATTACTTGAAAAAGGATATATGGTACATGGCATAAAGCGCCGTGCATCTTTAATCAACACCGACCGTATCGACCATTTGTATCAGGACCCGCACGAAAAACATGTACGCTTCAAACTACATTATGGCGATCTTACAGACAGCACCAACCTGATACGTATTGTACAGGAAGTGCAGCCTGATGAGATTTATAACCTCGCGGCAATGAGCCATGTGAAAGTGAGCTTTGATACGCCTGAATATACTGCCAATGCAGATGGTATTGGAACACTTCGTTTGTTAGAAGCAATCCGTATTTTGAAGCTTGAAAAAAAGACAAAACTTTATCAGGCATCTACTTCTGAATTGTATGGCCTGGTACAGGAAGTGCCACAAAAAGAAACAACACCATTCTACCCGCGCAGTCCGTATGCTGTAGCTAAATTATATGGCTTCTGGATTACTGTAAACTACCGAGAGGCTTATAATATGTTTGCCTGTAATGGTATTCTTTTTAATCATGAAAGCCCGCTACGCGGTGAAACATTTGTAACCCGCAAGATTACGCGTGCGGTATCTGCCATTGCATTAGGAATGCAGGATACTTTGTTCTTGGGGAATTTAGATGCAAAGCGAGATTGGGGACATGCGCGCGACTACGTAAAAGCGATGTGGCTAATGTTACAGCAGGATGTGCCGGAGGATTTTGTAATTGCAACAGGTATTACAACAACGGTTCGTGACTTTATTAAAATGTCATTTGCCGAAGTAGGAATTACTCTGGAATTTAAAGGTGAAGGTGTGCATGAAAAAGGCTTAGTGGCTTCGTGTAGCAACGAGTTATATGACCTTCCGGTGGGCAAAGAAGTTGTATCGGTTGATCCGCGCTATTTCCGCCCGACAGAGGTGGAACTGTTGATTGGAGATGCTACAAAAGCACGTACTAAGCTGGGTTGGGAACCCGAATACAGCCTTGAAATGCTGGTGAAAGATATGATGGATAAAGACATGGAGCTGTTTCGCTCGTATGGCGAAGGATATATCTACAGCTCGGCAGAGAACATGTTGTAAGAACCTTGCGAAGGCAATTTTTAGTAAAACAATCTTGTAAAACAGGCACAGATTGTAAAAGATACACACCATTCAATGATTGCTTTTATGAGGTAGAAAATACCTGTAAAAGCAATTGTTGTTTATGGCAACAACGGAGCGTGTAAAAAGAAGTGGATAAAAGTATAGGAATGATTTTGTTGATGTGGCCATTTGTATCGATTATTCGTTGTAAGAGTTACATAATATCGGAACGAGAGTGCTGTATAAATAGCACATACTTGAATGTTTAGATTTAATTATTGATAAGGCGTGCAAGAGTTGTTTTTTCTTTTTACTTAAAAGAGAAAAAACAACAAATCTTAGATTGCAACGATGCTCGACCGGAGACTTGCAGCTAGGTTCATAACCTGTATTTATATTTTGTATTACTGTATTTTTTATAATAAATAAACTTATTAAAATGCCTAAACTGGTAGTGCAGCTTCGGGTGAAAGACGGACTCTTTTTTGTTCATGACTGGCTCGCCTGTTTTGAGAGAATAGCAGATGAAATTGTGGTGCTTGATAACGGCTCGACAGATGGCACTTATGAAATTTTAAAAGCCAGCCCCAAGGTGGTAGATATACAACAAACATGGGATTATCATGAAGGACGTGATAAGAATATGATGTATGAGATGGCGCGCAAACGTAAGCCAGACTGGTGTTTGTGGCTGGATGTAGATGAAATTTTTGAACCTGAGCTAACACGCCAAGATTTTGACCGGCTGATGAGCCGTAGCTGGGTGAACAAGTATGGCTTTCGCCGGTTTCACTTTATAGACAGGGAGCATTTTGCCGGATCGTGGTATCGGTTGAATTATAGTTCGGGGCACGACCGCATTATGTGGCGGGAAGCACCGACCGGATATTTTGAGAATATTGTTATCGACTCTCCGAATGTAAAAGGCATCAGCGGCATACAGGTAAACACCAATTTCCGGTTAAAGCATTTGGGATACATAGACAAAACGATTGTCGATAAGAAAAGAGATATCTACCGCGCAATTGTTCCGGAAAAGGAAGCTACTTTTCAAAAGATGTATATGCCGAACGAGAAGCCAATTAAATGGATTGACAATCGCCGGCATCCGAAAGTGATAGCGCTGAATTTATTGCTGAGCGCTATTCAGTTTTATAATCTGTTCCCGCGGGCTTATCATAAAGCCAAAAAAATAATTAGCAGTAAGTTGAATAAACCTGAAGTAAAAGATCGCCTGAAAGCAAGTGTATAAAGGTTTAAGGAAGTAGCTATGAATCTGAGTCAACCGTTTACCATACGCATTTTTAAATACCGGTTTCACCTTGTTGAGTTCCTGGTGCTTGTATTTCTTTACTTCTTTAATGAAGGGATTTTTTCCTGGCTCATACTGCCCAATTCCCAAATCTATGAGAACGTTACGAAAGGCATATCCCTGTTGATTTATGGTTATGTCTTGTTCTCGTTCCCAAAGCTGAAGCGCGATGAAAAAATATTCATTGTGCTGTTTAGTTTACTTATGGTAAAACTGGTCTTCGAGTCGCTGTACCAGTATGGCAGTTTCTTTAATCAGCTTACTATTTTTTCAGTCATTTATCCCGTAGTATATGTTGTGTTTATTAAAGCCGTTGCGCGGTCGCTCGACTTTGATATACTGGAACTCTTGGCTAAGTTTTACCTGCTTACTTACTTTGTTTTCATGGCGATTTATGGTCATGGTTTCGGCTTTGGTTTAGACCAGGTAGATATGGACGATTATGGTCCTTTTTCGGGCGATACGCGAGTGATACATGCCCGCTCCATCCTCATGATTATCATTCCGTACTTGTGGTATTTAAGTAACTATATACAAAAGAGAAAGATTGTTGACTTACTGTTGTTCCTTCTTTGCTTTGTTATTATTCTTATTCATCAGCACCGGTCGGTATGGAGTTGCACCATTTTTTCTACGTTTTTGTTTGTTGTGCTTACCATTCGCAACAATCGTAAAACCGCTTCCCGATTTTTTACCATATTCACTACCTTCCTTATTCTCGGCGCATTTGCCATCATTTACCTATCTGCGCTGAAGCCTGGTTTTTTAGACTTCTTAGGTAATCGATTCAGCGAAATATTAGACCCCGACCGTGAAGGCGGTACGGGTAGTTTTCGTATTGACCAGTCGGTAGTATATGGCGAAATGATTAAACAAAAGCCTTTCTTAGGCTGGTCCTTTTCTGGTTTCTATGTGCGCAATCCATTGGTAGATTGGTGGGATGAAGGCTCAGGCCAACACTTTCACGAAGGTTTTATCGAAATCCTTTTTTATCATGGCATTGTAGGGTTACTATTGAAGTACTCTTTTTTTGTTATCATCGCGGTGAAAGCCTTTGTACGCAAGCTTTCCCACGAATCCATCATCCTGGTTTCTTTCTGTTTAAGCGGTCTGGTGTTTTCATTAAGTTATGTACTTCCGGTTATCTTTTTCGGGCATATCGGGTTATGTTTATATTATTTAGAAAAGAAAAATAAAAGAACGGATTTACAACTACAGACTACCTCATGATGAAGTTCTCTTTTCATTTGGTTGTATTTTTTTATAAAAGCAAACAGCACATAAAAACTCTTTGATCAACTTCTGAATGATTATGCCCGAAACAGCACTTGCACCGGTTTGTTTGTTTGTTTACAAGCGTCTTGATTTAACGAAACAGGTGCTTTCTTCTTTGCAGAAAAATACACTCGCACTGCAATCTCATCTTCATATCTTTTCTGATGCTGCAGCTACGGATGAAGACAAAGCATCCGTTGAGGAAGTGCGCTGTTTTCTTGTAAATATTACCGGCTTTGCGTCTGTTACGCTTCATTTGGCAGAGCATAACAAAGGGCTCGCTAGTTCAATCATAGCAGGCGTTTCAGAGGTATTGGATAAAGAAGGAAAAGCCATTGTTTTGGAAGATGATCTCATTTTGTCCGATAACTTTCTAAGCTTCATGAATGGCGCATTAAACTTTTACGAAGACGACAAAAAAGTGTTTTCGGTTTGCGGGTATACAGTTCCTATTCATACCAATGAAAACCTTGATGTTTACTTTACCGGCAGAGGCTCAAGCTGGGGTTGGGCAACATGGAAAGACCGCTGGCAAAAGATAGACTGGGCAATGAGCGACTATGAAGCGTTTACAAAAGATAAGGCTGAGCAAAAGCGCTTCAACCGCAATGGTTCTGACCTTACCAAACTGCTTCGCCTGCAGATGACGGGGCAACGAAACTCGTGGGCAATCCGCTGGACGTATGCACAATTTAAACTCGATACTTACACCGTTTTTCCTGTCCTTTCAAAAGTAGCCAACGATGGCTTTGGTGGTAAAGCCACACATACTTCAAAGCTTTACCAGTCACGGTTTTCAACCACATTAGATACAACCGGCAAAACAAATTTCCAGTTCGTGCCGCCTTACATTCATCCTAAAATATTCAAACAATTCACCGATACGTACAGCCTTAAAATCCGCATTCTTTACCGAATCAAAGGTTTGTTTACGTAGACTGATTTTACTTGTATGAAAAACATTATTGCTACCTGGATATGTGTCGATACAGAAGACAACAGCACCTATTTTCCTTCGGCTAAAGGCAAATCTTCCGACGCGAAAGTGCAAAATATTTATTGGCGCTGTATCGCTTGTTTTTATACAATGGCTCGTTGTTATAACCCGGATGCAACACTGGCTTTGTTTAGCAATACGCCCAACCTTCCGACTGTAGATGGCACCGATATGAAGGAGTTGTTGCAAAAGCTAAACGTAGTCTTTTACACGACGCCTTTTGAATATGTAACACCCAACGGATATTACAACCAATGGCGTAACCAGTTTTACGAGTTTTCCATTTTTAAATACATCAGTACACACCCTGATTTTAGTGATGACGACAATTTTCTTCTGCTGGATTCTGATTGTATTATTACTCAAAACATATTTTCTTTATTTGAGAAAGTAAAGGCTGAGCAATGCATTACCTACATTATAGATTATGCGCCGGGCCACGATATCAACGGCAACTCGCGCAAAAGCATGCAAGCCGTTTTCAGTTCATTGCTCAATAAAAAAGTAGAGCACATTCCACCCTATCACGCTGGTGAGTTTTATGCTACTACTATTGCAGTTTTAAAAACACTAATCCATGATTTTTATACCGTGTGGCAACAGTTGCTCGCGCTGAATGAAGCCGGTTTAGACAAGCTACACGAGGAAGCACATACCTTAAGTTACCTCTTCTATAAAAATGGATTTCAAGGTGGTCAGGCTAACCAATACATCAAGCGGTTATGGACCGACCCAACTACTTTCCGCAACGTAGAAAAAGGCGATGAACGCTTAGCCATCTGGCATTTGCCTGCCGAAAAAAGACATGGCTTTGTTGCCTTGTTTCAATGGCTGCAGAAAAAGAATTTCAACTTGGCATCTATTGCTGAAAAGCAGTTGCAGCAACGCTTGCAGCACATCTTTATGATACCTTCCATTCCCTTGCAGAAGCGGTCTTTCTTTGCTGCCAAGGCGCTGATGAAAAAAGTGTTTGCCAAATAAAGGGGAGACAAAAACTGAGACGTTAAAGATAACCAACCTCTCAGTGCTCACCATGCAATTTCCCACCTGCCATCTTCGTCTTTTGTATAAGAGAGTCCATTGCTCATCTCATACACCTCCCGGCCCGTTTTTTTGTCTATTGTTTGTTTCTTTTCATACACGCGCACACCGTTGTTTTCCCTCGTTAAATACAACAGCAACGCGCCAAGTGTAGGTTGCACATCGTGCAGCCACGGCTCTTCACTTTCTTTTACAAATGCACTGCTCATCGCTTCAATTGTTTATCATTATACAACTAAATATTGCACCAAAACAGACTGGCAGGCTTTTAGGTACAAAAGAAGAAACACAAATATTCACTACTTAAAATTACAACTATGCATTTACTATCATTCTTACGCGGCGCGGCTTTCGGTGGCCTTCTCGTTTATTTGTTTGCGCCCCGCAGTGGTGCCGAAACCCGCAGGATGCTTGCCGAGCGCGGCAACGATCTGAAAAAGCTGGTGTCTGACGATATGTTAGACTTCACCGGCGAAGAAGCCGCTAAATCTGCGCACAGTGGTCTTTCGCATTCTACCAGCAACGGCAATATTTACGATCCGGCTACTTTAAAAGAATTATAAGCCACGGTTTTGCAATTCACTAAAAAGCCCCGCAATCAAGTTGCGGGGCTTTTTTATTCTTCACCATTTTGTTCTCAGCTACCGCGGCTGCCGCCTGTTTTCACCGGCTTTTTGCTCGCGCCGCCAGCTTTAGGTTTGCTCATAAATTTAGAGCCTGAAGCCATACCGCCCTTTGGCGTTTTGTTGCTTCCTTTTTCCGATCCTTTGTTGTTGGTTGGTAATGACATAATCGTAAGTTTAGATCAATAAAAAATTTGACACACCAAAGTAGCATTTTCTTTTCAACAGCCAATACAAAATACAAACAGCAGCTCGCCCCAAAAGACTGTTCTGTTGTTTCTGGCTTGGTTGACTGTCGACTGCCAACAGCTACAATATTTCCTTAAAACAACAAAAGCCTGACACAGTAGTGATGCAACACGAAAGGAAACACCGTTTTGCCATCGTACCTTTGACACCGAAATTTTTGACAGTTCATGAACGATGCAATAACAGAAATATCGGCGAAAGAAAAACCCGCCATTGCTTTAACCTCGAAAGACTTTGCCACCGACCAGGAAGTGCGCTGGTGCCCTGGCTGCGGCGACTACTCGATACTGGCGCAGGTACAAAAAGTAATGCCCACTCTCGGCATACCGAAAGAAGACATAGTGATCATCAGCGGAATTGGCTGCAGCAGCCGGTTTCCATACTATATGAATACCTATGGCATGCATTCTATTCATGGCCGTGCTACGGCTATTGCCAGTGGTTTAAAAGCTACCCGACCTGAACTGAGCGTATGGATTGTAACCGGCGATGGCGACGCGCTGAGCATTGGCGGCAACCATACCATTCACCTGCTGCGCCGCAACTTTGATGTGAATATTCTTTTGTTCAACAACCAGATTTACGGACTGACTAAAGGACAATACTCGCCTACGTCGGAAGAGAACAAAGTGACCAAGAGCACGCCTTACGGAAGCATCGATCATCCCTTCAACCCGCTGGCATTGGCCATGGGCGCGGATGCTTCTTTTATTGCGCGCAGTATGGATAGAGACCCAAAACACTTGCAGGCAATGCTGCTGCGTAGCCAGGCACATAAAGGCGCTTCGTTTTTAGAGATATACCAGAACTGCAACATCTTTAATGACGGGGCTTTTGAAATATTTACCGAAAAAACAACCAAGCCTGAAGAAGCCCTTTTTCTTGAACAAGGTAAGCCGTTAGTGTTTGGTGCTTCAGGGCAAAAAGGCATCCGGCTCGATGGCATCAAACCCGTTGTGGTAACCATTGGCGAAGAAGCTTCTGCCGACGACTTATGGATACATGACGAGCATGATTTTTATAAAGCTCAGTTGCTCATCCGCATGTTTGATGACCCCAGAATTGAAGGGCATTTTCCAAGACCTTTCGGCGTGTTTTACGAAGCCAACAGAGCCTGCTACGAAGATGTGATGCGGCTGCAGATAGAGGAAACGATTGCTACCAAAGGCGCCGGCGATTTAGATAAACTGCTAAGAGGCAAAGAGGTTTGGGAGATTTCCTGATATAAGTCATAAAAATGTAGGAATCAAGGATTACTCATAACCTTGTTATCCATTCTGCTTTTTCAGCTACTAGATGTTTTAAATAAGCAATAAAAAACTGTTGAGAAAGTAGCCCGTATTCTGTCGTTCTCTATATTTGAGACTTCTGATAATCATTGACCAAAACAAACTATTGCTTTGAAAAAGTTAATCCTTTTCCTTGTATTACTATGTTCTTTTTCTTTTGTTACAAAAGCTCAGTTGATGGTCGCCAAACTGGTAAGTAAAGGCGATGCGAAGTACGGGCTAGGCTACGGCGTATTTACCTATTTTGATATTCCGTTAGCCCACGAAAACCAAAGCTTCCGGTTGGAACTTCTGGACCTGGCTGCCTTTCCTACAAAAGGAGAAAACCTGTTTACGACCACGGCTGACCTGAAGGGTTATCTTTCAATTAAAGTCGGTTATAAATATGTGTTTAGCGAAACACAGGCTGGTTTTTACCTAATACCTTCTGCCGGTTATTGCCGGGTTGTTTATGCATTAGAAGGAGAAAGCGATGCCACTTATGGCGACGGTATAGCCGGTGCATTGGAGGGCGGCTATACATTAGAAGTGGGGCAAAGAGGGCATACCCTGAATCTGGGTGTAAAATATGAATACGGCCATGGCAATGCAACGCATACCATTCAATCGGTGGGGTTGCGGTTTTCTTATGGTTTTGGTCTTTTCAGAAAGAAGGGAGAAGACTAAGTTTTACCTACCATTTCACGTTCAACCTTTATCTTTTGTTTTTTCCGTTTTTGTGCCTTACGCTATTCTTTTTTCCCTCTGCGGCTTCATAGGTTTTTTTCATCCGTTACATCTTTCAAAGGAACGGCTGAATGCCGCTGCATTTGGATATATTTTTGCGCGAAACTAATTCATCATTATCTTTTTAAAATGCGCAAAAAGTAAAAACTATGTTACTACATATACACCCAGATAACCCCAACCCGCGCCATATAAAAACAGTTGTAGATTGCCTTCAGGACGGCGGCGTCATCATCTATCCAACGGATACGATTTATGGATTGGGCTGCAATATTTTTCAGCAAAAAGCGATCACGCATATTGCCCAGATCAAAGGCATCGAACCCGCTAAGGCACAGCTCAGTTTTGTGTGCTATGATCTTAGTGATTTAAGTAAATACACCAAGAGTATCTCCACACCGCTGTATCGTTTATTAAAAAGCTACCTGCCCGGTCCCTTTACCTTTATACTTCCCGCAAGCCGGGAAGTGCCGAAGATTTTACAAAGTAAAAAAAGCACCATTGGTCTGCGTGTGCCGGATAATACGATTGCAAGAACCATTGTGCAGCAGTTGGCTTCGCCCATCTTATCGGCTTCGCTTCCCGGCGAGATGGTAGAAGAATATACCGACCCGGAACTGATGTATGAGAACTTTAAAAACCGCGTGGACATTGTAATTGACGGTGGAATGGGTGGTATGGTTCCGTCGACAATTATTGACTGCACCACCGATGAATACACCGTGACCCGGCAAGGTGCAGGAGAGTGGAAAGAGATGGAAGCCTGAGGACTGGATTATTAGTAAGTAATTATTCTTCTTGTATACTCTTCCATTCAATGCGGAAGCTCTTCCGGTGATGATCGCATAAGCCATACTTTTCTATGGCTGTGCGGTGTTCTTTTGTGCCATAGCCTTTATTGCTTTTCCAATTGTAATGCGGATGATTTTGGTGCAGGTTTATCATGTAGTCATCCCGGTAAGTTTTGGCTAAAATACTAGCTGCTGCGATGCTTGCGTAAATGCCATCGCCTTGCACGACACACTGGTGCGGAATGTTTTGGTAAGGTCGGAAACGGTTGCCATCGATTAGCAACAGTTCAGGTATCACGTTGAGTTGATGCAAAGCCAGATGCATTGCTTTGAAAGAAGCCTGCAGGATATTGATCTCATCGATTTCCTCGCTGCTTACCATGGCTACGGCATACGTTATCGCTTCTTTTTCAATAACCGGTCTCAGTTCATTTCGTTGCGCAGCCGATAGCTGTTTGCTATCGTTCAGCAACGGGTGAAAAAAAGTTTTGGACAAGATGACAGCCGCCGCAAACACTGGCCCGGCAAGGCATCCGCGCCCTGCTTCATCGCAACCTGCTTCCAATAAAATATTCTGGAAATATGCGCTAAGCACCCGATTCTTTTTATACAAACATATAGTGTTCCTGCAAGTAACTGCACGTTTCATCATCTATTTTTGCATCTCTTTTTAAAGAAATTCATGCTGCAGAATAAAGGCTATTATCAGTTCACGAAATTGTTGTTGGTATTTGTGTTTTTAGTGATAATAGCGGGCAGTATTGTGC
>CAZZZH010000003.1:30112-36709 GCA_964658445.1 Ilyomonas sp.
CTCCGGCGAAAAAGAAGTTCAAAACCATTAACCTGCTAACGGTTTTCCTGCTTTTTATATTGATACTTGCCGGAGGAGTGGTGCGGAGCACGGGGTCTGGAATGGGTTGTCCGGACTGGCCAACCTGCTTCGGAAATGCGGTACCGCCTACGCAGGAATACGAGGTTCACTTTCAGCCAAATCATCATTACGAATCCGGTCAGTTTATTATCTATAACGACAGCCTGAAATATGCAAAGCAAGCCTTTACCAGCGGCAGTGTTTATGTAGCTGACAACTGGCAGCAATACGAGAAAAACAATTACGCAAAGTTCAATGTGGCGCAAACTTGGATTGAGTACATCAACCGGTTGGTAACAGGGTTGCTGGGTTTTGTTATTATTGCCCATATTGCATGGAGTTTCCGTTTGTTTTGGAAGACACAAAGAAACATAGTCTGGTGGAGTTTATCATTGCTGTTGCTGACGGGTTTTGAAGCCTGGTTGGGAAAACTGGTGGTCGATACCAACCTGGCTGTTGTGAAGATAACCCTGCACATGTTGTTTGCTTTGCTGATAGGCTTTGTAGCGGTGATTATTTTACAGAAATTAAGTAAGAAAACAAGCGTTGTAAGCCGGCAAATAAAATGGGTAAGTACCGCAGCTTTTGTTGTTGTTCTGGTGCAAATTATTTTAGGCACCGACGTGAGAGAACAGGTAGACGAAATCTCAATTGCCATGAGCTTTACAGGCAGAGAAAGCTGGCTGGGTCAATTGAATAATGTGTTTGTTATTCACCAAAGTTTTGCATGGGTAGCCGCCCTGGCTTGTATTTATTTATTCTGGCAATCTCTGCCTTACCCCACTTTACAACGCACGGCATATTTTATATTGTTTCTGGTGACAGCGACTATTGCAGCCGGGCTAACGCTTTTGTACATGAATCTTCCACAAGCCATGCAGCCGCTGCATTTGCTGCTTTCGAGCCTGTTGCTGACGGCATTGTTTGCGCACCGGCTAAAGGTGAGATAACAGACAAGCTATTTACCAGCGATTACCTAATAACGATTCAACCATATAGTACCTGGCATTGATTGCAAAAGAAGCTTTGCCGTTGCAGTTTGCCAGTATATTCTTTATGAAAGCGGATGTGGTCTCTGGGGCAAGTCTTTTGCCGGTGCGCTTCCCAATGCTTGCTGAGCGTAAATTCTTTTTTCCATTCATAAAATTGCCCGCAATAGAAAACAGATTCTTTAATTATTTCTTTCCAAAGCTTCGGCGAGATAGCACTTACTTTACTTTCAGGATGTACCCTTTTTCTGAATAAAACCTCATTCTTGATGATGTTGCCTAAACCTGCAAAAATGGTCTGGTCAAGCAAGGCATCGCATATCATAGTATCGGGAATCTTTTTCAGTTTTTGCAAGGCGGCTTGGGTGTTCCAGCTTTCGTTCATTATATCAGCCGACCAATCATACACTTCATCTAAAGGTTCTTCGATAAAACGCATGGCGCAACTATAAAAGTTAAGTTCTCCATCCCTAAAATTCAGCCTTAGTTTAAAGGGCTTCTCGGGCGGTTTTCTTTTATTGATAAACAAGTCTCCAAACATCAGGAAATGTGTGCGTAGTGTGAAACCTTCAAAGCAAATCAGAAAGTGCTTACCCCAAGTTATAATATCAATGATTTTCTTGCCCTGCATGCGTTCTGCATCCAGCTTTGTGTTGTTTTCAATACCGGTTATTGTTTTACCAATAAAACCTTCACTTTGTTCTTTCCACAGCACCAGCAATGGACCTTCAGGCATAACGTTTTTACTAAAAAAGACAAAAGCCAAGCCAATGAAGTTGTAAATTCATTATTGAAAGCAAGCCTTATTTTTAATCTATGAAAACACTACTGATTACAGTTGCCACGCTGCTCATCTATACTTGTTATAGTTGCTCTCACAATCCTTACGCTGCCACAAACAAAGTGTACAAAAAACAGGCGAAGCAATTTGCAAAAACGATAAGCCGGATACCAACTAACGACAGCATTGATTCCCTGCCCTCATCACCTTATTTTGCGGGCACTACCAACTTTAATTTACGAAAGCCCAACTTTGTTATCATCCATCATACGGCGCAAGATTCCTGCGCTCAAACGCTGCGAACCTTCACTTTGCAACGCACACAGGTGAGCGCTCATTATTTAATCTGTAAAGATGGAACGGTGTATCATCTACTAAACGACTATATGCGCGCGTGGCACGGCGGTATTGCAAAGTGGGGAAGCGTTACCGATATCAACTCTGTCTCTATCGGTATTGAGCTTGATAATACCGGCTTTGAACCATTTACCGCAGCGCAGATCAACAGCCTGCTGCATGTGCTGGCTTCATTAAAAAAACAATACAATATTCCAACGGCAAACTTCATTGGTCATGGTGACATTGCGCCTACAAGAAAGAATGACCCGAATCCTTTGTTTCCCTGGCAAACGCTTGCGCAGCGCGGCTTTGGATATTGGTATGATGATACAACCAATATTGCTATTCCTGAACCTTTTAATGGCGTGCAAGCTCTACGTATTATCGGGTATGATGTCAAGGATAGCAGCGCTGCTATACAAGCTTTTCACCGCCATTGGGAGGGCGATAGTCTGCGCACTTTTAGTGATGCGGACAAAAAAGTATTGTATATGGTGGAGAAGAAATTTATGTAAGGGATTGTGATCAGTACAAGACCTTTATTACAACCTTTTATTACTGAGTAAAAGCATTCACTTTATTGCATGATTGCCAGCAGCTCTTCCACACACTTCCTGTCGTTGCTTAAACGTGGTATCTTGTGTTGCCCCCCCAGCTTGCCTTTACTTTTGAGCCATTGGCAAAAGAACTGTTTGGGTAAGCTATGAACAATCGGCATGCGGAGCGCTATGTCTTTGTGCCGCTTGGCTTCATAATCGCTGTTGATGCTCTTTAAAGCGCAGTCTAATTCGTAAGCAAATTGCTGGTTACTCTCCGGTGCCTTTTCAAACTCTACCAGCCATTCGTGAGTACCATTGCTGGTATTGGAAAAATAAAGCGGGGCAGCGGTATAATCGTTTACTATGGCGCCTGTTTTCTCGCAGGCAATGGCAATGGCTTTATCACTGTTTTCTACAATCACTTCTTCACCAAAGGCATTCATAAAATGGCGGATGCGACCGCTGACTTTAATGCGAAACGGAAAGAGAGAAGTGAACTGTATTGTATCGCCCAACAGGTATCGCCACAAGCCACCGTTGGTAGAGATAACGGGTGCATAGTTTTTATTGAGTTCTACTTTATCTAAACCTATTGTCTTTGGGTTTTCTTTGCCATATTCTTCTACGGGCATGAATTCGTAGAAGATACCATGCTGCAAAAAGAGCGTCATACCATCATCGTAGGGACCGCACTGCGCGGCAATAAAACCTTCGCTGGCGTTATAGATTTCCACATACTGAACGCCTCTGCCCAGCAAGGTTTCAAACTGTTCTTTGTAGGGCACGAAGGATACACCGCCGTGCATATACAACTCTAAATTGGGCCAGACTTCTTTAAGCGTGCTTTTGCCCGTGATTTGTAAAATGCGCTTTACCAGAATTAACGTCCATGTGGGCACACCCGAAAGAGAAGTGACATTCTCGGCAATGGTGTTTTGCGCCAGCGCTTCTATCTTTCCTTCCCATTCATCCATCAACGCGATAGACAGTTCGGGGGTGCGCAGCCACTGACCCCAGAAGGGTGTATTCTGCAGCAACACGGCGCTTAAATCGCCGTAATAGACTTCTTCGTTCAACTGGCTTACCTGGTGGCTGCCGCCGATGACTAGGGCTTTACCGGTAAGAAGGTCGCTTTCGGGATGATGGTTGTAATAAGCCGCCACTACATCTTTTGCCGCCTGGTAGTGGCATTCTTCCAGACTTTCTTCCGTGATGGGAATGAATTTGCTTCTCTCGCTGGTGGTACCGCTGCTTTTAGCAAACCAGTTTACCGGCGTATTCCACAACATGTTTTCCTCGCCGTGCATCAGTCGGGTTATATAGCCTTTTATATCATCATACTCGCTGATTGGTATGTGTTCTTTAAACGTGCGGATGCTGAAAATATCGTGAAACTTATGCTTTCGTCCGAAGCAGGTATATTGACCATGTGTAACCAACTCCTGTAATACCTGTCGCTGGGATGCAACGGGATCATTCATCCAGTGCTCCATGCGGTTGTAGCGCAACCGGGCTATACGCGAGATGGCAGGACTTAACAGTTTCATAGTGCAGGCAAGTTATAAAATGATGTGTAAATATGATAAAAAGATTTGAGATTTTAAACTGATTCTTGTCAGGAAAGCGGCTGTTTTTAGTGATCACGATTAGGTTAAGATTATTTCTTTGTAATAATCCATTGATTCCTTATTATGGGAAGGTGTCTTACTGTATGGAGAAGTGCGGATATAAGACGTTCACTGGTCGGGTTTGCCCCGAACTAAATACGGCTTAAACCCGAATAAAGGTCAGTATAAGGTCTCTATAATGTCGGTATAAGGTCTCTGTAAGGTCTGGAAAATGTGCAGGTGAAATTGTGGTGCAGCTCCTTTGCTGAAGGGGTAGATAAAGTGTTTCTGCCGGACGAGTGTAAGATAATAAACCTGCCGTTACTAACAAAGAAAAAAGATAAGAGAGGGAACAGCCATACGCGCAGTGCAGACAGCTTTATAATTCGGTATCAAGCTAAAGTGAGTGGGAATAAGCAGTGTGGGTAAGCAAGATTAATGAATCAAAAATGACCTATGGTCAACGCTTTATGATAGCACATAACGATTCAACGTTTGCAAATTTCTAATGGCAGAGCCCATAGTATTATTGAAATACGTGAACACGGTCTTTTTTTCGCTTAACCATGTTTTTATATACCCGGCATATCTTTTTAAAACCGCATCTGAATAATCGCCGCGGTATCTAGACTCAGGACCGTGAAAGCGTAAATAAATAAAATCGCCGGTTGTTTCATCTAAAGGGGTAGCCGATGCAGGTATATCCTGAACAACCAAGCTTACATTAAATTCCCGGAGCAATTCGTAAACCTCACGCTCATAAAAGGATGAATTTCTAAACTCCATCGCTATTCTCCATGGATTGCTTTGTGTTGCTTCGCCAAGAGCTTCTAACAATTGTTGCAACTCATTCAGCTTTTCGATCTTTAGGGATGGCGGAAACTGCGCCAGCAAACAGCCTTTTTTATTACCGATATTGTTTACTGCTCTAACAAAATCATCCACATCTTTTACTGCGAAGTTTAACCCTTTTACATGGGTTATTGCTTTTGAAACTTTAAACGTAAAGCGGAAATGATCCGGAACACTTTCGCGCCATTTACTGATGGTGGAACTCCGGGGCAGTTTGTAAAAGATACTGTTTACTTCCACACTATTGAACAAAGATGAATAATAATGCAACCGGCTCTTGTCGTGAAACCCGGGAGGGAATGCAGATTTAGGCACTGGAAGTACTACGCCGCTGGTACCTGAATAAAATGGTGTGTCGTTTGCCTGCATTGCCGCAAATATAGATGTTGTAGGTTCTGAATGAGGGCGTAGATATTATGTGAGTTATATGATAAAGGTCTAAAAGGCAAGACGTCTTTTCCTTTTTTCGTTTTTGCTATATCTTTCTTCCATTGCTTCCCTGCTGGCTGCGATATATGGTGTGATAGAAGAAGATGTGGTCCATAACTGCATGGGAGGCTGAGTGAATGAGTACAAAGTTGAGTGATGCATCTTTGTTGTTGATAAGCTGGGAAAGTGCAATGTCTCATCGCCATGACACAAAGCCATTGATGAAGACATTGCGAAGAAGAAAGCATTATGGAAAGATGCCTGGTCTGACACTGCTCCCATTTCTTTCATATTTTCAGTGCTTTAGTAAATAAAATTATTGTGGTGAGAAGGCGATCCATTTTTATTTCAGGTGTTAAAATAAGCTTATTGATAGTAATACTCTGTGGTGGATGTTTTCATTCAAACAAACAGGCTAAAGAGAAAATTAAATTCTATCACCGGGATATGGGTGGCATTAATGGTTATGATACCTACTTTGATAACTTTAAGATAACCAACTATACAAACAAGTCGGTTCTAGCTTCTGACTTGTTCTCCTTTGCAATGAAATATATTGATACGGTTCATGCTGATAGACCAGTAAGTCATGTGTTCTTTACAGGAGAAAAACCTTCTCAAAATTTACCTAAACCTTCTGAAGATTATTTTGACAAAGCAAGAAAACAAGCTTTGTTGTGGTTTACTTTCAACAATAATTTTCCGCAAAACAAAGGAAAAAGAATTGTGGAATTAAGTGATTTAACGGTGTGGAAAAATAGAGATTCAAAATCATATGACTATAGTGTTCCTTCTCAGAAAAGAATTATAGACTCAATTCTTAATTCAAAAGAACCTTTCGATAACGATTTTTAATAGCGATTTTGATTGTGCAATTGTTTTTTAAATATAAAATACGAATAAAAATACATGAATGCAAACAATGAAGAGTTGAAATTATGAACGCAAATTTGACAAAGCATTCAATATTGTCAAGGATAGTATTTTTTCTAACAGTATGC
>CAZZZH010000003.1:36719-49042 GCA_964658445.1 Ilyomonas sp.
GATGTCTTGCTTCCAATAAGCGAGCAAATGAAAAAATTGAATTCTATTACAGAAACGAGGGCGGCATTAATAATTATTACACTTATACGGATCATTTTAAAATAAAAAACTACTCAAACAAATCAATCTCAGCTTCTGAGTTATTTGCTTTTGCTAAAAATTATGTTGATACTGTTCATTTAGATAAGCCAGTAAGTATTGTAACATTTGCGGGAGAAACTTTGTCAGACAAATTATCTAAACCAACGGATGACTATTTTAATAAAGAAAGAAGGCGTTCTATATTATGGTTTGGTTTCGATAATGGCTTTCCAAGTAATAAAGGAAAAATGAAAATAGAAATAAGCGATTTGGTGGTATGGAAAGATGGACAGTCTAAATTATATAAGTACAGTGTTTCTTCTGGAAAAAGAGTTATAGATTCTATCTTGAATTCGAAAGAACCCTTTGATAATGGGTTTTGATTGACAACACAATCGTTAAACCGAATATCAGCATGAAAGGCCACGTGTATGTATGGGTGAGCAATGAAAGCGCAATGAATGTGTATTTCGATGACATCTCCTTTGTGCATTACAAAGGAGAATTATTGAGCAATACTTAACTCTTACAATAAAGTGTATCCTACTTTTTACGGTAGAGTCTCATTTTGCAATATCGGATTCCGCACAAAGCTCTCGTGAGAGTGATTTATTGTAGACAATGACGAGGGCAATTGCGGAATGACGACTGGATAAAGTCCTTGTGAAATTGATTTGTTATGAATATCGTGGAAGGCAATTGTGGAATGACGACGATTCTTTCCAAATTGATACCTGCTCATTTTACGCCTTGGAAGACTTTTTATACATTTACCTATAATTATTAACCTCAAGCAAAAGTTATGGAACCAACCAACTATGGACAACAAAGTCCTATTCAACCACCACCACCTAAGAACTGGTTAGTCGAGTCTATTTTAGTTACATTATTTTGTTGTCTGCCATTTGGTATAGCCGGTATTGTATTCGCGGCACAGGTGAGCAGTAAGTATTCTGTCGGCGATTATGAAGGTGCCTTACAGGCATCGAGAGAAGCCGGCAAGTGGACGAAGATTGGCTTCTTTATCGGTCTTGGTGTGGTTGTTCTTTATGTTATTGCCATAGCCTTTTTTGGCGTTAGTGGTTTCTGGGCAGCCTCCCATCATTCTTACAACAGTTATTAATGAACCGTTCGTTACGAATGGTA
This sequence comes from Ilyomonas sp., assembly GCA_964658445.1. Taxonomy (GTDB): domain Bacteria; phylum Bacteroidota; class Bacteroidia; order Chitinophagales; family Chitinophagaceae; genus Ilyomonas. The sequence continues at coordinate 37,947 of CAZZZH010000003.1, forward strand.
TCTTTTATCTTCAGATGCATAGCCATACTGTTGTAGTATGGCTATATTTTTCTTTTGATGCCGCTACATCTGCTATTTTTCCTCAGTGCCCGTTTCATACACTTACGCACTTATACTGCCCGGGCTGCGGTTCGCAACGTAGTCTTTCTGCATTGTTGCATGGCGATGTTCGTAAAGCACTTTCTTACAATTGCCTGTTTGTTGCGAGCTTGCCGTTGGTTGTTTACTCAGCGATTATTTACTGTATTAATACATTTAAGCAAAGAGCTATCCGGCAAAAGCTGGTGCATTCGCCCCTGTTTATAAAAGTCTGCTTATGGACAGTGGTTGCTTTTTTTATTCTCCGTAATATTCCGTTGACTGTTTTTACGTTTTTACGGCCGGAATGATTGTTTGTTTGCTTACGACAACAAAAAATTAACAACCAAATTTTTGTTCACTATCAATGGCTTATAAAAGCCTGCAAAAAAATTTTTACTTGTTTTCTTGTATCTTGAGCCTGATTCCGTTACCTTCGCCACCCATTTTAAAAAGCCACCGGGATAGCGGCGGTTTCATCTAAACAAATCGTACAAAATGAGTAAATTACATTTCACCACCAAACACGCGAACGCGGCTACCGTTACGCACAACTGGTATGTTGTGGACGGCACTAATCAAACCGTTGGTCGTATGTGCGCACAGATTGCTGCCATACTGCGCGGCAAAAACAAAGCTTATTATACGCCACACGTTGATTGCGGCGACTACATCATCGTTATTAATGCCGACAAGGTTACTTTCACCGGCAATAAACTGGAAGACAAACAGTACATTAACTATTCTGGTTATCCAGGTGGTAAAAAAGAAGAGGCTGCTAAAGATTTGCTTCGTCGTCGCCCGGAAGTGATAGTAGAAAGAGCCGTGAAAGGTATGCTACCAAAGAACCGTTTGGGCAGAAAGATGATCGGTAAATTATTTGTGTATGCCAGTGCTACGCATCCGCACACGGCACAGCAACCCAAAGAATTAAAATTCTAAAAGCCTCGAAACCTCTGCGAGGGAAACAACACAACAATCAATTAGCTAAAAGCTATTACAAATGGAAAAACAAAAAAATGCTGTTGGTCGCCGTAAAGAAGCTGTAACCCGCGTATTCCTTGTACGTGGTGAAGGAAAAATAACGGTGAACGATAAAGATTATAAAACGTATTTCGCTTTGCCATACCTGCAAAACCAGGTAGAAGCGCCTTTACAAACAGTTGAGTCGCTGGACAAGTTTGACATTAAAATCAATGCGCAAGGCGGCGGCTTGAAAGGCCAGGCAGAAGCAGCCAAGTTAGGTATCGCACGTGCGTTGCTTGAAGTGAATGCTGAGTATCGCCCGGCGTTGAAAGAAGCCGGTCATCTGAAGCGTGATCCGCGTAGTGTAGAACGTAAGAAATTTGGTCACAAAAAGGCGCGCCGCAGCTTCCAGTTCAGCAAGCGTTAATCTAAAAGATTCAAGACGAAAGCTGCAAGTGAGGAGAGTAAACATCTTGCGGCTTGCAGTTTGAAACCTGAAGCTAAATACAATCACAATCTAATCAAACAATACAATGGAACAAACTCCTTCTTTACAGCAACAACTGCTTGATGCCGGTGTTCATTTTGGTCACCTGCGTAAGAAGTGGAATCCGAAGATGCTGCCTTATATTTTTGCAGAAAAAAAAGGCATTCATATCATTGACCTGAACAAAACCGTAGACCACTTGCAGGAGACTGCCGCTGCTATGAAACAGATAGCCAAGAGCGGTAAAAAAATAATGTTTGTTGCTACCAAGAAGCAGGCAAAAGAAATAGTAAGCGAATGCGCCAAGCGTGTAAGTATGCCATATGCAACCGAGCGTTGGCTAGGCGGTATGCTTACCAACTTTAACACCGTTCGCAAGAGCGTGAAGAAGATGCAGAGCATTGAAAAATTACTGGGTGAGGGCACGGCTGAAAATTTAACCAAGAAAGAGAAACTGACTTTGAGCCGCGATAAAGAGAAAATGGAAAAAGTACTCGGCGGTATTGCACAGTTAAGCCGTTTACCTGCAGCCCTTTTCTTAGTTGATATTGGGCACGAACACATTGCATTGGCAGAAGCCAAACGTCTTGGCATTACTACATTTGGAATGGTAGATACCAACAGCGATCCAAATAAAGTAGACTATGCCATCCCTGCTAATGATGATGCTACCAAGTCAATTGCTATTATTACAAACTATATTACGGCTGCCATTGCTGAAGGCTTGCAGGAACGCCAGCAGGCTAAAGATGATGAAGTAGAAGAAGTAGATAACGAAGCCGAGAAGAAAGCTGCCCGTTTGCAAGCTGAAGCTGAAGCCGAAGGTGGTCGCGGACGTGGTCGTGGCGACAGAGGCGCAGCGCAAGGACAAGGTGGCGGACAGCCGAAACGCAGAGTGCCCGGTGGTGCTTCGCGCAGACCGGCTGGCGGCGGCACCGGACCTGGCGGCGGACGCAGATAATTTTTTTGATTGGATAGTTAAGGACTGGTAGTAAAATACCGTCCGGTATAAAATTATCCATCACCAACGAAATACATAACCAAACACATCCCAACTGCAAATAGTTGGGTTGTGTATTTAAGAAATAAGCTGCCCCATTTTACCCGGGGCAAATCATATAAATTGCTTTTTAAAAATGCCTTTGGAAAGGGCTTAATTTACATTTTATGTCAACAACAACTGTTCAGATAACCGCATCAGAAATTAATAGATTACGACAGGCTACCGGCGCCGGCATGATGGATTGCCGCAAAGCTTTAACCGAAACCAATGGTGATTTTGAAGCCGCTATCGACTGGCTTCGCAAGCAAGGCCAGAAAGTGGCTGCCAAGCGTAGCGACAGAGAAGCTAAAGAAGGCGTTGTAATTGCCCAGACAACACCTGATAACAAAACAGGTGTGATTGTTTGCGTGAGCTGCGAAACAGACTTCGTATCGAAGAACGCCGACTTTGTTGCCTTTGTGCAAAGCATTGCCGATGCTGCGATTGCAACTAACGTAAAGAGCGCAGATGAACTGAAAGAAGCTTCTGTGAACGGTGCTAAAGTATCAGATTTAATCAATGATAAATTAGCTGCCATAGGCGAGAAGATAGACATTACGCGCTTTGAAAGAGTTGAGGCACCTTATGTGGCTTCTTACATCCATGGTGGCAACCGCATTGGCGTGCTGGTTGGTTTATCTGCTGAGGCAGCCGAAGCCGGTAAAGACATCGCTATGCAGATTGCTGCTTTGAACCCTGTTGCGATAGATGAAGCTTCTGTACCTGCTGAAACGATAGAGCGCGAAAGGAATATTGCTACCGAACAAATACAGCAAGATCCGAAGATGGCTGGCAAGCCTGCTGACATGATTGCAAAAATTGCAGAGGGAAAGCTGAAGGCTTATTTTAAAGAGAATACCTTGTTGGCGCAGCCGTTTGTAAAAGACAACGGTAAAAGTGTAGCGGATTATTTAAAGTCAGCCGGCGCTGATGTGAAAGTTACTGAATTTAAAAGAGTAGCGATAGGCTAACACAATACTCACTAAAAAAAGCTTCTCTTTCAGGGAAGCTTTTTTTATTCCCGGTTCCTCCGCAGTTTGAAATGAAAAAGAATCTAAATTTGGTTAGCTCTGAAACTAGTAAACAATAAAAATTTTCTACAATCGGAAAAAATTTTAACAAGAGAAGCTATAACTTAGGCTTATTTTTAGGCATACGAGAAATATAAACTGACACTATGAGCTATGATTGCAGGGCTTCCAATGCAACAAACGAAGAGACGACGAATGTACTTGCTGATATCATAAACAGTGAGAGCAGAATTTTACCTCAGGTAAGCGATTCAGATGTTTTTTTTGCTAAAGAACGGCTTTGCCTTCATAAAGCCACGCCCGAAGAAGGGGTAAGCCTGCAGGTTTTAAAAAACTATATTCAAAAGAAGTATGGAATATGAAATCAAAATCAAGCCGCTGGTTTTGTTTGACCTCGAAGACAAAATAATAGCCAAAGAACAACAATCGGCTGGCAGCGGCAAGCAATTTTACAATTATTTTCTTAACCATCTCTCCTCGCTGCAAAGCAATCTAAGCCAGGCTATGCCGGTGTATCAATCAGTAAGTGAGTACATAGGTGAAGATGCATCGTGCAGGCTTTTTTATATGGTAAGCGGTGCCACCATCTATGTAGTAGGCGTGCTGTAACGGAGGCTTTTGGCTTCACTCTTTGTTCTTCGTGTCCATCACAATCGTTACGGGTCCGTCGTTCAGTAAACTCACTTTCATGTCTGCGCCAAACACACCCGTCTGTATTGTTTGGTCCAAATCTTTCTCTAACTGTTGTATCATTTTTTGATATAAAGGAACAGCAATATCAGCCTTCGATGCGCGTATGTAAGAAGGACGGTTTCCTTTTTTATAACTGGCGTGCAAGGTAAATTGGCTGACCAGCAAAATACCTCCGTTAACCTCCTTCACACTCCGGTTCATGATTTCGTTTTCATCATTAAAAATCCGGAGGTTCACGATTTTATTACTGAGCCAGATAATGTCTTCTTCGCCGTCTGTATCTTCAATGCCTACCAGTACCAGCAAGCCTTCTTGTATACTGCCGGTAATGGTGTTGTCTACTTTTACGCTGGCTTCGGAAACCCGCTGTATCACTGCGCGCATAAAAAATAAAATGGAAAGTAAGAAGTAAAAAGAATGCAACCGTCTGGTCTTTTTACTTTTGGTTTTTAGTTTAATAAAAATGAAGATAGAGATAACAAGCGAAATACAATTTCAAACCGCGCGAAGCGGAGGTAAAGGCGGGCAAAATGTGAACAAGGTAGAGACGATGGTAGAAGGCAGGTGGCTGGTAGCTGCCTCGCAACTGGTGAGTGAAGAACAAAAAGAACTGATTGCCCATAAACTTGCCAACCGCATTACCAACGATGGTTATCTGCTGGTAAAATCGCAGCAGGAACGAACGCAACAAGGCAATAAGTTTATCGTTATCAGGAAGATGAATGCATTGGTAAATGCAGCGCTGGTGAAAAAGAAAACACGCATTGCCACCCAGCCTTCCAAAGCAATGCAGGAGCGACGAATAGAAGGAAAAAAGAAGCAAGCCGACCGGAAAGAAAACCGGAAGAAAATTAAACCAGGTCAATATTAATGAAGCCACTTTTTATTTGGATCTTGTTATTTGCCTGTCCAAATCTTATCTGCGCGCAGGCAGGTAAGAAGGGAATTCAGACCTTTCATCTCCGCTTCGAAACTACTTTTGATGGCTTTCTTCTGCATACGGATTCAACTTATCAAAACCACTTCGGAGAAGCCTTGCAGGTGCGCAGTTTCAAGTATTATATTTCTCATCTTCAGCTTCAGTACACCGATGGAAAGATCTATTCTTTACCCTTGCCACCGCACTTGATTAACGAAGCTGACAGCGTTTCTAAACGCTTGTCTTTTTCTGCACCTTCCGGCGTTGTTACCAACATCCATTTCTTAATAGGGATTGATAGCACTACGAATACCACCGGCGTTCAGACCGGCGATCTCGATCCTGTAAAAGGTATGTTCTGGATCTGGAACACAGGTTATATCATGGCAAAATTAGAAGGCTCGTCACCTGCCTCCAAAGCGCCTGCGAAGCAATACAGCTACGACATTGGCGGCTACAAAGCAGGCGAAAACGTTATCCAACCCATTAGTCTTTCTTTGCCACCAACCATTAATCAACCCGTCACTTCATTTATAATCTCTGCAGATGTAAGCAAATGGTTTTACGGGAAAAATGATATCCGGATTTCAGAGCAGCCGATGTGCCACTCACCGGGCAAGCTTGCCATGCAGATAGCTGCCAATTATGCTGACATGTTCAGCTTTCGCGCAGAATAAATCTTACCGGTTACGCCTTCTGCTTCCGACCTTTGCCTCTATGGCTTATACTTCATTGGAACAGTGTCTTTACGACCTTGAAAAGCATGGGCAGTTAATCAGAATCAAAGAAGAAGTTGACCCGTATTTAGAAATGGCAGCCATCCATCTGCGCGTACACGAGGCCAAAGGTCCTGCTTTGCTGTTCGAAAACGTAAAAGGCTGCCGCTATCGTGCCGCATCCAACATCTTTGGAACTTTAGAGAGAAGTCAATTTATTTTCAGAGATACGTTTACAAAAATCCAACGACTTATCGGGTTAAAAAATAACCCGATGTCTGCCTTGAAAAGTCCGTTGAAAAACATAAGCCTCCTATCGTCTGCGCTACATGCTTTGCCTTTGCGAAATCCAATTAGCAAGCCGGTTTTGTATGAAGAAATCAGCGTCCATCAACTGCCGCAAATCCATCATTGGAAAAGAGATGGCGGCGCCTTTGTAACCCTGCCACAGGTATATACAGAAGATGCAGACAAGCCCGGTATTATGAATGCCAATTTGGGTATGTATCGCATACAGCTTTCGGGTAATGACTATGTACAGGACAAAGAAATCGGGTTGCATTATCAACTGCACCGGGGTATTGGTGTGCACCAAACCAAGGCAAATAAAAAAGGCATGCCGCTGAAGGTAAGTGTGTTTGTGGGTGGTCCGCCGTCGCATACGTTGGCGGCTGTTATGCCATTGCCTGAAGGATTAAGCGAAATGACATTTGCCGGCGCTTTAGGTGCACGACGGTTTCGGTATGTTTATAAGGATGGCTACTGTATCAGCACGGACGCTGATTTTGTTATTACCGGTGAAGTTTATGCGGATGATAACAAGCCCGAAGGGCCTTTTGGTGATCACTTAGGTTATTATAGTTTAACGCACCCTTTTCCCGTGCTGAAAGTGCATAAAGTGTACGCTAAAAAAAATGCGATCTGGCCATTCACAGTTGTGGGTCGACCGCCCCAGGAAGATACCAGTTTCGGAGAGTTGATTCATGCCCTTACCGGCGATGCTATACCCGCTGAGATAGCGGGTGTAAAGGAAGTGCATGCCGTAGATGCAGCGGGCGTTCATCCGTTATTATTAGCCATCGGCAGCGAGCGCTATACGCCGTATTCGCCAACAAAGCAACCTGCAGAAATACTCACTATCGCCAACCATATTTTAGGCACAGGGCAGTTGAGTCTTGCCAAGTTTTTATTCATTACTGCCGATGATACCAATCGCTTATCGGCGCACGATATTCCTGCATTCTTTCAATATGTATTATGCCGCATCGACTTGAGCCGCGACGTTCATTTTTATACCCATACTACCATTGATACGTTGGACTATTCCGGCACTTCACTGAACAGTGGCAGCAAGGTTGTGCTGGCTGCTTTTGGCGAGGTAAGAAGAACCCTGGCTACACAAGTGCCGTCTTTGTTTCTTGAATTGAACGAGTTTGGTAAAGCTCGTTTGGCAGTGCCCGGCATTGTTGTTCTGCAAACCGGTGCCTTTACTACTTACCACAAGGCTGCTGAAGAAATGGATAGCTTAGATAAGCAACTGCAGCAACAGTTATCGCAATTAGCTTCTGTTGCCCTGATTGTGGTTTGCGATGATGCTGATTTTACCGCACTATCCCTCAACAATTTTATCTGGGTAACGTTTACCCGTTGCAACCCATCTCATGATATATATGGCGTAGATTCCTTTTATCAAAACAAACACTGGGGTTGCAAGGGTTCGTTGATTATTGATGCCCGCATTAAACCGCATCATGCGCCGCCGGTGGAGAAAGATGAAGCTACAGAAAGCCGCATCAGCAGGCTGTTTGAGAAGGGTGGAAGCTTGTATAAAGTGATACAATAAGACCAAAGAATCATTTACGCTTACCTGCCCTTTCTTATTTTTTAAAAGGCCATCAGCAATAATCAAACGAAGAAAACTTGGTTTTCTTTTTTGCCAGGCAACCTTTTGTTTTACAACTGCATTTACTAACCTATACGCAACAGAAGCCGTTCAGTAAATATGGATGATATACCGCAACTGATTCAAGATGCAAAGCAAGGTAAAGCAGCGGCTCAGCAATGCCTGTTCGACCGGCAGGCAGATGCCATGCTGCTGGTATGCAGGCGGTACATTAAAAGCAGCACCGATGCAGAAGAAGCGATGCTGGATGGCTGGTATAAATTCTTTACTACGCTGTCTTCTTTTACTTACCGGGACGAAGCGACATTGGCTGCCTGGATAAAGAAGATTATGGTAAACGAATGCCTGATGCGATTGCGCAAAAAGAATGTATTTGTATTGCTGAACGAAGAAAAAATAGAAACGATAGAACTGGAAGAAGAAGCGCTGAGCCGGCTTTCCGCTAAAGAGATTCTCGAATTGATTCTTCGCTTGCCGGCTGGCTATCGTACCGTCTTTAACCTGCACGAAATAGAAGGTCTGGATCATAAAGAAATCGCCGCTCTGCTGGGCATTGCCGAAGGCACTTCCAAATCGCAGTTGAGTAAGGCAAAAGCTTTGTTGCAAAGAAATTTATCACAACGGGGAAACGATTATGCAAAACGAAAATAACGGCGAAAAGAATTGGAAGCAGAAGTTGGAAAGCAGTGAAGCTTTCCCTGCTGACATGTGGCTAAACAAAGAGGCTGCTTGGCTAAAGCTGGATAGTAAACTGAAGCATAAGCCACAACGCCAAAAAGCAATGTGGTATTGGATTGCAGCTGCTTGCCTACTGCCTTTGCTGTTCTTTTTGTTTATGGGGCAGCATCGCAATACCAGCATCGTAGTAAAAGATATTGTACCTACAAAATCTATTTTGAATCATTCTGCAAAAGAGACACATCGCCCGGAAAAAGAAAGGGTTGTAGTGAAGACAACTATGCCCCTTTTGAAAAAAAATAAACTAGCAAGAATGCCAGAACAAAATAGCCTCGCCACAAATACAAAAACGGAGTCGATAACAAGTGTTATTACAGATTCAGCCTCACAAAATAGAACAGTAGTAGTGTTCAGCAATCAAAATGATAGCAATCGCGCAACAACCATTGTTCCCTACGTTGCAAAAAAGCTGAAAGTGGTTCACATCAACGAACTGAATGAAACCGCTGACGAAGCACCCCAGGTAGTGCATAATAAAAACATTCACTTATTTCCTTTGCAGATTGCACGCGGAGAAGCGTACGGCAACAATGTAAAAGCCATACACGCAACCAGCTTTATCAACTTTACCACAAAGCCTCCTTCTAACTAAAATACATATGAACAAAACAATCAGTTTACTGATGCTTCTCGTAAGCATCACAGCCACGCTTTGCGCGCAAACAAGCCAGTCTGACAAAGCTTTTGATGTGCCTGCCAATATTATTATCAACCGCCGGTTTTACATTGATTTGCCTGACAAAAATCAATTGAAAATCGAGCTGACCGACATCAACGATCTGCAATGCATTTCCAATATGGATTCGCTTCTGCATGTATTTTGGCAAGACATTTCGCCCCTGAAAGATTCGCTGGCTAATGAGCTTACCTCGAAGCGGGTTGATTATATAACCGATGCGCAAGGGCGTAAGAAGATACGCTTTCAGCAGTTTCAGCCGAAGGGTGCCAGCTTCCTGCTGAATAAAGACGAGCTGGCTTCGTTGCGCACCGAACAAGACACTATTAACATCATTGGCATCATCGTCAATCCGCCAAAAGCGCAACAGAAAATCAGCCTTACGCATCCACGTTATTATCACCTTACTTTTTACCTGAATGATGTTCATGAAATCAATGAATATGCAACCGGGTTCTTGAATGAAAAGATAACCATTATTCAACAGCACATCAACGACAAATGGCCGTTGATTTTAGGCGGAAGCTCGCATTATTTAGCAGCGCACAGAGATATTTGGGGAGACAAACCAAAAGGCTTTGCGCCCGCTGCCCTCGGCGATTTTGTGAATGGTTTTATCACCGTAAATGTTCAGAATTATAAGAATTATTTTGTTCCTTCTTTCAGTGTAGGCGCCCGGTTTGTGTTTACGAATAGAGACCATACTTTTAAGTGGGAACCAACGGTTGCATGGGAGCCGCATTTTCTTTTTGCAAAAGATAATGCCGGTAAGCTCCGCACGTACCGTAACGATTTTATCACCCTCTTTTACGGGCAAGGCGGCACCAGAGATTATGATTCGCGAAAAGACTTTTCTTTTAGTACGGTGTTTTCGTTGGGGTATCTTATCCGCCGGCAAGGTGATCTGGTTGATAAAAACACGTTCCGCTTAGGTGCCGGCAATATCCAGTTTTTTAAAACCACCATCGAGCCATCTATGTATTTCAACAACTTCTTCAGAGGTGTAACACCGGGCATCAGGATTATGCAAAGCTTTTGAAACAGGCAAGAAATAAGCCTGATATTACTCTTCTTCCGTAGCTTCGGAATGTACCGTTTTCCGGTTCTCGATAAACTGAATGATCCACGTGCGTTCGCCCAACAGTAACAAGGCAATCAAAATTTTGGCTCCGCCAAAAATCATGTACGAAAGATCGGGTGGCGCTGCGTTGTAGGTACTCATTCTCTGATCGAAATACAAATACAGTTGCTTGCAGAAATTGGGGATTTCCTCCGTCAAAATCACTCCGGCAATTACAATCAAAGCAATCGTCAATATACGGGTGCTTGAGAGTCCAATGGAAAACTCATCCTGTTCGTCAAAGGAAAGTTCGTGCTCATCAAACCCCTGATCGAGTTTTAAATAATCCAGGTATTTATTGGTTTTAAACAGCAACTGGTGAACGATAAAAATATAAAATGCAAGCACAATGATCGAGACAATCAAAGAAGCAACAATCGATTCAGTATTAGAGCCATTGTAGTAAAACAGAGCCGATGTAATGACGCTGGGAATGGTGTTGATGATTTCTCTTAGAAAAAAAAGCCCGAATATCTTCAGGACGATGTTGAATAAATTTCTGGGGGTCATAGCAGTTAGTAGGCTGGTTTATGTGTTATGCAATCAAAAATAACAGCAATCCTTTGTTTTTGCAAATACTCGTTCCTGCATAAGAAAAGCACTTAGCCTTTCATCTGTAAGCGTCTGCTTACAATCTCCGCTTTTGTTTTACAACTCCAAATTCATCATGGCATCTTCATTTACTTGCATCCTAACCTCACAAACCTTCATCCTAATGCTATAAAAC
>CAZZZH010000004.1:0-10760 GCA_964658445.1 Ilyomonas sp.
TTCATCCATTGTCAAAAGTCTTTCATCCGCCTATTTGCCTTTACCCGTACTATCGCCTCCGCCTGCTTTTGTACTGTCCGTACCTGTTTTCACTTTTACACCCTCTTTCACTTTCTGCACACCGTCTGTTATAATCGTTTCATTTCCTTCCAACCCCGATTTCACAATCACGTTTTCATTAATGCGCCGTCCCAGCACCACTTTCTTTTGCATCGCTTTGCTGCTGTCGCCCACTATATACACAGAGTATTCACCCATCTGTTCTACCACTGCTTTATACGGAATCAGAATTTGCTTTTCCCTTGCATCGTCGTTTTTCACTCTCGCATTGCAGGTCATGCCCGACCGCAGAATCATGTCTTTGTTGGGGAAAGTAAGCCTTACTTTTATCGTACCGGTCTGTGGGTTAATGGCACGGTCTATCAGGTAAATGCTGCCCGGCACCGGGTACAGGTAACCATCTGGCAAGCTCAGAGTAAATACAGAATCAGCCGGGTTCGTGCCTTTTTTTTGCAACTCCGCAAAGCGGGTTACTACTTTTTCATCCACTTCAAAGTCTACTGCCATTGGGTCATCGCTCGATACCGTGTTCAGCACCGTGCTACCCGGCGTTACGGCTTCGCCATACTTAACCGCCGAAATACCAATGGTGCCGCTTACCGGCGCGTAAATAGTGGTGTACTTCAGGCTGGTTTGCACGGAGCTCACGTTTGCCTCACCAGCGGTTACCTGGCTTTTGGCACTGTTCAGGTCGGCAATGGCATGGTCCAGCACCTGCCCGGCAATGGCGTCCTGCTGGGCAAGCTGCTGGTAGCGTTCGGCGTCCTGCTGGGCGCGCGCCTGGTTAGCTTTGGCTACGTTGAGGTTAGCAACGGCTTGTTCATATTGTCCGCGGTATTGTTGTGGGTCAATGGAATACAGCTTCTGCCCTTTGGTTACATGCTGCCCGTCTTTAAAATAAATACCGCTGATGTAGCCCGACACCTGCGCGCGTATTTCTATCTCGCTCAGCGCAGTTACCGTAGCCGGGTATTCATCGAAATATACCGCAGCCGTATCTTTTACTTTTGCCACACTTACCGGCACTGCCGGTGGTGGCTGGTTCTTTTTATCATCTTCCTTTTTTCCGCCGCACCCTGCCGCAAGAACCGACATCATTATTATCAATACATATCTCATCATCAAAAATTGCTTTTTCCTGTTACTATCTGTTATACATTGTACATTTCACATCTTACGTCCTCAATACCTTATCGCACCCAGCGCTCTTTCTACATCTATTTTATTCATCAGCAGTTCATACACTGCGTTCGTGTAGTTTACCTGCGATGTGCGCAAATCACTTTCTGCAATAATCACGTCTAAGTAGGTTTTAATTCCCGCCTTGTATTGCAACTGCACAGTGTTATACACCTCGTTTGCAATGTCCACATTTTCCTTTTGCAGGGTGTAGTCATATAGCGTTGCTTTATAGTTGGTCAGCGCCGTTGTGTATTCGTTGTTTATACTGTCTTCCAGCGATACAAAGCTCCAGTCGTTGCGCTGCAACTGCAGGTTAGCAGCCCGCACAAGGTGAATTCTCCGGAAGCCCTGGAAAATAGGGATGCTCACCGATAGCCCCGCATACGAGTTAGGGAACGAATAGCTGTACAAATCTTTGAACTTCTCACTCAGGTAGGCTAAATTATATTCGCCGAAGGCTGATACCGTAGGCAGGTAACCCCACTTTTCATACGTCAGGTTGGCACGCAAAAGGCTGCGCTGGGTTTGCAGCAACCGGTATTCTATCCGGTCTTTTACCTGTAACTGCTGCAGCGTATCCAACTGGGCATCTTTCTCTAATTGTAGCGAGTCGTATTCTACCTTCAGCCCGCTTTCCTGCGGAAAACCCATCAGGTATTTCAGGTAAGAATATTTGGCTACCAATTGTTCTTCGTAAGTCTTCTTTTGGCTTTTGCTGTTGTTGAGTGCTATGGTGGCGCGTTTGTAATCTATCTTATCCACAAGCCCGCCTTTGTATTGGTTATATGCATCCTGCAGACTGCGCGTCAGGCGGTTAATGTCATCTTCCAACAAACTGATCTGCTGTTCCGTAGCCAATATATCGTAGAAGGCTTTGCTTACCGCAACGGTTATGGCAATCTTGCTTTGCGTGGTGATCTGTTTTATCTGTTGTCTTACATCACCCGCCGTGCGCGTAGCTAACAATACATCCCGGTCAAAGATGTTTTGCGTAGCCGAGAGGCTTAGTGTAGAAGTATTGCGAACACCGGTCTGCACAATCTGCCGCTTGCCGGTAGAGTCTGCGCCAAGCGCCGCCGAAGGCAGCTTAAAATAATGCTGGTAGTTGCCGGAAACGCCTATTTGCGGGTACCAGTCGGCAAGCCGGCTGCTGATCTCCTCGTCAACGATCTTTTCGTCGATATATGCTTCCTGAATAAAAGGTTGGTGCGCCAGTGCATATTGCACACAAGCTTCTACCGTTGCCGCCGGCAGCGAAGAATCACGCTTTATTGTGCTTTGTGCAAACGAGTGGGTAATTGATAGTAAAACTGTGTAAAAAATAACCTGCCTGCCTGTTCTCATAGTGATTCTTCTTCTTTGCAAAAAGCATACTAAGCAGGCGAGGGTAAAGATTTCACATCTGTTATTCGGTGATTACAAAGGAGTAGAAGGTAGTATTACCCAAAAAAAAGTTAAACACCTGTTTAATAATTGGGACAAATGTGTGGAAAATAAAAAGCCATCTACGTTGCTACCGCAGATGGCTTTTTCTAAAGACGTTTGGTAAGGCTGTGGAAAAGATACTATTGCTTAGGCTTCGTAGCTCCGCCTGTAGGACGGGTAGCGGCACCAGCACCTGTTTTCGGAGCGTTAGCAGCATCCGGATCGTCTCCCAGATAAATCAGTTCCTGCGGAAGCTGTGTAAGCTTCAATTCTTTTGCTACCGAAATAAAGATATTATCTATTGGGAAGCCCTGTTCGTAAGTCTGCGGTTTTAAAATAACAGCATACTTATGAGTAGCTAATACCTTCTTATAAGCATCTACAACCTTTTCATATAAAGGCTGCGCCAGTACCTGTGTTTTATCCTGTGTCTTTTGCTGTGCATACTGCTGCCAATATACTAACTTTAATCCTATCTGCTGGCGCTGGTTAGAGCTATAATCCAGCACAGCCTGCGACTTTTTAAGCGTAGAATCAGATTTGTACGTGCTATCTAAACGATGGTATTCATTGTTCATTATCTGGTATTCCGTTCCCAAAGAATCTCTCTGGTAAAGCTGCACCATGCTATCAACGGCTGCATAGCCGGGCATAGCCTGCACCATATAATCTATATCAAATACACCTACTTTCATCTGTGCAGCCGCTTTGTTGGCTACACTACCTAATGCTGCTATCATCAGCAGCGAAAAGAACATTTTTTTCATTTTGTTTTTTGCTTTTGTTTGCGCATTCATTGTCGCTGCGCGGTTTGTTTCTGTTGTATTTTATTTGTAAAGAAAAATTACTCTTTAATGCCTAATTCATGCAGCACATCATCGCTCTTATCCAGTTTTGGGTCGGCGAAGATAACCGTAATGCCTTCACTTTTATCCAATATAAAATCGTAGCCACGGGCAGCCGCTATTTTTTGCACCGCATTGTATACTTTGTCTTGTATGGGCTTCACCAGTTTTTGTCTTTCGGTAAACAGGTCGCCCTGATAGCCAAAACGTTTCTTCTGCAGGTCGCGCACTTCTTTTTCTTTATTAAACAATTCATCCTCGCGCTTCTTTTTCAGCTCATCGCTCAGCATGTATTGTTCGGCATCATAGTCTTTATACATTTTGTCCAGCGCTGCCTGGCGGGTGTCTATGTCTTTCTGCCACTGGTCGCTCACTGCCTGCAGTTTGGTATCGGCATCTTTATACTCGGGCATTTTATCCAATATATATTTCGTGTCTATGATAGCGTAGCGCTGCGCCGAAGCGGCAAGCGTCATCATCATAATGCCGATAAAAAGTATCCCTATCTTTTTCATGAAATATTGTTTTTTCCGCAAGTTAAGGGTTTGCTTCTTTCTTGCTTTTCTCCTACTCTACTTTACCTTTTCCTTTTTAAAAATTAATCCGGCTCATAACCCAACATAAAGGTAAAGCGACCAATGTCTTTCAGTGTAGCTCCGGTGTGATAACGGTCGAGACCAATACCATAATCGAAGCCAAGCAAGCCAAACATAGGCAGATAAAAACGCATACCCAAGCCTACAGAACGACGCAACTGGAACGGGTTGTAGCTTTTGAAATCATACCAGCCATTGGCTGCTTCAAAGAAGCCTAGGCCATAGATGGTACTACTAGGGTTAAGGCTTAGCGGGTAGCGCAGTTCTAATGTATACTTATTAAAGATAGTAAAGTACTGTGGCGCCTGCTGCTGATCGGGATTTACCTTAGGATCAGAATTGCTATACACCGGGTATCCGCGTTGCGAAATGATATCATATCCAAGCAAAGCGTAGCTATTACTTAAGCCTGCATCGCCCACCTGGAAACGCTCGAACGGAGAGATCTGCAGGTTATTGTTATAACGGCCTAAGAAGCCATATTTAGCAGAAGCTTTCAACACAAATTGCTGGTTCTTGTCGGTACCACGTGCCTTGCCAATCGGCACATACCAATCGCCGGTGAACCGCCATTTGTGATATTCAATCAGTTTGTAGGGATTATTATCCGTTACAATACCTGGGTTAATAGCAGACCAGGGTGGCGTCAACTGAAGACTAAGTAAAAAGTCAGAACCGCTTGTTGGAAAAGTAGGAGCGCTTACAGATGAACGCTGCAAGGCAAAACGGACGTTCACGTTGTTGGAAAACCCTTCTGAGAACGGAGTTCCGTCTCTTAATGTAAGCGAGCTGCTGATGGCATAATTATGAAGTGTATAACGCGAATAGTTAAGTGTTGTAGTGAAAGAGAAGAAGTCATCCGGCCATTTTAGCTGTTTGCCCAAACCAATGGAAGCGCCCGTGGTTCTAAAGAAAGAGGTGTCCGAACTCTTATCGTAAAGGCCAGTAGTGTAGTTATAACCATTAGAATATTTTGTATCGAAAAAGGCAACCGTAAGCGAGTTTCTTTTCTTGCCTCCCAGCCATGGCTCTGTGAACGAAACATTATAGCTGCGGTAAGCACGTCCGTTACTTTGAAAACGGATGCTTAGCTTTTGTCCATCACCCACGGGTAAAGGATCCCATGCTTCTTTGTGAAAAATGTTTTTTACAGAGAAGTTATTGAACGAAACACCCAGCGTTCCTGTAAGCCCGATGCCACCACCGAAGCCGGCACTCAATTCTAACTGGTCGCTCGATTTTTCTTCTACTTCCCAGGTTACATCTACGGTTCCGTCTTCCTGGTTAGGTACGATGTTCGGGTTTATTTTTTCCTGGTTAAAAAAACCAAGATTAGCAATTTCGCGTGTAGAACGGATCACGTCTGAACGGCTGAACTTCTCACCTGGTAAGGTTCGCAGCTCGCGGCGTATTACATACTCTTTCGTTTTTTCGTTGCCTGTAATCTTTACATTTTTCCAGGTTGCCTGCGCTCCTTCTATCAGCTTTATATTAAAGTCAATTGTGTCGTTATATACAGCCGTTTCCGTTACCTGTGTCTGGAAGAAAAGATAACCATCATCCATGTACAAGCCGCTCACATCGCCACCTTCGGGAGAAAGTGTTTTACCTAATTTTTTATTAAGTAAATCGAGGTTGTAAATGTCTCCTTTCTTAATGCCGAGCACTACGGAAAGCAATGAGTCGGGATATTTGGTGTTGCCGCTCCACGAGATATTTCCAAAATAATATTTATGCCCTTCCGATACTTTAATGGCAATATCCATATTGCCTTTATTATTAAAAGTAATGGCGTCGGGACCACTCACCAGCGCGGCATCGCGGTAGCCTAATGAGTTGTAATAATCGATGATTTTATCCCTGTCTTCACCATATTTTTTATCGCTAAACTTAGCTGAGGTAAACAGCTTCAGCCGGATATAGGGATTCAAAACTTTACCCGTTTTGGAAGGAGAAAAATAGCCTTCATCGTGAACATAATCTTTAAAGGTGTAAACCTTAGGATTCAGGATGGCAGAGTCTCTCGGCGGAAATAAAGTAAGCCTTGTCATTTCCTTTGTTCCCTTCATTTGCTTCTTCAGCTTGGCTTCATTCACGGTGTTATCATAGAAAACAATATCACTGATCTTTACCTTCTTTCCCCTGTCTATCACAAACGTAACTACCTGCGAGTTGGACAATGCAGAATCCTGCTTTGCTTTGATGTCAACCTTTACACCGCGGTATCCTTTTTCAGAATAATATTTTACAATGGCATCTACTGCCGTGCGTTTTACGTTTTCTGTTATCACCCTGCCTTTTACTAATCCTGTCTTTGTTTTCAGATCATCCGTTTCAGACTTCTTGGCGCCATCAAAAATGAAGTCGGCAAGGCGTGGTCGCTCCTGCACAGCAATCTCCACATCTATCTTATCGCCTTCGAGTTTAGTAATATAAATCTCTACATCGCTGAAGTAGTTCTGCGACCACAATTTCTGAATGGCTTTTGCAAAATTATCACCGCCGGGTATCACCACATCTTCACCTACAACCAGCGTTGAAATAGACACAAGCAAAGCCTGGTCGAAGTAGCGGTTACCGCTTACTGTAATGTTGGCAATCTTATATTTTTTAGGAGTACGCTGGTTGTAAATATTCATTAGGTCAGCGGCTACAGAAGTAACCGAATCACCGGTTGCACCCAGCGGATTTACCGTTGTATCCGCAGAAGGAAACTGCTGCGCAAAAAGAGGTTTCGCCGCAAAGCCAGTTAGTAAAACAAGAAGAGTAAAAGTTCTGTACACGTGGCGCATCCCTCTGGTGGTTTGTTTGTTGTTGATACCTGTTGAAACTAAGTCATTTCTATAAGCAGCAGCAGGTAAGGGCGGCAAATTAGAGGGATTAATGAAAAGTGTTTGTTAAATGAAAATAGATAATAAACACGATGAATTAATTTATGAAAACAATGGGATGAGGTTGCAAAAACAAAGAGGTATGGCGAACCGTAACAATAGCAAAAAAGGTATGACGAAGTTGTAACCGTTACAACTTCGTCATACCTTTTTATAATAACCCGGAAAATAGAATGTACAGTAGTGTTATCTCCGGGCGGTAACTTATTTTGTGATTGCCAAACCTTTGTATGAAACGCCTGTTGACGTTAAGCTTTGATCGTTAAACTGTAAAGGATAAGATTTGCCATCCTGAACACCACTATACCAGATGATATAAGGAAAATTATATGTCTTACACATTTGAACAGTAGACGTAAGCGTTGCCGGATCCTGATCGTACTGACCAATCTCAGTAGTGATAACGGTTTTACCGGTAGCTCTTTTTAGGTAATCAATTGTTTCGCCCAAACCCTGTGCATCGGTAGGTGTTTGAGAGCGCCAGTGAAAGTTCACATAATCCAAGTTCATGGTAGCATAAGCTGCCAGCAGCACACTAATAAAGTTAGCCCTATCTTTCGTATCAGCATTGTTCAACGCAATATGCATACGCTTGGCATAGTCCTGCGCCTGTGCCGTCATACCGCGATTTAAGTAATCCTGATAAGTAAGGTACTTAAGACCTACAGATGTAATGCCGCCATTGGTAACCGGTATGCCGTGCGCATGCATAACGGTGACAGCTGCTTTTAATTGGTTAATATAATCCTGCGGCGTACCACTATAATAACCTTTGTTAGATTCTTCATTTTCTATAATGGCAATAGCCGGTGTTCCGCTCAGGTTGGCAAGAACATTTTCGAGATCGTTTTTATAAGCCGCAGTATCTGTGCGGAACAACATCGGCTTTGGCGTGGTAGTCAGGAAGTTAAGCAACACATTATACTGCGACGTTAAGGTTTTTACCTTCTTGATTCCGGGAACGGGTGTAATGTCGCGAACACAAGAAAGGCTCAGTTCACTGGCAACGTTGGTAACAAAACTATAGTTCGCTGTGTCAGTATCAGCGTAGGGCGACAGAATCCATGCGCCATAGTTCATACTGGTTTTTGAAAGCGAAAGTTTGGTAACTGGTGTGGACGTAGTTGAAGTCATTGAACCGGCACTTTGACTAAGTGCCTGCTGATCGGTTGTTGCAATTTCTTTACTACAGCTTGAGATAGTGAGGGCAATAACAGCCACAACAAAAAATGATACTCTTTTCATGATATTGGATTTTAAAATTTTCGGCAACCAATGCGATTGCCGGTTTAATAAAATTGGATACTGCAAAGAAAATATAAACTCCATAAAAAGCGTGTTTTAACGAATGAAAATTTAATTAAGATGTAATTAAAAAAAGATAAAAAAAATGGGTAAGACTGCGCAAAGCCTTGCCAGTACTGTATTTGGCAGCCACGATCGTAATACCGGTAAAAAGAAATCAGGAGAACAAAACAGAACTGCTTTGGCAATAACATATAGTTGTGGCAATAAAAGCCAGGACAAAAAGTTGACCTTTCTTTCATGATATCGATCCCGGTACAATTGTGTGATAGATGACTATCGTTTTTGGTACTGCTTGCAAAAATGAGCCTGTGAAAAGTTAGCCGTTTTGTGAAACTGACTGTTGAACTCAGTTAACTGAATATAAGCAATTAAGTCGCGCGGCAAGAGCGAAAATCAAGCCACAAAGAAGGTAAAAACCAAATGAAAACAAAAAGGAGTTCTTTTAAAAATGAGTCAACTTACTTTTTATTTGAGAGAAGAAATAAACAAAATAATTACATAAAGCTACTGGTGAATTACTAAAACAAAGAAGCCGTTACACAAGTAACGGCTTCTTTGTTTTAGTGCCCCAGGCGGGAATCGAACCCGCACTCGCGTTTACGGCGAACAGGATTTTAGGTCCTAACATATTGAACTTGGATGGACAATGATGGACAAAAACGACTGAAAACCAATACCTGTGGCTTCATATGGACTCTCCTGAACCATATGAAACAGCAAAATGTTTGACCTATGTTTGACCCACTTTTTGTAAATTTGACCTATGACCGTAACTGTCATTCTCCGCACGAATAAACAACCGAACAAGCGTGGTCAATATCCTCTTGCTTTGCAAATCATTCGCGACCGTAAAACTTCTCTTGTTCATATTGGCGAAATGATTTTACCTGAAGAATGGGACGGTACACAGGTTACCAAAAACCATCCGAACAGCGTTCGTCTTAATAACAAGATCAGGAAGAAATTGAACGAAGCAACGGATAAATCATTAGAACATGATGACGCCAGCGCTAAGACCTTAAAACAGAAAATTAAGCCCACCGGAAAGGCAACTTTCTTTGGACAGGCAAAGCTTTATTTAGACAATATCAAAAAGGCAAAAAAGTACAATCGCTATAGCGCCGACAAACCGCGTATTAAATATTTTCAGGAGTATGCTGGTGACATTTCCTTCAAGACAATTACGAAAACTTATCTGGAAACTTTTAAGGCTGATCTCATTGATAAACGCGATGTAACAGAAAGAACAGCTCTTAACTACATTGTGGTCATCCGTTCGATTTTCAGCCAGGCGATTGATGATAAAATCATCGACAAGAATGTTTATCCTTTTGGAAAGAATGGCTTCAAAATTAAGTTTCCTGAATCCTCTAAAATTGGGTTGAACAAGAAAGAAGTCGAAAAGCTTGAAACGATAGAGTTGCCCGAATATGAGAACCGTGCCCGCGATATTTGGCTCACTTCGTATTATTTCGCGGGCATGAGGATTTCGGATGTCCTTTCACTGCGTTGGTCGGATATGCCGGATGGTCGCTTGCACTATGTCATGGGTAAAAACAGCAAAGCGGGTTCGTTAAAAATACCGGATAAGGCGCAAAAAATTTTTGACCGTTACAGGGAAAGTAACCCTGCTCACAATCTGGTCTTTCCTGATTTGAAAGGCTTGCCAAATCTTGACGACAAGTTTGAAATCCAAAAGCGCATCAAGACACGCGTCCACGAAACCAATGAACGACTTGCCCTCATTGCTACAAAAGCTGACATTACAAAGAAGCTTACCAACCACATTGCCAGACACAGCTTTGGCAATATTGCGGGCGATACGGTTCCTATACCTGTTCTGCAAAAACTGTTTCGTCATTCAAGCATCACTGTTACGGTTGAGTATATGAAGCATTTCACGAACAAGCATACAGATGATGCGTTAGATCTAGTTCTAGGTTCATGAATATAATTTCTGATTGTTTATAATAGATCTCTCTTACAAACACTAAAAAATAATTTTGAGTTGCATTTGAGAATAATTACTTTTAGTTTTCTATTATTCCTTCAAATGAAACTAACATTGCTCACCCTGCTGGCAGCCTTTCTTTTCTATGCCTTTTATCCCAATACCATCGCATCGAGATCAAACCTGGCAAATAGAGATACATCGTTGAGACCTCCCTGTGTATCTCCTCTTATGTGCAATGTTGACAACGCGAATGCTTTTTATGATAGTTCAGCTATCGATAGCATGACTTACAGTTATGCGAATCCAACATCTATTCCCTCTACCTTCCATGATGTTCATTATAATCAGGATCCACACTGTTCACCTGTCACTGACACTTGTACAAACGATACTACACAACTTAAGTACGAGGTATATTTTCCAGGAAAGTTCTCTTATAGCGCCACTTGCAAGTTACCTATGATATTATTGATTCATGGTGGCGGATTCAGGGACTGCG
>CAZZZH010000004.1:10770-45775 GCA_964658445.1 Ilyomonas sp.
GCAACTTTAGGAGCTGTGTCGCTCTTTTGCCAGGCGTGGATTTGTTGCCGTAACGATGGATTACCGCCTTGGCGTTCTTTTAGTTCCAGGTATCTATTCGAATGATTATTCAGTTGAGCAGATGTTAGGTATTTGGCGGGCTGGGCAAGATGCGAGAGGATGTTTACGAACCATTATCAAGCGTGAGCTTCTTGGGAACCAGCCTTACCGCATAGATACAAGTAGAATTTATATTGGCGGCAACAGCGCCGGCAGCGTTACGGCTATGAATGTAGCATTTTACAATAAAAGTGCTCTGCTGGACTCGGTTTATTTTGGTATTAGCAGTAACAATGTTTTAGGTAGCATTAATCAGAACTATTACTTCGCTGATACCACCGTGAAATACACCATAAAAGGTGTACTTGATTTATGGGGTGGTGTGCTGATCCCAAAATCTGACACAAGCAATCCCGAAAATTTCTTTTTTGTAAATGGTAATTCTATGCCGCCTGTGATCGCTTTCTGCGGTGGCTTGGACACTACTTTCCGTCCTACAAAAGAGCCGTTAGCATTTCCACCAGTCGCGTTTGGAGCAGGATTATACAATACTACCAATCTCTGTTTAAATACTGCTGCAAACTTTACAATCTTGCCTCCGAGAACTGGTGGACCCAGCGGATACATCTTAGGATCACAGAATATTTATGAGATGTTCAAACGAAAAAGCATTGCTACTGAATTTTATATTGATTGTGACATGGGACATGGAATTGAACATGGAAATCCTGGTTTTGGGATCGCTTCGCCAACCGAAATCAATTTAGAAGATTATTTTGCAGCACGAGCAATCACATTTTTTCAAGCGGTTAATAACGGCATTACAGGCTCTTTACACACAACCAAATTTGTAAGCTGTGAAAACTACCGGAATAAGTGTGATACACTTGATAACAATAATGGCTGCACAAATTCTCAAACTTGCCCATAATAAAGTCATCACCATAAAACCTACAAATATGAAAGCCATCTTTACTCTATTACTATTCATTTCGTTTATTTTCTCATATGCCCAGCAACCGGGTACTGTAGATAAAACCTATGGCAACAGTAAAGGAGCTGAAGTGATTAACAGCAACGCTAACATTACCCTTATGTTTTCTTCCGCCCTACAATCCGATGATAAGCTGGTGGTGGGAGGAGAAGATTCTGCTAATAACCGCTTTATGCTTTCACGTCACAATAAAGACGGCTCTATCGATTCTTCTTTTGGCATTAATGGAAAAGTGGTTACTGAACCTGATCTTTCCATTTATGTATTTGGTGTTGGAAATGGTTGGGTTAGCCTCGCTATACAAACAGATGGCAAGATCGTAGCTACAGGTATTGTAACTAAATATGGACAAGGTGGCGGCAATAATCTTTTTAATACTGATATATTGGTAGCACGCTTTCTGCCCGATGGTACGCTAGATAAAAGTTTTGGCACCAACGGAGTAGTGATTACAGATTTAGGCAGTTCAGATCTGTCTTTTGATATTGTTGTGCAGCCAGACGGTAAGATACTTGTAGGAGGACAAACCTCAAGCCATCTTCTTGTACTGCGGTATAACACTGATGGCAGCATTGACAAAAGCTTTGGCGATGGTGGCGGTTATGTTCTTTCTTCAGTTAATGTTACAACGGCTCATGCCATCACGCTGCAGCCGGATGGCAAGATTGTAGCGGGTGGCGGATATAATTTTGACACTTACTTTTTTATCGAGCGTTTTATGCCGGATGGAACAGTGGACAACAGCTTTGGAGAGAATGGTTCGGTAACAACAGCTGTAGGGAGTATTGATGATGGCTATACTACGGATATTAATAGCTTGGCTGTAGATAACAAAGGTCGAGTTATAGCTTCGGGAAATAATGCAAACAGCCAGATAGCGATTGTTCGTTATTTACAGGATGGTACATTGGATAATTCCTTTGACGAAGACGGTAAGAAAATGATCGTCTTTAGTGGCGGCAATGGATACCGTACAACGGTATTATTGCCTAATCAGGATAAGATAGTTGTTGCTGGATACGCTTTCATAAATATAGAAAATCCGAATGCAGATTTTGCCTTAGCAGCGCTTAATAAGGATGGCTCTTTTGATTCAACATTTGGCACTAACGGGGAAGTGACTACCGACTTTGGCTATGATGAAAACACCTATAGTGCAGTGTTACAATCAGACGGCAAGATCGTTCTTACCGGCAGCGATTTATATGATCCGCCATTTGCCTATATTAATGCCCGTTTTATTGGATACCCCGTTCATGTTTCCCTTGCCGTGCGCATTAAACGCTTTATCCACAACCATACGATTACCTGGAACGGTTTGTCAGCAGACGACAAGGTGGCTTTCTACAGCGTAGAGCAAAGCAGCAAAAGCAACTCAGGCTTTACTGAATTGGCTAAAGTGGGTGGCACAAGCAATCTGCAAAATTATAGTATGGATAACACTAACCTGTTACAGGGCATGAACTATTACAGGGTGAAAGCGGTAGCCTTTGATGGAACAATAAGATACAGCGAAGTCGTCAGTGCTGATAACAGTTCTTCAGCAAGTGTGTTCCCCAATCCAGCAAGAGATTATATTACCGTAAAAGGTCTTCCGCTAAATGAAACGGCAAAAATCAGCATTACAGATGGCAGCGGTAATGTCAAAGTCAGAGGTGTAAGCAATGGAAATGATCAATACCGTTCACAGTTGAATAACATGCTGCCCGGCACTTACTATGTGAATGTCACAAAAGGGGATAAAACGGAAGTTGTGAAATTTGTGAAGGAGTAAGATGCTCTCAATTGAAGAAAAGTATAAGGGCGCCTAATAACAGATGCGGTTTATAAGTGGATAAGTCTAAATCTTTGATTGGTATTTGGCGTGTAGTGTGCTTTCGTTAGGTGTTTCTACCGTATAAGCAAGGAAAGTAAAAGTTACCCTGTCTTCATCGTTAAGCTTAGTATAGTCAATGCCTGTCGAAGAAACTTTATCATTGACCAGAAACTCCCAGAAATAAAACGGACACTCTTTTGAATTGAACGTTTCATAAGTTTCATTAATCATCATAACCAAATAACCAAGGTCGCCATAATATTGAAGCCCATAAGTGAAAGTGCCCGGTGTTGACGATTGATAAGCGTTTTCAAGAGCCTGTTGCGCATTCATTCCAGCTGTGTACGCGACAGCAAATGTTGGTCCGTTGGTAATGTTAATCGTAATCACAAAAACAGTTTAAACAGTGATAATTCAAAAATTGCAGAGTTTGTTTCAAAGCTATATATTTTTTGTTCGACTTACTTCAGTTCTAAATTTATTTCCTAAACTATAGCTTTCATGAATGTTATCTGCCTAGAAGATGAAGCTTTCCAAGCCTTGATAGACAAGACGATTGCCTATATTAAACAACAAACAAAAATTTTAGAGGACAAGTGGGTTTCCGGAGAAGAAGCCATGCATAAGATGCGCATTACCAGCCGGACAACTTTACAAAAGCTTCGTGATGAAGGTAGCATTCGATATACACAGCCTGAAAAGAAAATTATTCTTTATGACACCGACTCAATCAATAAATATTTAAATAAACATGCTAAAAACACATTCTAATGGCAGATTTTAACGATGGTCATCAAGATTTATTTGAGGAAGGAATGAAACACTTTCAGAAAGCGTTTAATGCAGGCTATCAATTGAGCAAACATGAGCCCCAATTAATGAAGCAAATCCTTCAATCCCCTAATCAGGAGAATTCTTATTTAAATGCAATGAAAGCTGGCAATAAACAATACGAGAAAGATAAGTTTATTGACCAGATAAAACAGACTCAAGAAAAATCGAAGGATAAAGAAAAGGAAATATAATATAAACGCATTTACTTGCTAACAGCTTTCAATATCAAAGGATGAAATCTTGAATTACGATGATTTTTATTAAATAAAGACTAAGATTTTCTGAGTTGTGATGGCAGAAAGTTGTCAATCTCATCATCATTGAAAGTAAGTTCTTCGTTGATTTTGAGTGCATCTTGGGCGGCTTTATATGCTTTACTAAATGTTCGTGGAGATCCTTTGTAAGTTTTCGATAGTTTTTCTAATAGTTCATCCCGTTTGTGTAGCACTTCTTCTGGTGTAACAAGCCCTGCTTTTAGATCAGTTAATAATGAAAGATATTGCTCTCTCACTTCCCACATTTCGGATGCTGTATTACTGTGTTTTTGGATTGTTTCTCCTAGATTATATTCTTTCATAAAGGCGGTTAGGGCAAGTTGTATTGTTGAAAAAATGGTTCCTACAACTAGCGCCCAGTTTGCACCCTGAAATACTTTGACCATTAATCCAGTCGTGGTTAATGCTGACAAGATGATTTGAATGGTCTTTATAGAATTATTTCGCTTTGAAAGTATATCAGCGCATTTTTCTTGCGTCTTATGGGAGTAAACAATTTTCGCGTAATTCTCACGCAATTGTGCTTCTAACAAATCAAGGGGTGATTCTGTAACCATATATATCTTTCCATTTATTATCCGCTAAAGTAGAATTTCCATTTCTGTCGTGCTCTATAGCTTCAAGAGATAAATTATAAGCCTTGGTTGCAGCAGCTGTAAAATCCCCTATTTTGTATAATGTAACATAACTTCCGACAGCCGACCATGAAGTTATATAATTAGGAACTGCCATCAAATACCCAAAAAAATCTCGTGTCATCAAATCATAATAGAGATAAGATTGATTTCTATATTGATAGCTAATTAAAAAGTTATAGGCAAAGGTGTCAAGCAGTAATCCGCCTATTGAGACCGAGTTATAAGATTTCCAAGCCCGAAGCATTCTGCATAAATTGTATAAGTTGTTATTGGTGCTATAAATTTGCGCATATGAAATAGCATTTATTTCTGCATCTGGGTTCGTTATTTTCCAACTGCCTCCATTGTTTGAATCCGGATATATATAAGTACCATTTGAATTTTTAAATGCTGGCAAAACTTCAAAATGGAGCCCATCAGTAAAAGGCACATTGACAATTTGCCCATCGCCTCCGACATCAGTATTTGGATATGTTTTCACTATTGCATTTTTTACAGCTTGTAATAATGCTGATTGTCCATTGTACGAATAGTTTTGATATTGAGTATAAACGTTCCAAGGCATTTCAAACAACATATCAATGTCACTTTCCTAGCCGTTAGCGGTTTGTCGACCAACTGAGCCGACATATTTTCCTCCCGACTTTAAATCAAATCCCCAAAAGTCGTTGTTTAGACGGTTGCAAATAGCATCGAAGCGCCCATTAATTACGCCCATTTGAGCGGGTGTAAATTCCAAGGTTTTGCAAAAGCGGGTGAATCTCTCTGTTACTGACATAGGGGCTATTTCTTAATTACCACCAATATGATGTTTACTTAAAAGTCCTATTGATGTAAAACTAATAAGAATTACTTAGGCTATCAACCCTATTCAAAATATAAAACAGTACTTACAGGTACTTTTTGATGCATATTTTTTGAAAAATTTCAAATATAGAAAATCTGATGGGGGCGGCAAATTTGGAGCAGAGTAAATGTGGTAATGAATAGAATAAAGATATCAGCTACATAATGAGCTGATGCAACTCCTTTCTACGCCAATGGTTGTAGAACCAGAGTTCTTTGGGGCAACAATGGGGGCAAATCTAAAAAATGTTGAATAGGAATAGTATCGATATCAAACACTTATTTGCCAATTTCGAATCCCTTCGCCCGCTCCATTAGGAATATTATCCTAGTGCAATAAACTCCAAAAACACTTGATTTTCCTGCATTTCTATGTTAGAGTGGTCCCATTCCGTCCAACGCGATAGGAATACATCCACCCACTTTCAGGGCATTTATGGGGGCAATTTTTTCTATCCATAATCCTCTTGCCCCCAAACAGGAACGAAAACATTGTGCCCTTAACAGACATGCTTTGCCGGAATGCAAAACCGAAAGACAAACCCTATAAGCTTTTTGATGCAGGCGGCTTGTACCTTGAAATCTCCCCAACCGGCAGTCGCCATTGGCGTCTGAAATATCATATTCTAGGAAAGAAAAACGGCTGTCCTTAGGCGCCTATCCCCTAACCCCTTTAATCGAAGCCAGGGAAAAACGGGACAAAGCCAAAAAATCAATTGAACGACACATTGACCCTTCCCTTGAACGGCAGGAAGAAAAGCGAATCGCTAGGATCAAAGCGGCAGAAACCTTTGAGTTAGTCGCCCGCGAATAGCATAAGCTTAATTTCAAAACATGGTCACTCTCTCATGCCAATAACATTCTTTACCGATTAGAGAAAGAAGTGTTCCCGCAAATCGGACATTTACCCATGTCGGCTATTACACCTCCCATGATTTATGCATGTTTGCAAAAAATAGAAGAACGTGGGGCGCATGAGATGGCGCGCCGTGCCTTGCAAATGTGCGGGCAGGTCTTTCGTTATGCCGTTGTAACCGGCAGGGCTGATACGGACATGACGAGAGACTTAAAAGGCTCGCTAAAAAATTTACACGGGGTCACTTTGCTTCGATTGAAGTTGATGAATTACCTGCACTCGTCAAAAAAATAAACAACAATGATAAAAGGCTGTTTAAACAAACAACCCTCACCCTAAAAATGATGCTGCTAACCTTCGTAAGAACAAGTGAACTAATAGAAGCAACCTGGGACGAATTTAATTTTGAAAAAGCCGTCTGGAATATTCCGGCTGAACGCATGAAAATGCGAGAGCCGCATGTCGTCCCTCTGGCGAAACAGACGCTTGAAATCTTGCAAGAATTGAAAGAGATGAACAGCAGTAGTAAATATGTATTTCCAAGCATTTTTCGACCTGAAAAACCAACCAGCAACGGGGCTATATTAAGCGCCTTGAAACGTCTGGACTATCAGAACAAAATGACCGGACATGGTTTTCGCTCATTGGCTATGAGTGCAATAAAAGAGAAACTTGGCTATCAGCATGAAGTTGTAGATAGGCAGTTAGCTCACCTGCCCCGCAGCAAAGTTGACAAAGCTTATGACCGGGCGAAGTTCTTGTCGCAACGGAAGCAGATGATGCAGGAATGGGCGGACTTTATTGATAAAGTTTATACGCTGTAGTTTTTATAAATGTCCAGCAAGGAAGGTAGACCGATCAAGGGGGTTTATAGCATTATCTGGCGATTTGCCAATTCTATATTTTACCTTTTCTTATTGCTGACTAATCATCTGTGCTTCGCACTGAGCCTGCCAAATCTCGTATCGCTCCAGTAATCTTGTTTTTTCTGATCCCCGCAAACCTTTACCAGCGTTAAGTATTTTGACCCAATTTTCGATCTGGTTTGGCAGGCTAAACTTCAAGTCGAGTTCTCTTTTTAAAAAGCGAAAAATGCTTTCCGGCTTCAAACTCTTCTCATACCTGTTCAAAGAGAGAAGGTAATTCTTTGCCAGCACTTCATCATCAGAGTGAAAATTATCGCTGGCGGTGTTTATTGTTGTGACGAGCGCTTGCATCGCTACCTGTACGATGCAGGAAGGCAGATCATATGATTTAATCCGATCCTGATTTCCTTTCAATTCTAACGGCTGCCACGTTTTAACCCATTTTTCCAATCGTTGCTGTAAACCAGAAATTGCAACTATGCAGACGATAGAGGCGGATTCTTTAATCTTAAAAACATCATCTGCATCAAGGTCACAAGCGATAATAATTTGAGATGACGTAAATTTTTCTTTATAAGTTTTGAGCGTTTCAAGCTTTAGCAGCGGTTTACCTTCTCCGAGTTTCATGCCGGCAAAAAGTTGTACCAACCCTTTACTGCCATAAATCTTTGCAAGAATATCTGTGTTATTTTTGGTCGGGACTATTAAGGTAATGTGGTTTACTTTTTTATCATTTAAAGCAGAAACAATAGCCATTTTTATCGCCCATTTGTAAGTCTCCTCACCTGTTCCTTCTATTTCAATATAATAACGATCCTTCTGCATTTCTTAGATTTGCACAGGCAAAATTACTGGTAATTATTCTTGCTTTCACTTCCACGCTTTTATACTTATCAATCCTGATGTCATAGGACTTTAAGTTGTGTACTGCTTTTCTTTCCTTTGAAAACAAATCATTTTATAAGACAATATCAGATTCAAAAAAGTTGGGAATTAAGTAATATTTTTTGTTGCTAATCCGCAAATCGTATCGGTCCAACTTTCCTTTTATTGTTATTCCACTTTTCAGTCTGGGAAAGCGCTCCATGTAGAGTGCCCGTCATCCACGGTCTTGCCAGCAGCATACCGGTTGGGTCATTGGCACTGATGGGATTGTTGCCGGTATAATGATAAGGACTGAACGATAGGGTTTTCTCACTCATAGCATCTAGACACTTAAACTTTGCCTGTCTGGGCATCGTACTGCCTTTGGAAGGTCTCATATTAATCAACGTCTAAGTCTTCCACTAGCTCCGTGTCACCGTAGTATTTGTAAAGATTCCGTTTAATATGTCTTATGAAAGATTTTATTCAGTGGCAAAAGAAGATATCTTTTGTCCGTTTATTTTGATAGTCGAAATGACCGTTTGAGTAATTTTTCTTTTCCCAATTTCAAAGTCACCAGTTACTTTAACTGAGCTTATATTCTCCAATACCATGTTTGTATTTTTCTCAACCTTAATTTTTCCTATTTGGTTGCCTCTCATTAATACTGGGCTCATAAAATTCATTATCTCTGCAATATCCCCAGATGTTTTTATATTTTATTATGAAGATAACAAGTTAGGTTCAATAAATATAGTTGTAAGAGATGATCCTACTGTTAGCCATGTCTGAAAACATTAAAGCTATCAAATGTATCAACTTATGGTTTTAAGGGTGGTGTTTTTTCGATGCAATTTTTATCAATGGATTGTTTCTGAATTGGTTGTTCTTTAGTAGAAAATTTGGAACCAACAACGATTCCCGCGAGTGTAGATATAAAGCTCATTACAATAGCCGCGCGACCTAGCGTGTGATACTTGTTTCTCCAATATTCAGCAGTGTTTTCTTTTAACATGTATGGAACCTTTCTAACCATAAGAGTATGATTTGCTAAATATGAAGACCAAAAACTAAGGCAATATTATTAAATTGTAAACACGGAGGAACTCTATAAATTACTAACAATCGTTTGTTTAATTTTACCCTTTACAGCACACGTTTTGTTGATCTCAAATGTTGGTTTATGAAACTGCTAATTAGCAAATATTATGCTGAACTTTATTCAATCATTTGCCGAATATACTTGGGTATTAATAGATATATCTTTAATAATCAGTATTATTTTGGTTTTGGAGCAACTTCCATAACCACGCTGTTTCTATACATTGCAACAAGCAGTATAGCTAATTCTGCCTTTGGGACGATTATAGTCGCGCTTATCTTGTTTTGTATCCAACTTTTTCTGAAATTTATAATTCTGAATATTCAGCCATCTGGGGTTTCTGAAAGATTTATTTTTCCTGGAAAATATATACAAATAAATAGTAACGGCACCCCTTCGCAACTGATCACCGAAGGTATACAAACTGAATATTTCGAGTTTGCATCAAAAATAACGGCAAGCATAGCAGCAGAATTAAATGTGCAAGCCTATGCTAGAACCGCCTGGCAAGCTTCATACGATGAGAAATTTAAAAGAAATTTATCTCACATACAGCGGAATAAGCATAGTATTTTGTTGATTAAGTCTTCTCGGGGAGAATACATTGGTTTTACTCACGTCTTACCTGTGACAAGAAACACATGGGACAAGTACAATAAGGGATTAATTAAAGACAAAAATTATTCTGCGAAACTTATTGCGAATAATGAAAAGAAGACTCTTGGAAGTGATGCCTATGGGATAATTATATTTTCGGTGGCATGTATAAAACGCAATCGTGACTTCAAAGAATCATCTTTGTATGCATCGTCAGTTGGAGAACTTTTAGAACAAGCATTAGTTCACCATGTCAGGACCCTATGCCGTGAATATTTTAAAGGTACAGAAGAAGTACCCGTTCTGCTTCAAAACATGGGAGAAGAATTCCTGAAATTTTTCAAACCCGCAGCGACAAGTACTACTAATATTTCTGCAGATGGTGTGCGCATAATAGCTTTCGAAATATTTAATAGTGAGAATAACAATTTCAATAATCTTACTCAGGAGGCTGTTTAAACTTCTTTGAAAAAAATGATTTGATCCGGCGTAAAATCTCGAAAAAATCTCTTGACAATATAATTAATTTGACTAGGAATATATACCTAACAGAAAGGTATGTATCGTATGCCAGACAACTTTTATCAAATCCCTGAAATTATTCTCTCTTACAAAAACACACCTACTTTATCGCACCGACCAAAAATCACGCAGTCAAAGGATGCTTATGAAGTTCTTTTGAATGCTTGGGATGACGATAAGATTGGCTTTGTCGAACAAGCTAAGGTATTACTGCTGAACCAAAATAACCGTGTACTAGGAATTTATGAGTTCTCCACAGGTGGCGTGGCAGGAACGATATGCGATCCCAAACTCGTGTTTGCCGCAGCCCTCAAAGCCAATGCCTCTAATCTCATTCTCGCCCACAACCACCCATCCGAACACCTTGAGCCAAGCCGCTCCGATAAAGTGCTTACAGATAAAATGAAACAGGCAGGAGAGTACTTGGAAATGCATGTACTTGACCATCTCATCATTTCTCCACACGCTTATTATTCTTTCAGTGAGGATAAGATTTATAAGAAAGAAGATGTAAACATTCGTGTTGTAAAAACGAATAAGATTAAACCGCCAGCCAATGCTCCGGCTGCGGAAGCTATCGATTTGCTTTCTGTGCAGACTGTATCAGTGGAAAATAAGGAGTTGCTGAAAGATATTGCCGGACATGCGCTTACCCGTTCTGAGACGTCCTACCGCCTGCTGATGCATGTCTGGGAGGAAAATAAGCTCGATGTGCAGCTAAGCTTTAAGATGCTTTGCCTCGACAAAAATTGCTGCGTCATAAACTTGCATCAGTTTCCACAAGACAGACCACTTGCCACCCAATTGGACGCTCAGTTCCTGATGGCATTGGCAACAAGGGATAAAGCCAGCCACATCGTTTTAGCACAGAACAAACCTCTTGGAGTCATCTTACCTAATATCACCGATTTGGATTTCACCAATTCACTTACCCGTGCAGGAAACGACCATGATATACCTCTTTTGGATTACCTGTTTATCAATCAGAACGGTTATTATTCTTATAATGATAACGAGTTTAAGCTTGGCTACAACTTGCAGCCATTATGAGGATGCTGATATAGGTTAATCGTAGCCTTTGCTGAATAAAGTGCGATGCTTAGGCTTAGTTAGCAGTTACGTTGTTCATTTTATCCTGACGGCAAAACAACTATTGTTAGAGGATTTGTAAAAAAGAAAATTCGGTCAGTAGTGTCAGATAAATCTATACCTTGACCTTGTTTTAGCCCCTCTGCAGATTCTTCATAAATAAAACCAATTTGCCATGCCTGACAAAGTCATTGATTACATCTTCGACAGTCTTACTGTTGCCAATCCCGATCAAACACATCCCGCTACTATTTCTCAATGTTCTATCGTTGCAGGTCCGGGTGACACCACACTGGGCACCTATGCCAATGCACTTGATTTTAGCAAAGGTGGTACTGTCACAGCAGCCCTTGATCCAACGCAGCTGAATACAGTTAAGTTTGCCCTGCGTTGCGTATTTAATATTTCTTCGCCTGTGATCATCAGCCGAATGAATCTTGCAGAATCTGATTGCCTGCCCTTTGCGCTATATGCAGACAGAACAACCGGCGGGGGCGATTATAAGATCATTGCTTCCGTAGCACCTGCAGCATCAGGGTGGAGCAGCGCCAGCACCGAGTTCTCTTATAGCCTTTCGCTCAATACCTGGTATACGGCAGACCTGGTGTATGATACGGACACCTTGGGCGTCTTTATTGATGGTAAACTTTACTCTGTCCATGCGTTTCCGGCAGGTACGATCAACAACTTGACCGGCACTCACCTGTACCTGGGTTATTCACCTGTCACCACATCTCAATTCAATGGTCAAATGGCAGCTGTACAATTGTACAACGATATTCCTGTAGAATTAGAGGCGCAGCTCGATGAGTTCCGCACTCATCCCGAATGGTATATCACCTATAAATTTGAATCGGTCAAAACTGCTATTGGCTTGGGCAACCCGGTCGGCGGCTACACGTTCGATTACGCGTCTGCCGCCTATATCCAAAACTACACTAGTGGTTTGATCATGTATGGTGAAATCAACGGGTGTGCTTTCGAGATGCACGGTGCTATCTGGCATCACTTTATAAGCTCGACAACAAAAACTGCTCTCGGCTATCTCGTCAGTGATGAAACCAGTGCCGCCCAAGCCGGCAGCCGAAAAAGCCTGTTTAGTAAAGGAGGTATCTATTGGTCTTCTGCTACCGGTGCACTCTCCGTATTGGGTCAGATGTACGTGGACTATGAGCAGCTGGGTGAATCAGGCTATATTGGTCTACCCGTTTCGGAGAGCACTTCTGTTGCCAGTGGCGTACAGCAGATTTTTCAAAGTGGTCATATGTACATGAAGAGCGATGCCCACAGAGCCTTTGAAGTGCACGGTGCCATTCTCACCAAGTATCTGGCGACGGGTGCCGTTGACGCTTGGGGCTTTCCTGTAAGCAATGAATCCGACATCCTCAAAGGAACCACCTCCATCGGACGGATCAGCGAATTTGAAAAATGCTCGATTTACTGGAGCGGAGCCAGCGGTGCGCATGAAGTGCATGGGGATATACGCGATAAATACCGCAACCTGAGCGGACCTCTGAGCCCTTTAGGCTTTCCCCTTTCCGACGAAGCCAATATTCCTAATATACAAGCTCCTGCCAGATTTAATTCGTTCCAGAACGGTAGTATCCTTTGGTACGGCGGGGCCAACAGAACCTTTGCCTGCACCCCTTTCGACATCTTTATCGACACAATCGACACAAAACTGAGCGAAGGTCCTTTGATGGGACAGAATGATGTTTATTTCTATCTTTCTATCGACAGAAACGGGCAGAAATTAATCGACAAGCAACGGTATCCTTCCAGCGGCGACTCGGATAATGAAAATGTCTTAACTGTTCAAAAGCAGTTTCCCATCAATCCGAACGGTATTGTTCCAAGCGATCCCAATATGATTATTACCTTTACCTTGGACGTTTGGGACAGCGATCCGGGTTCTGACGACCATTTGGGAAATTTTGTAAAAGTGCTCAATGTCGGCAATGCCTGGGGACTTGCCGATAATGCAGACGGCGAATTTCAGACAGGTCCCATTTCGTACATCAATTCCATTACTTGGGCAGTGCAGCCAAGAATAAACGAAAAGAACTTATTACCAAAAAACAAATGGTGGGGCGTGCGGAACGATCATACTGACAAGATTAGTTACGAACAGTATGCCGACGCCTTTCAGGATGTGGACGGTATCTACGAATGGTATGATCCGGTTGATTGGCTGCAAAAGATATTTTATGATCTTGCCATAGAGGGCGTGGCAGCACACGGCAATTGCTTTGGCATGTCCCTGTCGTCCATTTACAGCAAAAAGCATCGCAGCGCTTTCAGCTATCCCCTTGACCGCTTTACTGACTGGAACACTGTCGTCAATGAGTTCAACATTAAGCATGAATACCAGATGGGCGCGCCCGCTCTCTGGTGGTATGTTAGTCAGTTTCTCTCCGGCAAGCTCTCAGATCCCAAGTCGGTGTTTATCAACTCCCGCATCGCTTTCAACACCGGCTGTGATCCGGTGCTTTGCCTTGCCCAGCATTATAATTTCACGGGGGCGCCGCATACCATTTTAGCTATCGGATGGGATGACTCGGTAAAACCCTGGAAGCTGTCTGTTTACGATCCCAATTTTCCGAGCGATCCCACAAACAACGTTGATCCCCAGCGAACGATTCTGATTGACCCGGATCACAATACCTTCACCTATATCGGCAACGATACCTATACCGGGAGTTCTTCGGGGGGTGGCAGATTAAGTTATGTGCCTTTCCATCTTCTTGACAGCCGCCCCACGACACCTATTGCCGAAGCGATTGCCTTATTACTTTCCGGCACCCTCATCTTCCTGGGCGGAGATGCGCAAACTACAAGCCTGACAGATGGCAACGGAACCGACCTCGACGCCTTTGGCGCCGATGCGGTAGCGAAACTGCAAGCTGGTCAGTCAGTCGCCGATAAATTTGTGCAGGTGCACGGCTTTCACCAGGCAGTGTCCATCAATCCCGGACATGGTGTAAAAGTTGGTGGTGTGGTTAAAAAACCGATTCCTTTTCCTTTGCAGCCACTGGTCAATCCTCCTGAACTGCACATGCACTGTGAAACGACTGTTTCCCAAACCCTGCCCATTAAAAGCTTAACCCTGCGGGATCTCATCGCTACGCGGGCTGATGTAAAAGCGGCTGTTGAAAAGGCTCCTGCTGCTTTTATCGCCGCTAATCAAAATCGGTTGGTAAGTTATCTGGCAAACGATGCTGCTTTTCAGGCATCTGCAGGAAAAGAGGCGTCAGATATTATCAACCTGCCGGCACCAGCGGCGAGCGTGATGAACAACAACTTTATCCATAAAATTGAGGGAGTGAACAGCGGTTCGATTTTATATGCTGTCAAGCACAAACAAAATCAATTTGTCGTCAACGGCGCACTGGCAGCCGGTGATACCGGCACCATCACGGTAACAGACCTTGGTACCGCTGCCGCTATTGTTAACATCAACAGCACTACGGCAAAGAATGTCCAGTTGGTCATCACCAATAAAATGGGAGCCAGTGGCGATTACCTCAAGCTGACGATTGATGATGTGCCGCTACAGCCAAATGTCGAAATGAAGATCAATATCAAGCCGGGATTAGGCGGGATAGAAATGACGGCTGCCGGCGTGCAGATCATTGCAAGGGTAACCTGCGAAGCCAGCCTCAACAAGAGGTTGATGTCGGGTGTCTTTCAATTGAACGAAACGGGGGGCTTTAAAATCTATCCCTCCATTTTTATCACGAGTAATCAACTAAAAGTAAGCGGAATAGACGGGATATTTGGAAACACCCTCACAAGCAAAGTGGTAGCACCGTTGAACATACGCTAAACAGAGTCTGCAGAATTATACAGTTTTTTACGGCGTCAGTGAGTTACCAACGGGCACGAAAGAGATACGGTTTGAAAGAAAATGCCATATTTTCAGAGCCGTAATTCATGAATGTGATTGTCTGCCCCTTTATACACCACCAGCTCGGTTTTATCTGCATCCCACGTAAAGCCGGCAGGATTGCCATTAATTGGAGAAGGGTTGCCGGTTGCAATGGAAAGATCATTGTGGTTCCACTTGCCGTTGAACCACAATTCGTGCACATGATTGTCCCTCCCCCTAAAGATCACATGCTCCGTGTTATCTACATACCACGTGTACGCGGCAGGAATACCCATCGGCTCAATCAGGCTGCCACTAGCATTGGAAAGATCGTTATGGCTCCATTTGCCATTGAATCGGAGTTCGTGCACATGCTGATCAATGCCGAAGAAAATAAGGTGTTGCGTTTTATCGAACGACCATGTGTAGCCTGCAAGCGTACCGATAGCCTGTGGTGGATGTCCGGTAGCAGTTGTCAGGTCATGATGATGCCAGCTGCCATCAAACCAAAGTTCATGGATATGTTTGTCTACTCCGTTATAAACAACATGTTCTGTCTTCTGGTCATCCCACGCATAGCCGCAAGGTCGGCTTGCGAATGCTATGGGCGCATTGCCTGCTTTTGCAGTCAGATCGTTATGGTTCCATTTGCCGTTGAACCATAATTCATGGATATGACCTTCTGTTCCCGCGTATACAACATGCTCTGTATTGTTGGCTTTGTAGATATAGGCAGAGGGTTCGCTGGAAGCAAGCGGAGCATTGCCTGCCGCCAAAGTCAGGTCATTGCAATTCCAGCTGCCGTTATACCACATATCGTTTAGATGTCCGTCTACTCCACGGAAAATAATATGTTGGGTATTAAACCATGTGTAACCAAGCAATACGCCGTCACCAAGAGGATTAAAATCAACTGCCACAGTCAGGTCATTGTGGTTCCATTCTCCGTTAAACCATAATTCATGAATGTGGTTGTCGAATCCCTGGTAAACCACATGTTTCGTTTTGTCAAAATCAAAAGTGTATCCAATAGGGTCGCCAAGAGCAGGCGGCGTATTGCCCGCTGCAATCGTTAGATCAGTATGACTCCATGCCATATCTTTTTGGTTTTTGTGTTAGATTTCTTAATTGAATGTTGAGAGGAAACAGCATTCAAATTGTTTATGAATAGGTCAGTCTATCGGTTCGTCAATCATCTTGTATGAAAACCTTACTGTTAGGCGCTGATAGACATACATTTCACAGTAAGGTTTACAGAAACCGAAAATATTTTTTTCCCTCACAGCTTGTCACTCGTCGTAGATCGCATGTTTAGTGGCAATCTTTGCTGATGAACATGCCGATCGCGATGGCTGCAATAACGAGGAGCCAGTAGAGTGCGGCATTGTCGCATCCTGATTTTGTTTTTACAAATACTTGATCCGGTTTGATACTGTTTTTTTACGTGTAAAGTTGATCTTTGAGAAGATCGACTTCTTTTTGACATAGGATTTCTTTGCTTTGCCATTCCTTGCTATGCGCTTCTTCCTTCGTTTTGATATATTGTGCTCTGGCAGCTTGATTTGATGGGCGTAATTCGCCTCTAATGGCTTCGTGATAGTCTCCACCAGCCGCGCTTTCGAACTTGCAATTTCTTCATCGTGCGGTTATGCATGTCGTTAAAGTACTGCCCTAAGGCGGTAAACGTAATGAATACCTTATTTTCTGCTTTTTGTAACAGGGAGCTATCTTACCGGTGCCCGATGGCGGTAATAAAACGCGATATGAGCGATATTTTCTTTTCCTGCATCTGGCACCATCTCAACAATAAGTCCTATGACCTGGCTGAGACCATACACCACTTGCAGGAATACGAGAAAGAACAGGGCTTCCTGGATGGCAAGCCGGACATCAACGGGTTGTAAGGATACGAACGCTTGCAATAAGGATGCGTTTCAACACTTACAGAAAAGATTAGGTTCATCGTTTTTTTCCTTGATCGTCTTACATTTGGGGTAACATAACTTCCTTCGTATGGAAACAGGCGTCTTCATATCCTACAGTTCAACGGATAGAGAATTTTTAAAGCCGGTCGTGACTTTGATTAGAAGTTTACGACGCGATCTTGTTTTTCAGGATTATACCGACATCAGAGTGGGTCAAAAATGGGAGCCGCAACTGCTCTCCGCCTTGGAGAGCGCGAAAACGGTTGTCGTTTTCTGGTGCACTCATTCGGCGCAGTCCGAGTACGTGAAAAAAGAATACGAACGCGCCATAAAAGACAACAAGGATGTAATGCCGATCATCCTCGACGGGAGCAAATTACCGGAAGGATTATCGGCTTACCAAGGCATAGATATGAGCAATTTTGTGGCGCATAAAAAACCTAGGAAAAGACATACGTCGGATGATTCCGATTATGAAGGTTATGAAGGCGGGGGATATCATGGAGGTATGGAAGGCGCCGCCCCGCCACGCAGGGAGTATGATTACGATGACCAGGAGAATGATTACAAAGAAAAGTGGAGTGAGCAACAAGCCAAGATAGCAGCGCTGGTGCATGCTGAACTGGACAGACGGTTACCCGTTACTGGAGACAGGTAACACAAAACTTCAGGGGTATAACATGGCAGACGACAACCTTGTTCATAGAGCGACGTGAAGACGGGAGCTACGCAGTTGAAAAACCAATTCCCAAAGAGCCAGTGCTATTGCCGATACGCAAAAGGAAGCAATCGAAAAGGCAAAGCAATTAAATCCTGATGCAGTAATCCACGTTGAAAGAGTACGTAACACAACGAATGGTAGCAGGGATAAGTGGCGTAAGCCTTAATTATTCTCTGCATTGAAAAAAGCCCGCTTATTTTTTTGATCATTGGATTAAAAAATAAGCAGGCTTTCTTTTTTGATTGAGCGGACACTAAGAACCTTGACACTGCATCTGCTTTATGATAGGAATACATTCATAACTAAGGTTGAAAGCCTCTCTAAACCAAGCTTTGAATAAATGTTCGACCTATGTTTGACCCATATAAAAAACAAAGAAGCCGTTACACAAGCAACGGCTTCTTTGTTTTAGTGCCCCAGGCGGGAATCGAACCCGCACTCGCGTTTACGGCGAACAGGATTTTAAGTCCTGCGTGTCTACCAGTTCCACCACCAGGGCAGGTGAGAAGAGACTTCAAAAAAAATCCCACTATAAAAAGCGGGATTCTGTTGGAGCGGAAGACCGGGCTCGAACCGGCCACCTCGACCTTGGCAAGGTCGCGCTCTACCAAATGAGCTACTTCCGCTTGTAAAGAATAATAAGAACTTTATCGGGCTGCAAAAATAATCATCCGCATCACACTGCAAAATTTTTAAGCCCTTTTTATTTATGATTTATATTCTGGTGTGTATAATGTATTGCCGGGCACTTCTACATCGGGCTTACCCTTCCAACGGTGCGTGTACAACTTGTAGCAAGCCCCAAACGACCAGGATACCATACAGAATACAACTACATAAAACAAAAATCGTGAAGAAGCAACCCAGTTGTATTTAAAGTCTTTATCTTTTATTTCCTGTATATCGTCTATCATACATTTTACAATTGCGTTGCAAAAATAAGGCGCAGATAAATACTGCCTCCTTTTGTGTAAGATTTATTTATGGTTGGGGTTCAAACATAAATTAAGAAATAGAAAACTGTCTATAAAACTCCTTTTGTACTTGGCAACTCTTGGCTAAGCAGATCTCGCTTTACTGCCATTCGTATGGCTTTGGCAAAAGCCTTAAAGATAGCTTCTATTTTATGATGCTCATTGGTGCCTTTGCATTCAATATTCAGGTTGCATCTGGCTGCATCGGAAAAGGATTTAAAAAAATGATAAAACATTTCTGTTGGCATCTCTCCTATCTTTTCGCGGTTAAACTCCGCAGTCCATACCAGCCAGCTTCTGCCACCAAAATCAATCAGCACTTTTGCTTCGGCATCATCCATTGGCAGAGCAAAGCCATAACGCTCCATCCCACGCTTGTCTCGCAAAGCAATGGCAAAAGCTTCGCCTAAAGTAATAGCAGTATCTTCTATAGTATGGTGCTCATCTATGTGCAGATCTCCTTGCACAGTTATGGTTACATCCATTTTTCCATGACGCGCTAACTGGTCAAGCATGTGGTTGAAAAACCCAATTCCAGTATCGATTTTAGC
The DNA here is from genome assembly GCA_964658445.1 of Ilyomonas sp. Classification (GTDB taxonomy): domain Bacteria; phylum Bacteroidota; class Bacteroidia; order Chitinophagales; family Chitinophagaceae; genus Ilyomonas. The sequence goes on from CAZZZH010000004.1 coordinate 30,148, forward strand.
TTTTCCCGAACCATCAATATTCAGTTCAATGGCAATCTTTGTTTCGCTGGTTTTTCTTTCATGCTTTACCAGCCGAGCATTGTTTTTTAAGTAATGGTAAATGTCGCTCCAATGCCGTGTTTCTAAAGCAATAACCGTCTCTAAGGTAGAGCGCGAATCTTGTATCTCTGCGCCGCCGAGGTTTGGATCATTGTTCAGCCAGATGCCTTTGCAGCCAAGGTTTTTAGCAAGCTGCATATCGGTTATGCGGTCGCCAATCACGAAGCTATTAGATATATCATAACTGTCATTATTGAGATAAGGGGTCAACATACCAATGTTGGGTTTGCGTGTGGGTGCATTGTCTTTCGCAAAGGTCCGGTCGAAATAACATTGCGCGAAATGAATGGCTTCATTCTCCAAACTTTTCATAATGAAGTTTTGAACCGGCCAAAACGTATTTTCGGGAAACGAATCGGTTCCCAAACCATCCTGGTTGCTTACCATAATTAGTTCGTAGTCGAACTCGGTGGCAATACGGCGCATGTAAGTAAACATATCTGGGTAGAAGGTAAGCTTATCGAAGCTATCGATCTGGTAAGTGGGCGGCGCTTCATTAATTAACGTGCCATCGCGGTCTATAAACAGGATCTTTTTCATACTTAAATTTTTATAAGCCACAAAGCCAGACGCAAAGAAAAAGAAGTATTGGCAAGTGTTCTTTATTATGTCTCGTTATAATTATTAATGATCAGCAATCGCTGAGTTGCTTAATTAATAACCGAACGTTGAACGGAGCGTCGCAACTGGGCTTAACCGGAGTTTCGAACCTCTACTCCATAATCTGTATTTTTATTTACAACCTGAGATAGACAATCTCACAACCATTTAAAGAGAAGGAATGCAAACAAGGCTGCAATGATTGTGTTTAGAAAGTTTACAGCATCGTTTTGTAAAAGATCTTTCCGCTCGAAAGCTGCACCCAGTAAGGAATCGGAGAGATTGCCGATGGTTCCTGAAAGCACAATAATGAAGAATAAAGTAAGATTTCTTTCGAAGCCAATAATATAAAGGAAAGCGATAATAATGCTGCCGCAAACACCAATACAGGTTCCTTCCAGAGAGATGACGCCATCGAGACCGCGTTCGTCTTTGCGAAGAGAAAGAATGTTGTAGAAGCGCTTGCCATAAACGTTTCCTAATTCAGAAGATAAGGTATCGGCCGTGGCGGACGAGAAGGAAGAAGCCATCATCATCTGAAGCAAAACCGTATGCTGGGGAAAGAAGTAAACCAATAGCGATGCAAGGGAAGCCGCGCCGGCATTAGCTATCACTTGCCCCGCTTTTCTTTGCCCGTTATTTTCTTCTTCAATCTGCAACGTTTGTTTACGTTTATTTTGCCACGATGTAGCTGCAGTACCCAACACAAAAAAAACAGCCATCATAGCAATGCCCGTAAAGCCGGCGCCGATATAAATACAAATGGCAAGCAGACCGCCGGTAAATGCTGCAGCCGTTGTAAGCTTTTTGGTAAACAAACTTAGCTTTATTACGACAGCGATAACAAAAAACAGCAGCCAGTATTCCCATTTCATAATTGTAAAGTAAAATGGAAAAGTTACAAGGCCGGTATTCAAGTTCAAAATTCCATTCTTCAATTTGCCGCTACTTTCGTTCTCTATGCTTTGCGCCTTTCAACTCGCCACATTCTCTACTGATTTTTCTACCTGATATTCCTCTATTTTTGCCCGTCTTTTTACAAATAACAACACAACATATTTATGCGACAAATTGCTTACCGCGAAGCGCTTCGCGAAGCCATGAGCGAAGAGATGAGACGCGATGACCGCGTGTTCCTGATGGGTGAAGAAGTAGCCGAATACAACGGCGCTTACAAAGTGAGCCAGGGCATGCTGGCCGAGTTTGGAGATAAGCGCATAATAGATACACCCATTACGGAGCTTGGCTTTGCCGCAGTTGCCGTAGGCGCTGCGCAAAATGGTCTGCGGCCGATAGTCGAATTCATGACCTGGAATTTTGCAGTACTGGCGCTGGATCAAATCATCAATACCGCATCTAAAATGCTGGCGATGAGTGGTGGGCAAATTGGTTGCCCGATTGTATTTCGCGGACCTAATGGAAGTGCCGGCCAGTTGGGCGCTCAGCACTCTACGGCTTATGAAAGTTATCTTGCCAACATACCAGGTTTAAAGGTGGTTTCGCCATCGAACGGCTACGATGCGAAGGGACTGATGAAGCAAGCCATACGTTATGAAGAAGACCCCGTAATGTTTATGGAAGCTGAGGTAGCTTACGGCGATAAAAGTGAAGTGCCGGAAGAAGAATATTACATCCCGTTAGGAAAGGCTGATGTAAAAAAAGAAGGCAAAGATGTAACGATTGTCTCCTACAATAAAATGATGAAAGTGGCGCTTGCTTCTGCTGCCGAATTAGAAAAAGAAGGCGTGAGTGCAGAAGTGATAGACTTGCGCAGCATTCGCCCGCTCGACTGGATGACCATTTTGCAGAGTGTACAAAAAACCAATCGTTTAGTAATTGTAGAAGAGCAATGGCCCATGTGCTCTGTGTCTTCTGAAATTGCATACCGCATACAAAAAGAGGGCTTTGATTATTTGGATGCTCCGATAAGGCGTATCACCTGTGCCGATGCGCCGATGCATTATGCACCAAACCTTGCAGCAGCTTATATTCCCGACGTGCCGCGCACGGTGAACCTGGTGAAGGAAGTGATGTATATAAAGAAGTAGAAAGAGCCTGAAAATTGGAAAGCAAGGAAGAAAAATAAACTTGTAAGATAAGTATCCCGGTGCTACGGCATCGGGATTTGTTTTTATAGAAAATGGAAAAGAAGAGTATAGTTTATTTTACAAAGCATACGGCCGCCGGACCCAGCAGCCGGTATCGCAGTTATGCTTATCACTCTTATCTAGAAGAAAACGGCTTTGTGGTTACCGTGCGTCCATTGTTTCCATCTTTTTATTTGCACCGTTTTTACAAAAGCGGCAAAAAGCCCGTCCTGCCTGCCTTGTACGCTTACCTAAGACGTTTACTGCAATTATTTTTTTTGAAAAGATACGATATCGTTTATATCGAGTATGAACTGTTTCCTTACCTGCCCTTTCGCCTGGAAAAATGGCTGCTTCGTAAACAAAAACATATCGTGATAGACTATGATGATGCTGTATTTCATATTTATGATAACAGTAAAAAAGAGTGGGTAAAAAAGTGGTGTGGTAATAAGATTCAGCAGCTTGTTGTCTTAGCAGATGTTGTCATCACCGGTAGTCCTTATTTAACCCGCTGGATGCTACCTTTTGCAAAGGAAGTGATGGAAATTCCTACCTGCATTTCGGCTTCACTTTATTCATCCGTATTGCCAGCAAGAGTGCCCGACGCGGAAAGTAAAGCATTTCGTATCGGCTGGATTGGCTCCGCTACCACAAGCCCGTTTGTTTTGCTGATAAAAGATGCGTTGCTGCAGCTTCAGGATTTGTATAATACGAAGCTTGTACTGATTGGCTTTGATGAGAAATTAGAAAAGCAATTAAGTGGCTTGCACTACATCAATTATCCCTGGCAAACAACCACAGAAATTTCTTTACTAAAAACCTGCGATGTTGGTATTATGCCGCTGCCCAACGAACCTTATGTCAATGGTAAATGCGGCTTTAAACTCATTCAGTATATGGCTTGTGCCTTACCTACGCTGTCAACACCGGTAGAAGCCAATATTAAAATCAACCATGGTGGTGACAACCTTTTTGCCAATACAAAATTTGAGTGGTATTCATGCCTGGCAGCTATCATTCAGAACCAGGCTTTTTACCAGCAAACCGGAGAAAAAAACAAAGCCCTTGTAAAGGAATATTATTCTGTTGAAAACAACCAAAACCACTATCTTTCGTTATTCCGAAACATAACAAGCGAGATTGTATGAAGAAGGGTTTTGTATTGTGCCTGTTGCTTATCGGTTTTTTTTTCTCCAATCTTTGTAATGCCCAGGATACAGATACAGCAAGGCTTTCAGAAAGAAAAGACTCAGTAAAAGCCAATAAGCTTGACGATGTAACCGTTACAGCTTTCAGCCTGCAAAGCAAGTGGCAAGAGGCGCCGGCAGCCATAGCTGTCATCAATCAAAAGCAATTGCAGTTGTTGAACAATGTTTCGCTGGTTCCCATCTTCAACACGGTTGCCGGTGTGCGTATGGAAGAGCGGTCTCCGGGTAGTTATCGCTTATCTATTCGTGGCAGTTTATTGCGGTCGCCGTTTGGTGTGCGTAATGTAAAAGTGTATTGGAACGACATACCGCTTACCGATGCAGGCGGCAACACTTATCTCAACTTGGTTGACATCAGCCAGGTGCAATCAGCAGAGATTATAAAAGGTCCGGCAAGTAGTTTATATGGAGCTAACACCGGTGGTGCGGTGATATTGCATTCCGGCAATTACATGCCCAAAACTGAGGCATCTGCCTCTTTGGTTGGCGGTTCGTACGGACTGTTTGATGAAACTGCCAATTACTCACATGCCAGTCAGAAATTTGAAACCGGAATTCAGCAAGTGCACCAGCAGAGCGATGGCTACCGGGATCAATCAGCTATGAAAAAAGATGTAATAAAGTGGGATGGCAACTGGCAGGTTTCTGCCAAAGAAAAACTGAACTTCGTGGCGTTTTATTCCGACTTATTTTATCAAACGCCCGGCGGTCTTACACTGCATCAATTATACTCGGATACAACAGCTTATTTAAAGTCTATTATCAACAATGCATATGTTCGTAATAAAACCATTTTCGGCGGCGCGAGCTTAACCTCAAATTTTACTAAACACTTCGATAACATTACAACTATCACCGCCAATCATACTTCGTTCACTAACCCTACAACAAGAAATTATGAAATAAGAGATGAGAACAATTTTGGCGGAAGAACTACATTTTCTTTTCATACCGACACAAAGAACATAGCAGTAAAATGGTTAGCCGGCGCGGAATGGTTGCGCAATCATTCTTTTATTGACGATTATGTAAACGATTCGGGCGCAAAGGCTGCCGCACAAACTAAGGATGAGCTGTATGCCACCCAATCTACTCTCTTCACACAAGCAACCATTACGTTCAACCATCGTCTTACCCTTCAAGCGGGTATCAGCAGCAACCAACAGATCATCCGCTTTCGTCGCCCTGCTGATTCATTGCTTCGAGACTTTCGGAAAAGCAACACCGATGCTTTGTTGGCGCCCCGGTTCAGCACCTTGTACAAAATCATAAATGATGTAAATGTGTATGCCGTAGTTGCCAAAGGCTTCTCGCCGCCAACCCTGGAAGAACGGCATCCATCGGGCGAAAACTTCAACGATAGCCTGCATCCTGAATACGGATGGAACTACGAAGCCGGCATCAAAGGCAGCGCTTTGCAAAGCCACATTTTATTTGATGCTTCCGTGTACTCCTTCCGCTTACACAGTGCTATCGTGAACCGCAAAGACGAAAACAATGCAGACGTTTTTGTAAATGCAGGCGAAACAAAACAGCAGGGGGCAGAAGTGTGGCTGAAAGCTTTTCTTTATCAGAATAAAAATACTTTTCTTACATCACTTTCTATAAACAACAGCTTTTCTTACCAGCCTTATCATTTCACTTCCTACATTGTAGATACCAGCAATTACAGCGGCAACCGGTTGACAGGTGTACCGCGCACCATCAATGTATCAACCCTTGAAGCAGTGAGCAAGACAGGCGTTTATGCAAACGTTGTTTTCAACATCGTTTCATCGGTATCGCTGGACGATGCTTCTAGCGCTTTTGCGAAGCCTTACCACTTGTTGCAGAGCAAAATTGGTTTTCAAACAAATCTTCATCGCTTTCGCTACAACGTTTTTATCGGCGGCGATAATCTGTTTAACGAAACCTACAGTTTAGGCAACGATATCAATGCTGCCGGGGGGCGGTATTACAACCCTGCGCCTAAGCGGAATTACTTTGCAGGTATACAGGTATGGCTATAGATTTTACCTGTAACAAAAATTAGTGTATAGCGATCATTGCCATTTTATTTTTAAGCATGAAATACTTATCTGTCATCTTTTTATTGCTGCTCAATAATTCTTGTGCCTCTGCGCAAACTGATACATTGCCGTCCAAGTATACAATTGATCCGCCTGAATCGCAGGGCATCAGCAGTAAACAATTAGACACACTTTCAATTATTGCCAACAGTGCCATTAAGGCTCACGCTTTCCCGGGTTGTCAGGTATTGGTTGCCCGCAATGGCAAAGTCATTTATTATAAAACGTTTGGTTATCTCAATTACGACAGGCTGGAACCCGTGCAGCCCGGCACTATTTACGATCTGGCTTCTGTTACTAAAGTGTCCGCCACTTTGATGGCTGTGATGCATTTGTATGATGAGAAAAAAATAAACTTAGACAGTACACTTGGCACTTATCTGCCTTGGCTGAAAGGAACGAATAAGGACACTTTGCAAATCAAAAATATTTTGCTTCACCAGGCGGGTTTGGTGGCGTTTATTCCTTTTTATAAGGAGACAGTTGACAGTCTTACAGGATTGCCCAATTCAAAACTCTACCGGACCGTGAAAGACGATTCGTTTTCGGTGCGCGTGGCTGATAATATGTACCTGCGCAGCGATTGGGAAGATACCATCAACCAACGCATCAGAGACAGCAGGTTGCTGCCTTCCGGAAAGTATGTGTACAGCGATAACGATTTTATTTTATTGGCAAAAATCGTTGAACAAATTACCGGCGAAACGCTGGACAGTTATGTAGATAAACAGTTTTATAAACCGCTGGATATGTACTCCACTACCTTTAAACCAAGAGAAAATCATGTTCCCATTACCAGCATTGCACCTACTGAAAAAGAGAAATATTTCCGGATGCAACTGCTGCGCGGCGATGTACACGATCCGGGCGCAGCCATGTTCGGCGGCGTAGCGGGTCATGCTGGCTTGTTCAGCAATGCGTATGACCTGGCAAAGCTTTACCTGATGTTGCTGAACGATGGAACCTGGAACGGAAAATCGTATTTCGATTCCTCTACAGTTCATTTTTTTACCGCTTACCATAGCGATAGCAGCCGCCGGGGCTATGGCTTTGACAAACCAGAAAAAGATAACGCCACCAACCCCGATCCATATCCTTCTGTCTATGCATCGCCGCAAACCTTTGGTCATACCGGATATACCGGCACCTGCGTTTGGGCAGACCCAAAAGAAAACCTCCTGTTCATTTTTTTGTCTAACCGCGTTTGCCCCGATGGTGGTGCAAATGGATTGCTGAGTAAATTAAGTGTGCGAAGAAATATGCTGGATGCGGTGTACCGCGCAATTGAGAAGTGATTGTTTTCTTGTATTCGAATAACTAAGTTCTTGCGGCGGCATTATGCTTTTTTCATCACTGAGTTAGCCAATGCAGGCGTTATAAGTAAGTAGAATATACCAAACGATGCAGCACATTGATTCCTATCTTTTTTCTCCAATTGCAATCGTGGGTAAAACGAGACTCAACCCGAGAACATTTTTTTACATGTTCTTTCGCCCCTGACTTTAATTTGTTAAAAATCGGCGCGAAACGGGGAAGCCCGAAGGGGTGCTGGTAGTAGTGTGCCAGGAAATTACTCAAACGGTGCTGGCCAACGAAGAGCTGAAAAAGCCAAAGAAGAATTTGAGAGCGTAATAGAAGCTGCAGAGCTGGGCACCTTCGATGTAGATATAACCACCCAACAAGTGGTATGCAACCGGCAAATGTGCCGAAACTATAGAGCGGCATGGTGGCACCATATGGGTAGAAAGTGAAGTGAATAAAGGCAGCACTTTCTATTTCAGGTTGCCGGTAGAATAAAAGCTCTTTACTTTTTTAAATGGTGAGTTTAATCACAGACGAATCTTAAGTAAGTGTTTTGAGGATACAATCTAACTGGCTATAATTTCAACTTTTCTATCGCAATCTGCGCCGCTATCTGGCTCGCGTCTTTTTTATTAAAGCCTTTGCCTTGCGCGATGTTTTCGCCATCAATTACTGCAGCAATTACAAATACGCGGCGTCCGCTTTCGAGGCGTTCGTCTATAGTTTCAAATTCCAATAATTTGCCGTTCTTAGTAGCCCAGCCTATTAATTTATTTTTCAGGTTAATATCTATCAACTCAAGGTCATCCACGTAGAGATGAGGAATGACCATGCGTTTCAGTACCCAGTTTTTTGTTTTGAGATATCCTTTGTCTAAATAAATGGCGCCCACCAAGGCTTCCAGCGTATTACCAAAAATCTGGCTTGCCTTTAAGGCGTTGTCAAACTTGTTGTAGATGGTGATTTTTTTGATACCCATCTTCAGCGCCACATCATTCATCTTCTGGCGGTTTACCATTTTACTCCGCATCTCGGTAAGAAACCCTTCGCCTTTGTACGGATATCGCTTGAAGAGATAATCGGCTACGATAGTGCTCAATACTGCATCACCTAAATATTCAAGACGTTCGTTGTTTTCATCGGCACCTTCTTTTACAGACCGGTGACTGAGGGCAGTTTGATAGAGAAAAATTTTGCCAGGTTTTACGCCCAGCACATTAGAAATCTGATCTTTCAGAGTGGGCTTTTTAGGCTTAATATATTTCCGTAAAAACTTCCGTAAACTTTGCACTGCGTTAAGCTACAAATTTCTTTACAATTACTGCTGCATTGTGTCCGCCAAACCCAAACGTGTTGCTCAACGCCGCACGCACCGTGCGCTTCTGAGCCGTATTGAAAGTAAAGTTTAGCCTCGGGTCCAGTTCAGGGTCATCGGTAAAATGGTTAATGGTAGGTGGAATAACATCCTGTGTCACTGCAAGAATACAGGCAAGTGCTTCTATGGCGCCGGCGGCGCCGAGGCAATGTCCCGTCATACTTTTGGTAGAACTGATATTCATTTGAAAAGCATGTTCACCAAATACACTCATGATCGCTTTTACTTCAGCGCCATCACCCAAGGGTGTGGAAGTACCATGTGTGTTGATGTAATCAATATCCTCCGGTAACATGCCCGCATCACTTAGCGCAGCCAGCATTACATTTTTAGCGCCCAGCCCTTCAGGATGAGGCGCTGTAATGTGATAGGCATCTGCCGTTGCACCGCCGCCCGCTATCTCGCAATAAATTTTAGCGCCGCGCGCCTGTGCATGTTCAAGGGTTTCCAGCACCAAAATGGCTGCCGCTTCGCCCATTACAAAACCATCCCGGTCTTTATCGTAAGGCCGGCTTGCAGTTTTAGGATCATCGTTGCGCTCGCTCATAGCTTTCATGGCATTAAACCCACCTACACCGGCTTCGCTGATAACCGCTTCGCTGCCACCGGTAAGAATAATGTCCGACTTACCAAGCCGCAGCAAATCGAAGGCATCGATAATTGCATTAGTGCTGGTGGCGCAGGCACTTACTACGGCATAGTTAGGTCCGCGCAGATTGTGCCGCATTGATATTTGGCCTGCGGCAATATCCAGTATCATTTTCGGTATGAAGAAAGGGCTGAATCGCGGTGTTCCATCACCTTTAGCAAACTCTACTACTTCCTGCTGAAACGTAGTTAAACCACCAATGCCCGAGCCGAAGATTACGCCTATCCGGTCTGGATCAAGGGTGTCTTTGTGCAGGCCGGCATCAGCCATTGCCATATCGCTCACGGCTAAGGCTATCTGCGTAAAGCGGTCTATTTTACGGGCTTCTTTTTTTTCAAGGAATTGGGTGGGTTCAAAGCCTTTTATCTCACAGGCAAACCGGGTTTTAAATTTAGCCGCATCGAACAGAGTGATATAATCGGCACCGGAAACCCCATTCTGCAAGCCATTCCAGTAATCTGTTACGGTATTGCCAAGCGGCGTAAGTGCACCTAAACCGGTAACGACTACTCTTTTTAATTGCATGTGCAAGCTCTTTTTATGAATGAAATAAATCCGCCTTTTGCACGCTTTTTACAAGTATGACCAAAGACGGATTTGTGTGCTATGTAAGTAAAATTGCTGTCAGCGCTTACTTGGCGTGTTCTTCAAGATAAGTAACTGCCTGACCAACGGTTGTGATGGTTTCGGCCTGCTCGTCGGGGATAGAAATGTTAAACTCCTTTTCAAATTCCATAATCAATTCAACGGTGTCTAATGAGTCGGCGCCGAGGTCGTTGGTAAAAGATGCTTCATTGGTTACTTCGGCTTCGTCTACGCCTAATTTGTCAACAATGATTTTTTTAACTCTTGTTGCGATGTCTGACATTGTTAATATTTTTTTTGTTACAGGCGCAAAAATATACTTTTTGTTCAATCAACAATAAACAGCTTCCTTTTTTTAAAAACCGTTGTTGCAGTTGTATTATCTCTGTTCCGTCTTAAGTTTGATTTTGCAATGTCTTCTTTACTTGCCTGCTTTTTACAGTAAACGCTGTATATTTGAAACGTTGCATAGTATATAACTTAACGATTGCGCGCAGTAACTGATTCTGCGTTTTTTTAACGACTTGCTTTATTTTTAAACCAACTTATACCAGGCATGGCACTTAAGATTATTGATCATGGTACTCGCGATTATGAAGACATGGTAAAATTGCGTTACGCCATTTTACGCAAACCCTTGGGTCTTGAGTTTTCGCCCGAAGAACTCGAAAAAGAAAAAAATGATATTCTTATCTGCTACTTTGATGATAATGTTTTGGAAGGTTGTTGCCTGCTCACAAAAACAGATAAGCACACGGTAAGGCTTAGGCAAATGGCGGTTATTTCTGGTTTACAACGGCATGGCGTTGGCAAAGCGCTGATGCAGTTTGCCGAGAATATTGCGCGCGACAGAGGCTTTACCAGCATCTGCATGCATGCCCGCAAAACGGCAATGGGATTTTATGAAAAGTTAGGATATAAAAAGGTGGGCGATGAATTTATGGAAGTAAGCCTTCCGCATTATAAAATGGAGAAAGAGTTGTAATACTGTGCTCTTAAGATTTTTCATTATACAGCAGTTTATTTTTAATTATCAGTCCAGCTTTATTCGGTTATTGTAAAACTAATAGATCAACTTACGAAACCGCTATTTAAGCACCGCAATAAAGTTGCAATGCATTTACACTTCCCATCGCCTTTTTCATTAATAACGGAGCATAGTAAGGCGTTTTTAAAACCTTGCTTTCTTTCTATTTTCTGTAAATAAAATGTTTTATTTTTCACGCATGAAGAGAGTGGTATTTGTCATTGCATCATTACTATTTTATCAAAGTTTACTAAACGCTCAACCCTTTGCCAAAGTAGCTTCCAATGCGTTTCTTATTACGCGCATGGCAGAGAAATTTCATGTTCATCCGGTGCCGGTAGACGATGCTTTCTCTGCCTTTGTTTGGGATAAAATGATGAATGAATTAGACGATGAAAAAATATACTTCACGCAGGAAGATATGGCTGCCTTTCAACCGTATCGGCTGCAACTGGATAATGATATTCTGAAACAGAAAACAAACTTCCTGCAAGCCGTTACCAGCCGTTATACACAGCGGCTGCATCAATCCGATTCCCTCATCAGTCTTATTTGCCAGAAGCCTTTTGTTTTTACTGCGAATGAAACGCTAACGGTTGCAGAAGACACTTCTTTTCCTGCCAATGAAACCGCCCTGCGCACCAAGCTTTACAAGGTTCTTAAGTATGATGTGCTCGATGCAATAGCAGATGATTCTGACTTTACCAAACGACCCGTTGCGCAGCAAAAAAAATATGTAGACAGCATAGAACCTGTATTGCGGCATAAGATGCAGAATGTATTGCAGCGCGGCATCAAGATTATGTTTCAAAGCCCGGGTGGTATACCGCAATACGTGGGCGATGAATATTGCAAAGCCATTGCACTATGTTACGATCCGCACACCGAATTTTTTCCTGCTACTGAAGAAGAAAACTTTGAAAGTGAGTTGGGTGCAGAGCATGTAGTATTTGGCTTTGGGGTAAAAGAAGATAAAGACGAAGGTGTGCTGATAGATGAACTGGCGCCTGGCAGCCCGGCTTATAAAAGCGGACAACTAAATACCGGCGATAAAATTGAAACGCTGCAATGGAGCGGCTCGCAACCGGTTGATGTAAGTACTGCGACAACAGAGGAAATAAAAGAGATATTGAATGCAAGTAATCACGAGAAATTAATTATGCAAGTAAAGAAAGCCGATGGCTCTTTACGACAGGTAACTTTAGTAAAGGAAAAAATGGAAACCGACGAAGATGACGACAGCAAAGTGAGAAGCTTTATCCTGAAAGGCGATAAAAACATCGGCTATATTTCTTTGCCTGCCTTCTACACCGACTGGGATGAAAACAGCGATGCCAAAGGCTGCGCAAACGATGTAGCGAAGGAAATTATCAAACTAAAAAAGGAAAACATACAAGGCTTGATTTTAGATCTGCGTTACAATGGCGGCGGCTCTGTACAGGAAGCCGTTGAGCTTAGCGGCATCTTTATAGACGCCGGGCCAGTACAGCAAATAAAAGGTAAGGAAGCAAAGGTTTTTACATTGAAAGACGTAAACCGGGGTACTATCTACAACGGTCCTTTAGTTATAATGATCAATGGCTACAGCGCCTCTGCATCAGAGATGTTTGCCGGTGCGATGCAGGATTATCATCGCGCTATTATTCTCGGCTCGCCCAGCTATGGAAAGGCTACCATGCAACAGGTATTGCCTTTGGATACTACCATATCTGAAGAACAACCTAATACCAAAAAACAGTATGATAATTATCTTAAAATAACTGACGGACAAGTGTATCGCGTAAGTGGTGCTACAGCTCAGCTAACTGGCGTGGTGCCGGACGTGATACTACCCGAAATTGAAAGCAGTGAGCCGGAGCGCGAGTCGTTAAATCCGCATGCGTTACCAGCCGTTGCCATTGATGCCAACAAATATTATCAACCGCTGAAAAGCGTTCCCACCGCAGGTTTGCAGGCAATGGCAGATTCGTTTATTGCAATATCGCCTTATTACGCGAAGCTAAAAAAATACAATGCCGAAATAGAAAAGGAACGAGTTAAAAAAGACATATCGCTGCAGCTACAAACGGCTTTACAGCAAACGGAAACCTCCTCCTTTTCCGATACCGTTTCATCGGCAGACAAGCTGCTGCTTTCTTTGTTTACCGTTCAAAATAATGCCTACGAAAAAGAACGCCTTCAGATAGATGAAAGACAGAGCGAAGCAGCGGCAGAATGGAAGCATTTTTTACAAAAAGATGCAGCTCTAAAAGTCGCTTATAAAGTAGTAGCGAAGCTTCCTGAATAAAATTATCCGCATTATATTGCGTAGTAAAACAAACATTGCTTATGAAACATTTGTTATTCTATTCCCTATTCGTTATGTCTTTATTTTCAGCATCGAAAACAATGGCACAAGACGACCCCGGCGCTTACATGAATGCCGTTAGCATCGCACAACAAGACATGGATGCAAAGTATATGGCATACATGAGTGCCGCTGCGCATGGAAGGCGCGCCAAAAAGATAGAAAAGATGCGTGCTCAGGTATTGGAAAGTGTACAGGACAGCAAATCGAAAACGGCTGACCTACCTTATTTTAAAGGCGATAAAACACTGCGCCAGAGCAGCATGGAATACATCGATTTTTGCTACCATATTTTTAATGATGATTACGCCAAAATCGTAAACATGGAAGACATTGCGGAGCAAAGTTTTGATGAAATGCAGGCGTATATTTTATTACAGGAAAAAACGGAAGAAAAAATCCACGAGGCAGAACAAAAAATGCAGGATGCCGAAACCGCTTTTGCTACCAAGTATAATGTGAAAGTGGTGGAAGGTCACAGCGAGCTAAGCGATAAAATGGAAGTTGCCGGCAAACTGAACCATTATCAAAACAACGTGTACCTTATTTTCTTTAAGTGCAACTGGGAGGATGGCGAGCTTACGAAAGCGTTAAACAGTCATAAGCTGAATGATGCGGAGCAGGCGCGCAATGCACTCATCAGCTATGCCGATGACGGCTTGAAAGGATTAGATTCATTAAAGAGCTTTAATGGCGATGCCTCGCTGTACATGGCTTGTAAGCAAGCTTTGCAGTGGTATAAAAAAACAGCCGAAACCGATCTTCCGAAAGTAACCGACTATTACCTGAAGGAAGACAGTTTTGAAATGATAAAAAAATCGTTTGAAGCAAAATCAGAAAGCAGCCGAAGCAAAGCTGATGTAGATGCATATAACAAAGCCGTGAACGATATGAATGCCGCAGTAAACACATTCAACTCGATAAACAATAAGATGAATGCCGACAGAACCAACGTAGTGAACAACTGGAACAAAGCAGAAAAAGATTTTCAGGATGCGAATATGCCGCACTATAAATAAGTAATGCCATTAAACAAGAAGCCCTGATGGCATATGCCATCAGGGCTTCTTGTTTATGTAAGTTTCTTTACAAAGTCTTTAGTACATCATTCATGCTTCTTACGGCATCAGCGCTTTTGTTGAAGGTTGCCTGCTCTTCTTCGTTCAAGCCATAATCAACAATCTTCTCCCAGCCGTTGCTGCCAATAATAACCGGAACACCAAGGCAAATATCGTTCTGCCCATACTCACCTTCGAGCAATACACAGCAAGGAAACAACTTCTTTTCGTCGTGCACCACCGACCGTACAAGCGCTGCCACGGCTGCACCCGGCGCATACCAAGCTGAGGTGCCAATAAGCTTTGTAAGCGTTGCACCACCTACCATTGTATCGGATACAATCTGCTTTTGTTGATCGGGAGCTAACTGCGTTGATACCGGCAAGCTATTCCAGGTCGCCATACGAATCAAGGGTATCATCGTTGTGTCGCCGTGACCACCGATAACCGTCGCATTCAAATCAAGCGGTGAGCAGCTGAGCGCCTTACTGATATAGAATTTAAAGCGTGCACTATCTAAAATGCCACCCATACCAATGATGCGGTTTTTAGGTAAGCCACTGCTCTGCAAAGCTAGGTAGGTCATGGTGTCCATTGGGTTCGATACAAGGATGATGATAGCATCGGGCGAATGTTGCAGCACATTTTGCACAACGGTTTTTATGATGCCGGCATTAGTACCAATCAACTCTTCGCGCGTCATGCCCGGCTTGCGGGGAAGACCCGAGGTAATGACCACTACTTTACTATTTGCCGTCTGTGCATAATCGTTGGTGCAACCCACGATGCGAGTGTCGAAACCCAGCAGGGCTGCGGTCTGACGCATGTCCATCGCCTTACCTTCGGCAAGACCTTCTTTGATATCCAGCAATACTAAGTCTTCGCAAAGAGCTGCGCGGCTGATATTGTCGGCGCAGGTAGCGCCAACGGCTCCGGCGCCAATAACTGTAATTTTCATGTTTATAGTTTAGTGATAAAGCAATCTTTTTTATTTCGATGTCTTAAGAAGCTGCGCAATAGTTTCAGGCGTGGTGCCACCTTCGTATGCCTTTAAAAAAGTTCCTTTTTTATCATACACCGCCATGAACGGCGTGGAAGGAATTTTATAAAAAGGCACAAAGAAATAATTGACATCTCTGCCAAAAATAATATTGTTGAAGTGGCTAAGACCATACGTATCTGCAAAGTCTTTTATTTGCTGCGGCGTGTGATAACTTGT
>CAZZZH010000005.1:0-1549 GCA_964658445.1 Ilyomonas sp.
AAACTTGTTTCGCGGCAACCCGATTTCGTTAAGTGCGGATGCAAAGCCCATCCCATGGATTAGACCGAACATAAAGACGATAAAAATGCGCCAGGGCTTGAGTTCCGTCAACAACAAATTCTCCACAGCAACAAAAAGTATAGATAAAGCAATGATGGGCTCTACCACTGCACTGGGCGCTACAATGATATTCTGCATACTAAGCGCCAGCGTAATGGAATGGGCAACCGTAAATGCGGTAGCCTGCCATAAGATAGTGCTGACTTTGGTACTTAACAGGCAGAGACCGCAGACAAAGAGAATATGATCAAAACCCTGGGGTAAAATATGCGTGTAACCGAGCTTGAGATAGAACCAGACAACGTCGTTGACGGGGGCTTTCTCTAACGAATAATTGATGGTATGCGCAAAGACGCTTGTTGCAGAAAAAAGCAGGAGCACAAGGCCGGCTGCTGCACGTAAAGCGGTAGAATACTGGTTTGGTTTCATGCGAATGTGAAGTCTCCTGGCAATTTAAAGACTACTTTGTATCGGCGTGATCTGGTTCTTTAATAAATAATCGATATAGGGATTGGAAAGAGAGGTTTGAGCAAGCGTGGACTTGGCTAACGCTTTGTCTCCGGCTTTATAAAATATCAAAGCGGCGCGGCTTAGTAAGATGGGATTCTTGGAATGCGTCCTTAATGCTTTCTTCATATAGTCCGAAGCCTTTGCATAATCGCCGCGATTGTAATAAACCCAGGCAAGCGTCTCATTTACGTCTATGTTTTCAGGTCTCCGGTTCCATTCAAGTTGTGCATGATCCAGGGCTTTATCCTTATCACCCAATTTAAGATAGTCGTATGCCAATTCCCTGTCGGCATAGTGCCCCATAGTAGGATCTTTAGCGCTGGCTTCAGCATCTTTATTCAACCCTTCTACCACTTTAGAAAGAATATCATTGGCTTTTGCGGTTTGCCCCATACGGCGGTAGACATCGCTCATTTCTTCTTTCACCGTATTGTCAGTAACAATAGAATCGGCGCGCTGGTAAAGGGAGATGGCTTTCGCAAAGTCACTATTGGCAACCGCCACGTGTGCCAGGCCGACCAAAGCATAGGGATAATCGGGGCGCATGGATAAAGAGACGTGATAAAGCGTGTCGGCCTTGGGGTAATTGCCGGTTTTCTCATATAAAGAGGCTAGTTGGTAGCGCGTCCACTCAGTGTATTCATCTCCCTGGCCACCGGCTCCGGCGGCACGCGTCATAGCATCGATGGCGCCTTTGTAATCGCCAAAGATTTCGCGGAGATAAGAGACACGGGAATAGGAAGTAAGGTCAGGACGGATAGCAACCATCTGGTCGGCATACCGAACGGCAGAATCATATTGACCCATCTCTACATTTCCATCTACCAGCAACCCATAAATGTAGGCATTGTACGGATTTACCTGCTGCGCCTGATGCGCCACAGTTAAGCCATCGGCAAAATGGTGCTGCGACATGAACAAAAGCGATTTATAAACGAGCGCATCAAAGTTGTTGGGATTCTGTGCAAGCACATCGTTC
>CAZZZH010000005.1:1559-36370 GCA_964658445.1 Ilyomonas sp.
ATGATTACCGGTAATACGCGCTTCCTGGATGAACAATGCAGCTAAGCGCAGTGCAGATTTGGTATCGGCAGGGTCGGTTTGAAGCGCTTTGAGAAGGTCGGATACCTTCTTCTTAACCAAAAGGAACTCGGCGCTGTTGGCAGCTTCGCCCTTACGGGGAAGAAGGGTATAGGTTCTGTTTTCTTCTTCTGTTTGCTTGTAATGATACTTCACAAGGATGCCCACAACGGCAAGACAGAAAACCAGGATGGAGATAATATAGATCGTGTTCTTCTTCATAAAGCAATTCGTTTTCCTTTAAACAATAATACGCTTGCAATGTCCGATAAAAAAAATATTACACAGCGTTGCCGCTGTGTAATATTTTTCGTTTTAACATTAGACAAAATGGTTGTTATTCCTTGATGATCTTCTTCATGTCGATGCGTTTGCCGCTATGGTCGGTTGCCACTACGGTATAGATGCCTCTTGACAAAGATGATAAACTGATGGTAACTGTATTGCTGTTCATTACCTGGGCAGCCACTTTTCTGCCGGTATTATCATACACAGTCAGGTAAAGGTTAGGTATCGTAGAATATACCTTCACATACGTAGATGCCGGGTTCGGCGATACCGTAAGTATGTTGGTTACGCTAAACTTAATAGCCTGTACTGGTGAGGTAATGGTTCTACCATCTCTGTCTACTTCGGTGATGCGGTAGTAGTTGATCTTATCTAAAGATGGAGAACTGTGAACAAACTGGTACGTGCTGGTAGCCGTGTTAGCCGCTAACGAAGTAAGCGCTGAATAATGAGTACCATCAATACTATACTCTACATTGTAGCGGTTGGCATTGGTCTGGTTTTCTACCTGCCAGCGAAGGGCTACAGTCTGGTTTACCTTGGTAGCCGTAAAGCTCAGGAAGTGCACAGGGAATACGGTACTGACCGGACCAACATATTCATCACCCGTAAAGCCTCTCCAAGGAGTCTGTACATACGGGAAGCAAGGCTTAAGTGTAGTATCGTTGTGAGTAACGCCTGCGTTAAAGGCAAGCACATTAGCAAGGTCCTGCGTAACCGGAGATTGTGTTGCAGAATCAGCCAGGTTATAGTCATCATACCACAAGCCGATTGCTGCCAATGCCACACCGCCTACTGCCTGCAGCTCGATGGTAGTTACATCATCTTCCAGGCGTCTGCCATTAGGGAAGCCATCCATGTTCGGGATGAACTGCAAGGAATCGCTGCCATTATACTTGGCATCAGTTAAACCCAGCACCGCTGCCTTAATAATACCTTCCGAACTAAAGCTGGTATCGCTGCGTGACGTAACCGGTACTGCCATGTTCAAACGAAGATAATCGCCGAGTGTAGGCAGGAAGTTGTTGATAAACGGCTTGCCAGGAGCTAAGGGATTGCCGGCAGGCTTACCCGTTGCCAACTGGTAAGGAGGCAAGTTAGGAACGCCAGTATAAAAAATAGGCAGGATATCTACCGAACGGGGACTGTGGTCATCGGGTAATAAGATATCACCGTAAGTAGCCGGGTCTAAAGCTGTGCCTTTCAAAGCAGGGTTGCCTTTCAACACATATAGCCCTTCTTTACCGTTTCTGAAATCAACATTACCCAAAACCGTCTGTGAATTGCTCTGAATGCGAAGTTGTGACAGACCTGGAACGGCACCGCCAAACTGTGAATCATCCATATACAATGCCAGCTCAGGGTTTTCGAAGTAAGAAGCAAAGGCTAAGTCTCCTGATGGATTGGTTGCATTCCACTTGTCCTTCATACCGATTGGAATGATGGCTTCGTTAGTAAGCGGCATACCCAGGCGGGATACTTGTTTCCAATCACCTTCAGAAGTTACGGTACCTGTAGTAGAATCGAAAGTAGAAATGGACTGGCGGCTGGCAGAAGCATAAACCCCAATTACGAAACTGCTGTCTAAGATATTGACGGCTTGTGCCGCAGTTTTACCATCCTTTTGTAAAGTAGAAATAGGAACTTCTACGCAGATAGAATGACAATTGTATTTAGCCAAACCATCTCTGCCCACCGGTCGGAAACCGCCTACATCGAAGGCGCCGCCAAGGTCAACGAAGAAAGGATCGTCTGCCGGTCCGCAGAAAACGGTTTCACCTGTAGTAGCTGTGGTAACAGCACTGTCAATAAGGCTTTCATATGTTTTGCCTAAACCAACCGTACTGTTTTCGATAGAGCGCGGCCCAATGTTGTTGGGCGGCACAATGCCTTTTTCAATCACCGTTGCAAAACTTTTACCACCGTCTATACTGCGTTCCAGCATATAGGTTGTCTTCAGATTTTGCTTGCCCAGCCTGATGTTGAAGAACGTGGTTGGGTCTTCGTTGGTCTGCGTAAATGTAAAGCGGTAGATGATATCGTCACCCGGTGTGTTAGGGTTATTATCAACGTGAATTTCATAACGGATGTTCTCGCCGAAATTATAATAGTTCGGTCCACCATTCGGAAGTTCAAACGGAATATAATTGGCAATAAGCGCCACCTTGTTGGTATCGCAGGGACTGCGGAATGCGTACACATCCGTATTATCTGCAAGCGGATCGTTTGAAATTAACGGTGCTTCCCTGTGCGAGGAAGCCGAAGCCGTATAGCTGAGAGCCATGAAGACCCATGCAGCCGCGAATAATTTTATAATTGATTTCATTTTCATTTCTTTTTTAGCGGTTAGAACCTTTGTTGATAAGTGTAATCATATCCTCTCCATGGAGTCTGCACATACGGGAAACTCGTTTTAAACGTAGTGTCGTTGTGTGTAGGACCTGCTGAAAAGCTGAGTACATTTCCTAAGTTGGTAGTTACAGGAGATTGTGTTGCAGAATCAGCCAGGTTGTAGTCATCGTACCACAAGCCGATTGCCGCCAATGCCACACCGCCTACTGCCTGCAGCTCGATAGTAGTTACATCATCTTCCAGGCGTCTGCCATTAGGGAAGCCATCCATGTTCGGGATTAATTGTAAGGAATCGCTGCCGTTAAACCTTGGATCGGTAAGCCCTAATACCGCTGCCTTAACAATACCTTCCGAACTAAAATCGGGACTGGTACGATCGGTAGGAGGCACTGCCATATTCAGCCGCAGCATATCATTCAAGGTAGGCAGGAAGTTATTAATAAATGGTTTGCCGGGAGCCAATGGATTGCCGGCAGGCTTACCCGTTGCCAACTGGTAAGGCGCTAAATTCGGAACACCGGTATAAAAGATAGGCAAAAGATCAACCGAACGCGGACTGTGATTATCTGGCAGAAGAATATCGCCGAATTTAGTCGGGTCCAATGCTGTGCCTGTCAAAGCCGGATTGCCTTTTAATACATATAGACCGGCAGAATCGTTTTGAAAATCAACAGCACCCAACACGGTTTGCGAATGCGTCTGAATACGAAGTGCATTTAACGAAGGAACCGCTCCACCAAACTGTGCATTGTCCATATACAAGGCCAGCTCTGGATTTTCGAAGTAAGGAGCAAAAGCTAAATCACCCGATGGATTGGTTGCGTTCCATTTGTCTTTCATTCCAACAGGAATAACAGCTTCGTTGGTAAGCGGCATACCTAGGCGGGATACCTGCACCCATTCTCCACTGTAGCTCTTGGTGCCATCGTCATTAATAGTTTTAATACGCTGGCGGCTGGCAGAAGCATAAACGCCGATTACATAATCCGGGTCCAAGATATTCTTAGCATCAGCCAGACTTTTACCATCTTTCTGCAATAACTGGATAGGTATCTTTAAGCAGATACTATGTATATTATATCTTGCCAAACCATCTTTTGTCGGGTTGGTAGTATTTCCTTCCGGGCGAAAGTTGCCGACATCAAAAGCACCACCCAAGTCAACAAAGAAAGGATCATCAGCCGGGCCACAGAAAATGGTTTCGCCCGTGGTAGCGGAAGCAATGCTGTTTTGTATTTGTTGATCGTAAGTGCTGGCTAAGCCAACAGTCGGATCTTGAATGGAACGTGGTCCGATATTATTAATCGGAACAATTCCAAACGGCAAAATTGTATCTGGCGCTCCGCCGGCTACAATCTTCTCACATACATAAGTAGTGAACAAATTTTGTTTTGCTAGTCTTTCATTAAAGAAAGTAGTCGGGTCCTGATTCTGTTGGGTAAACGTGAACCGGTACGTGATGTCATCTCCCGTTGTGTTCGGGTTGTTTTTAATGTGGATTTCGTAACGGATATTCTGGCCGAATGTGTAATAGTTAGGACCGCCTTCAGGCAGCTCAAACGGAATGTAGTCGGCAATAATCGTTACAGTTGATGGATCGTCAGGACTGCGAAACGCGTACAGATCGGTGTTATCTGCAAGCGGATCGTTTGAAATTAACGGTGCTTCCCTGTGCGAGGAAGCCATGGCAGCACTCATCGTTATTGCCGCAAGCAATAACAACGAAAACCGCCGGAGAACAATGTGTACAGTTTCCCTTCTCATAGATGTGAAAATTTAAATTATAATTGATAAGAAATTCCAAAGTTGGTTCTGCTTACAATGATGCAAGAATCTGTGTTATACGCAATTCATAAGGCAGTCAGTTTGCAGAACAAAAAAGAAATTAAACAGGTCGTGTTTTGTGTAGCAGAAGTATAAATTATCCTATACGGTTTTTGTTTTTATCACGATGAATATTATTGGTGATGTTATGATGAAATGTGTTAGCAGTCGCTGATAAAAAAAGTGGTGAATGGCATAACTGCAATCGTTGATTAATATTGAGAAGTAAAACAGTACAAAACTCAGTCCAAATAAGTATTTCTGATGCCTGCTCTTATTTTATCAACCTGCATTACCTGAAATGTGGAAGAGTAAAGGCTTGTTGAGAGAAGCGATATCCAAGATTATTTTATAAAGATCATTTTGCGGGATTAATAAAATAAGCTTCAAAAGGAAGGAGTAAGCAAAAAATTGCTCACCGCTGTTTGGTATTGCATTTTATTTATCATTGCAAACTACACAGCCTGCCATAAAACCCAACAGCCATGCAGTACAAGGCAAATCTGTTTTCCCATTTTATTCGTTTATAGGCGAGGGCATTATTGTTGCAGATCACCTTATTGCGTTGATACTGCTTTAGCCATTTCCCCGTTCCATACCAATCAGACGACATAACAGAATGAGACATCCTTCGGCTTACTACCTGCTTTTACTGTACTGCACTGTGCTGATGCGCTGTGCAATACCGGTAGCCTGCGATGAACTGTCTCACATCTTCAACGAAGAAGACCATATTGCTACCATCCATGCGGTGTACGGAAACAACCACGTAGAAAAAGAAATAGCCGCCGACGAAAAAGACAATACCAAAAGCCAAAGCACCGTAAAATACGAGGACCAAATACCTGTGCATCTCTCCGGCGAAACGTATATGCTTACGACATCTACTATCCAACCTATTTTACATTCCTCTTGCTTCGCAGTGGTACAACTTCAATCTATCTTTCTCCCTAAACACATACCTCCGCCCAGGTTTTCCTGATACATACAGACTTCGTTTTAAAAACCGAAAAGCATGGCTTCTTCGGAAGCGAAAGTGCTTTGCAGATTCTTATACCTGCATGGCATCAGCCTGTGCTTTTTGCCGGCCTCCATCAAATTGTAGTAATCAGTGAAAACAAATTTTACATGAATAAATATTTAGTAAGAATAATGGCGGCTATGCTGTTGTTGGGCTGCACTGCGGCCCAGGCACAAACCAATATTAAAGGTAGAGTGATAGATAAAACCACCGGGGAACCACTGGAGCTTGCCGTGGTAAGAGACATAAAGACTGGCAAGAATGTAGTTACAGACCGCAACGGCAATTTTACATTATCCAATGTATTAACCGGCGATTCTATCCGCATATCCTTTATCGGCTACCAGCCGGAAGCCATCACATCTGCTTCCAACAACAATCCAGTTATCATTGAGCTTGCCAAAGGTTCTGTTGATTTGGCAGAAATAATCATCACTTCTCATGCAAACAACCTGACCACATCGCGCACGCTCAGCAGCATCGACCTGAACATGCAGCCTGTAAAATCGGCGCAGGATCTAATGCGCCTTGTGCCGGGTCTCTTCATTGCGCAGCATATGGGCGGCGGCAAGGCAGAGCAAATCTTTCTTCGGGGTTTCGATGCCGACCATGGCACCGATGTAAATGTTTCGGTAGATGGCTTGCCGGTCAATCTGGTGTCGCAGGGGCATGGGCAAGGCTATGCCGATCTGCACTTCCTGATACCTGAAACTGTTGCTGGCTACGACTTTGGCAAAGGACCTTACTACACTGACAAAGGCGATTTCTGCACCGGTGGCTATGTAGCCTACAACACTAAAAATGTATTAGACCATAGTACTTTTAAAATAGAAGGCGGACAATTCAGTACGCTGCGTGGCGTGGCAATGATTGATTTGTTAAGCAATAAAGCCAAACAAAAAGGACAAAGCGCATACATAGCCGGCGAGGCGTTGTACACCAATGGTGGTCCTTTCGATGTGCCGGAACACTTTAACCGCTTTAATTTTTTTGGTAAATACATTACCCGCGTGGGCGCCAACAGCAGCCTTACGGTCAGCGCTTCTTCCCTAACCTCACGGTGGCGGGCAGCCGGCGAAGTGCCCAACCGCGCCGAGGCAGAAGGCTATATTAAAGACCGGTTTGGCACCATAGACAGCGCGCAGGGCGGTTATACCACGCGCGCCAATGCCTATGTAAAACTTACGTCTAACCTACCGAAGAATACGGTGCTCGAAAACCAGTTGTACTACTCGCATTGCTACTTTAACCTGGTCTCTAATTTTCTTTTCTACTTCGTTAACCCCGTAACCGGCGATGAATTTGCGCAGCACGAAGAGCGGGATATGTATGGGTATAATGGTAAAATTTCGCACCAGTCCTCACTTGGCAATGCAACGCTTACCTCTACCGCCGGTATCAGTGCCCGCTACGATGCCACGCACCCAAGCTGGCTGGCGCATACCGAAAATGGCAACATTCTTAACTATCTGCAGTTGGGCAATATAAAAGAACTCAACGCCAACGGTTATGTAGAAGAAACAATAGAGACCGGCAAATGGCTTTTCAATGCAGGCGCGCGGCTCGATTATTTTCATTTCTATTACCTGAGCACCGCGCCGGCTTCTGACACGGCAGCCGCTATTTATAACGGTGTAAACACAGCACAAAGCAAGAGCATCATCAGCCCCAAATTAAATATACAATACACCGTAAACTCGAAGGTGCAGTTGTATGTAAAAACGGGCAAGGGGTTTCACTCCAACGACGCCCGTGTGGTGATTGCCGACCAGGGCTATAAAGTGATACCGGCTGCCTATGGTGCCGACCTCGGCATTAACTGGAAACCCGCGCCCCGCTTGTTTTTCAATGCGGCGCTGTGGTATTTGTTTTTAGAGCAGGAGTTTACCTACGGCTCCGACTATGGCGATGAAAGTGTATCGCCGGGCGGAAGAACCACGCGCAAAGGTGTTGACTTTGCCACACGCTATCAAATTAACTCCTGGCTGTATGGAAACCTGAACCTGAACTTTGCGAAGCCCTGCAGCATTGACGACCCGAAAGGACAGGATTATATTCCGCTGGCGCCCACCTTTACCAGCACGGCTGGGTTGTTTGTCAATTTTAAAAGTGGCTTCAACGGCGGCATCAGCTATCGCTGGCTGGCGCGGCGCCCCGGCAATGAAGACTATAGCCTGCGGGCAAAAGGTTACTTTGTTACCGATCTCACCGCCAATTATACAAAGAAGAAGTATGAAATCGGCATCGGTATTGAAAACCTACTCAACACCCGCTGGAACGAAGCTCAGTTTGAATACGAATCGCGCCTTAAATATGAAACCGCACCGGTAGACGAGATCAGCAATACGCCGGGTGTTCCATTTTACGCACGGGCAAAACTGTCAGTATTCTTTTAACTAGTAATAGCGCCTCTCTCTTGAATCGTTTTTTATGTTATAACCACAAACTGCCTGCTCTCAGTGCAGTTTGTGGTTGTTGGCAGGTTTTATGTAAAAGTAAGAAGCAAAAGACAAGCGGGTATTTGTAAATAAAAGGATAGATAGCGCTGTTTTACCACCTAGAAAATCGTTTGTTTCCCATTTCATTTCCATTCTGCTTTCATAAACCGGCCTGCCACGGGGAAGAATCCGTTCAACGTCATTTCAAACTGGTTATCGGCAATATAAGACAGCTTGAGAGAAGCCTGCGAACGGGGATTGGCTACCGAAGGTTTTGTTTTTAATAAAGACAACAGCGGTGCCGGCATAGCCCGGTGTGTATGAATAAGAAAGCTGACATCGGTAACACTTTCAATAGATGCCAGCACCATATTCGCCG
Organism: Ilyomonas sp.; assembly: GCA_964658445.1. GTDB lineage: Bacteria > Bacteroidota > Bacteroidia > Chitinophagales > Chitinophagaceae > Ilyomonas. The sequence continues at coordinate 9,919 of CAZZZH010000005.1, forward strand.
TATCCATCAGGTTGCTTTTATACTGTAGTATGGTGGCACTTTTCGTAGTGTCGATTATGCTTTGCAAAGCATCTCTCATATCAAGATAGACCCACGAACCAGTTTGCATATCGGCCTCCTGAGAAGCCGACACAGCATCGTTTATTTCTTTGTTCAATGCCTCGCCGGCACCGGGCAGTTTTAGGGCAAAAGCATCTCCCAGCAAAGACCGCAAGGGAAACTGCAGCACTTTTTTTTCGTAGCAAGGGTTGGTTATTACCATAAATCGCGAAGCTATCTGTTGCTGCGTCAGTCCCAGATCGGTTAGTGTATTCAACACCTTCAGCGACCGGCGGTTTACAATACTGCCGATGGAAAACGTATCTCTGGTTTGTATAAACAAGGCATTCATATCGAAGGCGAAGCCCATACAACTGTCGTGCGCCCGCTGCAGCAGCGGGTCGGGTATGCCGCCACCAGGAAGCTCGAACGGCGTTGCCGTAAACTGGTTTTTTTTCAGGGTAACGAAATCAAGCGTTTGTTTCTTCTCGCTGCAATGGCAAAAGCAAAAAGAAAGGAGCAGAAAGATGGCTATCTTTTTCATAAGCAATGCATATGTGGTGATATGAAGGGTTGGTTGGCGCATAACAAATATAGGCCTTCCGGCTTCTGCGCTTTCCTGCTGTATAGAAAAAGTTATGCGTATGGGTCACTAAAGAGGTTGACCAGCAGAAGATGTAAACCAGGTGATAAACAAAGAGAAATACAAACTCAACTAAGGAAACATTAGGTATAACTGCCGACCGATGGCAAGCAAATAATTTTCTTCAAGGTTGGTGCAGGAAGTGCTGTAATTATACCCTTTGTTTTCTTTTCTAAAACACACAAAGCAGTCATCAATAAAAGTATTGAAGCATTCAATAGTTTCCTCAAAAACAAGATCCATGTGTATCTCTCTCGACTTATTCTGATAATAGACAGGTATCAGTAAAGCCATTTTCACACATCAATACTACCCTTAATTATTGATACACATAATTATTAATATTGTTAACATTAATCAAGTGAATAGTCGGCACCCGCTTAAACAAGAATAAAAGAAAGCAAGGTTGATTCTCTTGTTGCGTTGAAGATAAAAGCATACCTAGTTTGGGCTTCACATGGGCGAAGACACCGCATGCAGAGATGAATAATGTGCTTACTGCAATGTAAAATTGGCATCCTCCGTCTTTTATGGATTACTATACGCACCAGTTGATAGATAAGAAACCCATTTTGTGTAAGAAAACAGTCACTATGCATGATAAAAGACTTTTCATATAAAGTAGAACTTTTATCATGCAAACGGGAGTGTTTTACCGGCAGCAATACGGCTTTTAGCCAGCTTTCGCTACCGAATTCCCAAATGTTTATCACACCATCTGCCAGCCGATGAATGCTTTTCTGTAAACTTGCAGCCTTTATAACAAAAGCGATACATGTATCCTAATCTATACTATTTCTTTAAAGACATTTTTAACATCAGCCTGCCGTTTCTAAAGGTCATTAACACCTTTGGGTTTATGGTCGCTATCTCTTTTCTCGGCTGCGCGTGGCTCTTAACCCAGGAGCTGAAACGCAAGCAGGCAAAAGGTTTGCTTACCTACGGCGAAACAAAGATGATGGTGGGCGAACCTGCCGGAGCGGGAGAGCTCATCAGCAACTTCTTTGTGGGCTTCCTGTTTGGATACAAACTATTGGGCTTATTTTCTACACCGTCAGCGCTTGCCGACCCGCAGAGCTATTTATTTTCCCTGCAGGGAAACCTGCTGGGCGGCGTTGCCTTAGGCGGCTTTCTTACCTTTCTGAGATGGCGCGAGAAGAACAAACAAAAGCTGCCCACGCCCGAAGAACGCACGTATAAAATTTGGCCCAGCGACCGCGTTGGCGACCTGGTCATCATTGCCTTTGTTGCCGGCTTTGCCGGTGCTAAGATTTTTGATAATTTGGAGAATTGGGATCGCTTTATCGAAGACCCAATAGGCAACCTGTTTTCGCGCAGCGGGCTTACCTTTTATGGTGGCTTGATAGTGGCGGCGACAGCCATTTATTTTTATGCAAAAAAACATCACTTCTCTTACATTCATCTCTGCGATGCCATAGCACCGGGGCTGATGTTTGCCTATGGCTGGGGACGTATAGGCTGCCAGGTGGCCGGCGATGGCGATTGGGGTATTGTAAACAGTGCTTACATCAGCAATGCCGATGGCAAAGTAATGCTGGATACGGCAAACCAGTTCGCCTCTCAAGCAGAACATTATCAAAGCTTATACGCCGATCATATTGCCTCTACCGGTGCTGTGCAGCACGCTGCGGTAAAGGCTTTTGCGGGTTTGCCCGACTGGATGTTTGCATTTACCTATGCTCATAATGTAAATCACGAAGGCATACCGATGGCGCATTGCGGGTGGGATGACTTCTGTAATTATCTTCCCTTACCGGTGTTTCCAACACCTATTTATGAGATTATTGTCGGCTTGTTGCTGACTGTATTTTTATGGCGCATTCGTAAGAAAATGCACGTTGCCGGAAGACTGTTTGCCATCTATCTTTTTGTAAACGGGCTTGAACGTTTCTTTATAGAAAAAATAAGAGTAAATACGCGTTACAGCATCTTCGGTTTTCATCCTACACAGGCAGAAATTATCTCTACGCTGTTAATGGTTGGTGGTATTGTTTTGTACTGGTATGCACCACGGCTGAAAGAGAATAAACTGAAGCCTTCAACGGTAACAGCTACCTAAGTTTACAGAAAAATATTACTTTGCAGGGAAGGGAGAAATGAGGTATGCTTTCGAAGAAAACACAATACGCATTTAAAGCTTTAATGTACCTGGCGCAAAAGCGGAACGATGAGCCGGTGCTAATTGCCGAAATATCGCAGCAGCGCAATATTCCTTTAAAGTTCTTAGAGAACATTTTATTAGAGCTGAAAAAAGACGGTATTTTAGATAGCAAAAAAGGCAAAGGCGGTGGTTATTATTTAGCCAAAGCACCGGAGAAAATCTTTCTTGCCGATGTGCTTCGGTTGATTGATGGACCGATTGCTTTATTGCCTTGCGTGTCGCTTCATTTTTATAAACAATGCGGTCAGTGCGATGAAAAAAACTGCGGGCTTCACCGCATCATGATAGAAGTGCGCGATGCTAACTTAGCCATTCTCGAAAACAAAACCGTAGCTGATATTTCTTACGCGCCGTTGCCGCAGTTGTGAATGTACGCAGTCATTTTCTATCTTCTATTTCATATTCTCCAGCATATCTTTCGTCAGTTTTTCCAGGTCGTATTCTGGCTTCCAGTGCCAGTCGCGGTTCGCTACCGAATCGTCAATGCTTTGCGGCCAGCTGTCTGCAATCACTTGTCGGTAATCGGGGTGATAACTCATAGCAAACTGAGGCATGTGCTTTTGTATTTCTCCCGAAATATCGCCCGGCGAAAACGAAATCCCGGCCACATTGTAAGACGTTCGTACCGAGATATTTTGGGCAGGCGCTTCCATTAATTCCATCGTGGCCCGGATGGCATCGGGCATATACATCATAGGTAAATAAGTATCTCTTCTCAGGTAGCAATTGTAGTAGTTGTTTTCTTTTGCTTCGTAAAAAATTTCAATTGCATAATCCGTTGTTCCTCCACCCGGCGATGACTTGTAACTAATCAACCCCGGATAACGAAGACTACGCACATCTACACCATAACGCTGGTGAAAATAGTTGCACCAAAACTCACCCGCATACTTGCTGATACCATACACTGTTGTCGGCTCAATAATGGTTTGCTGCGGGCACATCTGCTTGGGCGAAGTAGGACCAAATACCGCGATGCTGCTGGGCCAATATACTTTCTGAAGCTTTTCTTCCCGCGCTATATCGAGCACATTTAGCAAGCCCTGCATGTTTAAACTCCAGGCAAGGTTTGGATTTTTTTCGCCCGTGGCGGAAAGAATAGCCGCGAGCAAATAGATCTGTGTAATGTTTTGGCGAATGACCTGCACATGAAGCATTTCTTTGTTCATCACATCGAGTGAAACATAGGGTCCGCTATCTTTCAGCAATGGATTTTGCTCACGCAAATCGGAAGCAATCACATTAGCATCGCCATACAATTTGCGAAGCGCTAATGTAAGCTCCACGCCTATTTGACCCGATGCACCGATGACTAAAATTTTCTCTTTTCCTGGCATAACAATCAGTTGTATTCGATCCAATAATCATTGCTAAAAAAGCAGGATAACTTTCTTTGCAATGCGGCGCCAAAGCTAATCTTTCCACGTCATTGAGAGTTGAAGAGGAGTGTTATAAGTTGGTTGAACGTATCATATTTTGATGTTGGTTCTATCGGCAAAAGCTTTTATTTGTAAACTATACTTTTTGCATGAATACGTCCATTAGTATCCGCAACCGAAACATACATTGCGAGTTTGATCTGCACATTGTAAGAATCTATAACGACAAGGAGTTAATAGCTTTACTAAAGAAGGACACTGAGCCTGCAACGGATGAATTGGTCGCTGGCATCAGAGCGGAATACAGGAAACAGTTTGGTGTCGATTTTGGTGTTCCCTACAACTCTATAGCCGTTGAAATTTGGGGACATGTGTATGCAGAAAAGATGGCAGAAGCGATAAAGCATCTGTCTTCCATAAAGCTGGTTGACAAAATGGCTGACAAGATTATTTATCATGCTGAACGAATAGATATCGGAGAACATGGACATGACAACAACCGTTTTGTGTGGGATGGATTGGCGCATTTTAAAGCGTTGATTATTCCTTTTTTACCAACGGAGAAAAAGTGATTTAAAGGGGCTTCTTTTATCAAATTATCAATGTTATTTCGAGAATTTGACAAATGAAGTATTTATTGCCAAGGCTTATTTAAAACGAACACAATTATTTACAATAACAACGAGGATTCTCGCCGCATCAAACAAGTTTATGACTCAATATTTTTTCTTTGCCTACCGCTGTTTTAAGACGAATTTCAAAAAGCTTTTTATAATCGTTCTACTTATGATAATGGGAGTTACAAACCTTTCTGCTCAGCAGAAGCTGCGGGTGGTAATCGCCGGGCTAAACCACGATCATGTTCATAATATATTGCATGCTTTTGCGGATGGCAAAGTGACAGTATTAGGTATTGCCGAGCCCAACAAACAGCTTTGGAAAAAGTTCAGTGAGCAGTATAAAGTGCCGGATTCTTTATTTTCGGATGATCTGGAAAAACTGGTCAAGCACGTGAAACCTGATGCTGTGTTGGGTTATAATGAAGTAGCTGGTCACCAGCATGTGGTTCAGGTGTGTGCTCCGCTGCATATACCTGTTATGGTAGAAAAGCCGTTGGCAGCCACTTTACAACAGGCAAAAGAAATAGAGCAACTGGCGAAGCAATATAACAGCACGGTACTTGTCAACTTTGAGACCACATGGTATCCTTCTTACCATGATGTTTACAACACAATACAAAAAGACAGCCTCGGCAGCATAAAGAAAATGGTCTTTCATGATGGTCACCAGGGGCCAAAGGAAATCGGTTGCAGCCCGGAGTTTCTGCAGTGGCTTACTGATCCTCTACTGAATGGCGCAGGTGCTTTAAATGATTTTGGATGTTATGGTGCCGACCTCATGACATGGATGATGAAAGGACAAAAACCTATTGCGGTAACAGCGGTGACAAGACATTACAAAACCGACGTCTATCCCAAAGTTGATGATGACGCGACAATTGTAGTTGAATACCCGGGCGCAACCGGGCTTATTGAAGCTTCCTGGAACTGGCCATTTTCTATTAAAGACATGGAAGTATTTTGCGAAACGGGTTACCTGCATGCGTTGGATAATAGCAATATCACGATGCGCAAACGGGAAAAGATAATCAGCACAAAACAGGCAGATGCATTGCCCGCGCGGATAGCCGACCCATTGACTTATTTATCCGCCGTGCTGTCGCATCAGTTGCCGGGAAAAAATGATCTTTCTTCATTAGAATACAACATGATTGTTATGGAGATATTGGATGCAGCAAAAAGATCAGCTGCTTCGGGAAAGAGAATTGTGTTATAATACTTATGGTGTACAAGATAACATTTCAATAAAAAGCCACGCAATTGCGTGGCTTTTTATTGAAATGTTTACATTAAATCACAATCATTTAATCACATGGAAATCATCGTTTATTTCCACGGATCGAGAACTACTTTCACACAGCCGTCTTCTTTCTTTTTAAAGATTTCGTAGCCATGTGCAATCTGCGATAAAGGCAGGCGATGTGTAATCACATCATCCAATCTCACTTTACCTTCAGCCACAAAGCTCAGCAGCTTATCGATGTGCTTATGAGCCGGTGCCTGACCGCCTACCAACGTAATACCTTTATCGAAGAACTGTCCAATCGGGAAGTTATCATATGTCGTCGGATACACACCTAGCACAGACACTACACCGCCGCGGCGTACCGCGCTCATACAAGCTTCCAACACTTTAGGCGATCCCTTTTCAAAATTAAGTACCGACTTCGCACGATCAACAATGTTGCGGTCAGGTTCAAAGCCAACGGCTTCTACGCATACATCAGCGCCACGTCCTTCGGTCATGTCGCGTATCTGTTGTACTACTTCTTTCGCGCCTTCATTCCACAAAATCGTTTCGCTGTGTGCAGTGGCTTTGGCTTTGTCTAAACGATACTGCACTGTATCCACATTAATCACTCTTGCAGCGCCGCGAAGCCACGCACTCTTGGCAGCCATAATACCCACCGGACCTGAACCAAAAATGGCAACTGTTTCTCCACCCTGCACATTACCCCAATCAATGCCGGAATAACCGGTTGGAAAGATATCAGTCAAAAACAAAACCTGCTCGTCACTTAAGTTTTCAGGCACCAGGCGCGGACCATAATCAGCATAAGGCACACGCACATATTCTGCCTGCCCGCCATCATAGCCGCCGTAGAGATCTGTGTAGCCAAACAGCGCTCCGCCTTTTTCAGTAAGCAAACCACCTTCGGGTCCGTAATGTTCGGGATTACTATTTTCGCAATGTCCTGGCAGATGATGGTTACAAAAAAAGCAAGTACCGCAGGCAATAGGAAACGGTACTACTACTCTGTCTCCACGCTTCAAATTCTTAACAGCTGCGCCGGCTTCTTCTACGATTCCCATAAACTCGTGCCCTAAAACCATAGGTCTTGGCTGTGGCAAACCGCCTGAATAAATGTGAAGGTCTGAGCCACAAATAGCGGTGGCGGTTACTTTCAAAATAACGTCTCTGTCATTCTGTAATTTGGGGTCATCAACGGTGTCGTAAGACACATTTCTCGGTCCATGAATCCTTGCTGCTTTCATAGTTGTTTTCTGATTTTATATCATAAAAAATAGGTAGCCGTTTTTTCGAGCGTAATCACTAAACCTTTAGCCAAAGTGCTGTGGCAGACTGTGCTTAAGCCCGATTGAAGCGTACAAATGATGTTCCCTAATTTTTCACTCTATAAAATTTCTCAATGAATTTCTGTCTTTGTTTTCCAAGCATTTTTAGATAGGCTTGTGGCAAAGCGGAAATAAGAATGAATCAATACCCCAATAGTGATACAAAAGAGATAATTGGATAATAAAAGTTGCAGTGCTGCAAAGGAAGCAAAGCAGCTCTTTACTTACGAAGCAGGTGGTCAATGAGAATAACTGCACTTCACAATACAATTTTTTTAATCCCATATCTTCACAAGGATTGCTTATGCATCGAACCACTTCGATACATTCGCATTGCCACAAAGGTCCACTGGCAAAGCGTTTCAGGCACTTTGTTGCCTATCTAAAATAACATTACTTTCAGTTGAAAAAACTTGTTATCGTACTATGCCGTTATCATTTATTCATTCTTATAGTCTTCTTCGCTTACCGGCTCCATCCAGTTTACCATTCCTTTATCTGTATTTATGTTAATGGCGATATGAACCATAGGAGAGTTTGGCGATGCACCGTGCCAATGTTTGACGCCAGGAAGCACATTAATAACGCCGCCGGCTGATACTTTTTGTACGGGTTTGCCTTCTTCCCCATAATAGCAGGTGCCTTCTTTTACAATCAATATCTGGTTCGATGGATGCGTATGCCAGTTGTTGCGGCAGCCTTTTTCAAAATAAACATCACTGATGTTGCAATTGGTAACTTCATCTTTAGCAACCAATGTTTTTACAAACGCTTTTCCACTGAAATACTCTGTCGGTGCAGGTTTGAAGCCTTCTTTTTCTAACTCTTTCATAGCTTCACTTTTTATTTATTAATTGGGTTTGCTGATACCCAGATTTTCATTTTTATGCAAGTCCAGGTTTCAACAATTGTTGCAATAAATGCAGCAATACTTTTCCTTGATATGCTGCCATGTGGGATTGTGAGGGATTTTTAATTCAATACCATAATCGTAATGATAATTATAATTACACCGTCCGAAAAAGCTTCCAGTCTATTTTTATTTATCTTCACATTTAGTCTCTGGAGAAAATTTATTTCGCCTGAGGTGCCAGTTCGCCATAGAAATAAGATGCGGTAACACCACCATCCATTAAAAAATCGCCGCCAGTGATAAATGCACCCGCCTGACTCATCAACAATTCAGCAACATTAGCCACTTCGTCAGCATTACCGGCACGACCTACCTGGCATAAATCTCTCATGCGGCGATAGCCTTCGCCTCTGGGTCCGTTCAGCTCATCGTTTGCCAGTGGTGTTATGATAATGCCCGGGCTAATGGTATTTACCCTTGCACCACGCTTGCCCCATTTTACGGCTTCTGCCATTACCCTCAGCGCATTGCCACGCTTAGATAACTGGTAAGCGTGCAGGGAATCTTTTACCTGGTCTAATTGTAAAAAAGGCAACGATAATAATTCTTCAGGCGGTGTTGTAGCGAGGGCTTTATTTTGCTCTGATGATAACGCATCCAACCGATGTCCTGACATGGAAGCAATGACAACAGCGGTGCCGCCTTCGGCGATGACATTGCCAAACTCTTTCAATATAACAGCCGTTCCATATAGGTCAACATGTAATATAGTTTCGGGAGAAGCCTGCGAAGGCGATACACCCGCAGCATGTATTAAACCGGTGATGCTGCCTTTGGCGGAAGCAGTGTCTACTAAGGCATGTATGGATTCGCGTTTAGAAATGTCAACTACGGCAGTGCTTACGTCAAAACCCGCATCGATGAATGTTTTTGCAGCGATATCAGCGTTCTGTTGTTTGAGGTCTGCCAATACAATGTGCTTGCCTGAACCAACCCTGCGTGCAATTGCAACCCCTATTAAGCCTGTGCCTATAAGCACGACAACTTCTTTTTTCTTATCTGCCATACTGATTTGGAATTGATGATATGGTAACTTTTATTTACCAACCCTGTTTGCCATACTTGCGGGATAACGTTCACCTTTGATGCTGATGTTATCTAACGCCGCATTAATATTAGCTAAGTCGTTATCACTAAGTATAATGTTTGCGCCGCCTATATTTTCTTCTAAACGATTGATTTTAGTAGTACCGGGAATAGGTACAATCCAGGGCTTCTGCGCCAGCAGCCATGCAAGCGCAACCTGGGCAGGTGTGGCATTGTGTTCTGTTGCAATCTTTGTTACCAGATCAACAATCGTTTGATTAGCTTCCCGGTTTTCTTTAGTGAAGCGCGGAACTACATTCCGGAAATCCGATTTGTCAAACTCAGTGTTCGCATTAATCTTTCCGGTTAAAAATCCTTTACCTAAGGGGCTGAATGGAACGAAGCCAATACCCAATTCTTCCAGCGTAGGAATGATCTCTTTTTCTGGTTCGCGCCAGAACATAGAATACTCGCTTTGCAACGCCGCAACCGGCTGAATGGCATGTGCTTTCCGGATGCTCTGCACGCCGGCTTCACTCATACCAAAGTGTTTCACTTTGCCCTCTTTGATTAAATCTTTTACCGTTCCGGCAACATCTTCCATCGGCACATTCGGGTCAACCCGATGCTGATAAAACAGGTCAATGTAATCGGTCTTCAAAAATTGTAATGACCTTTCAGCTACGGCACGAATAGTTTCAGGACGACTGTCTAAACCATCAGTCGGCTTGCCATTTAAAAAACCAAACTTGGTGGCGATAACCACTTTATTCCGCACATGCTGTAACGCTTTGCCTACCAGTTCTTCATTGGCACCTTTTCCGTAAGCTTCTGCTGTATCAAAAAATGTGATGCCTGATTCATAGGCTTTCCGAATGAGTGCAATGGCATCTTTCTCGTCGGTAGCAGGACCGTAGCCGTAGCTCAACCCCATGCAGCCTAATCCAAGTGCAGAAACTTCAAGACCACTATTGCCCAATTTTCTATACTTCATTGTTTATTGTTTTTGACAATGCAAAGCTAACGCCGCTTACTTTCAGCCATCTTACCTGAATTACGGATTTATCTACCATTATTACTGCTTTAGTGTTACGCACGTTGGTGCCGGTATTGGAATGATTATTTTTGAGTTTCAAACAAATGGCATGAACGAGATTATAAAGCTTAATAGCGTTGCTCAATACAATGCCATGAGAGGTGCTACCACACTGCATCCCTTGGTTACGGTGTTAGACTTATCGACCGTGAAACCAATGGCTGCTGAGACCTTTAATTTCGGGTTGTATGCTATATACCTTAAAGAACTGAAGTGCGGCGAATTGAAGTACGGACGAAATCACTACGATTACCAGGAAGGCACATTGATGTTTATAGCTCCGGGGCAGGTGATGGGCGTGCAGCCATCCGTAAAAAAATTTGAAGCGAAAGGATGGGCGTTATTGTTTCACCCTGATTTGATTAAGGGTACAGTGTTGGGAAAGCATATACAGGATTATTCTTTCTTCTCTTACGACGTGAATGAAGCATTGCACATATCGGAGCAGGAGCGGCAAGTAGTGTTGGAATGTTTCCGGAAAATTGTCTTCGAGTTACAACATGGAATTGATAAACACAGCCGGAAATTGATTGTATCTAATATTGAACTATTCCTTAACTATTGTGTTCGATACTATGACCGTCAATTTATTACCCGAGACCATGTGAATACAGGTTTCATTGAAAAATTTGACCAATCACTACATGATTATTTCAGTTCAGATAAGCCACAGGCTGCCGGTATGCCAACGGTGGGCTATTTTGCTTCAGAACTTCATCTCTCGGCAAATTATTTCGGCGATCTGGTGAAAAAAGAAACCGGCAAAACTGCACAAGAATACATACAGGCAAAACTGATAGATGTGGCTAAGGAAAAAATATTTGACCCTGCGAAAACGGTCAGCGAAGTAGCGTATGAATTAGGTTTTAAATACCCACAACATTTTACCCGCCTGTTTAAGCAGCAAGTGGGGTATACACCTAATGAATACAGAAATTTAAACTAGCTTTTTCTATTAAAGTTCTTAAATGCTGTGCTTTAAGAATCAAATGTTAGTTTTAGCCCCTCATTATTAAATCATTATTAATGTCTCAATCTACTGCCTCGGTCTTGAAAGGTCAAAAGAGCAAAATTTTTGAATTGTGGATGCAAAACCAGTTACAAAGCGAAGGCTTACGGGAAGATCTGATGAGCAATGAAGATTTGCGTGTGCAATCCGAAGAACTCATTGATACGTTACTGGATCAGCTAACAGAAGAAACCTTATCCAATCCGGACTCTCCGTCTTTTGATCCGGTAATCGAAATTCTCTCAGGTATTTCTATCAGCCGCGCCAGGCAGGGTTTTACGCCCCGCGAAACGGGTATGTTTATCTTTAGCCTGAAAGATGCCCTTAGCCAGACGCTGTCGCTGGAGGTAAAAGATTCGACTGCCTTGTATGCAGAAATACAAAAAGTAAACCGCCTGATGGATAACCTGTCTGTCATCTCTTTCGAAACCTTCATCAAAGGCAGAGAGGAAGTGATTATACGGCAAACAGATGAAATAGCAGAAGTATCTACCCCGGTTATTCGGGTGTGGGAAGGTATCCTTGCCCTGCCTATCATCGGTACGTTAGACAGCCAGCGCACACAGGTGGTAATGGAAAACCTGCTGCAGGAAATAGTAGATACCGGAAGCAGTATTGCTATCTTAGATATTTCGGGTGTGCCCGCAGTAGATTCGCTGGTAGCGCAGCATTTGTTGAAAACGGTAAGTGCTACGCGACTCATGGGTGCTGAATGCATCATCAGCGGCATCCGCCCGGAAATAGCGCAGACCATTGTTCACCTGGGCATTGACCTTTCCGGCATTGTAACCAAAGCCTCGCTTGCCCATGCACTAAGCTATGCTTTTGCCAGGCTGAACTTACAAGTGAGCAAACGTAATGATCATTCTAAAACTGCAAGGGGTATAAACAATGGATAAGATTCCTATTTTAAAGATGGGGCATTTTTTGCTTGTTACCATACAGATAGACCTGTATGACAGGCTTGCGTTGAACTTAGAGGCCGACCTGGTTCAGATGATAAGCAAGACAGGAGCAAAAGGCGTGCTGATCGATATTTCAGCAGTTTCCATTGTCGATTCTTTTATGGGGCGCATTATTAACAACATTGCGAGCATGGGCAGAATACTGGATGCTATTACCGTTGTGGTAGGCATGCAACCCGCGGTAGCCATCACGCTGGTAGAACTGGGGTTGCCATTGCAGGGCGTGTTTACGGCACTCAATGTTGAAAAGGGCATGGAGCTTTTGAAAAATAAAATTGTAACCGACGAATCCATAGAAGAAGATGATACTGAAGACAACGATAGTATCCTTATCGAAGGAAACAATTAAGGTTTTTACAGAACCGGAAGTTGTCTTGTTGCGAAACCGCGTTAAAGAGTATGCCGTAAGAATTAAAATGGGTCTGGTGAATCAGACAAAACTAATCACCGCCGTCAGCGAATTAGCGCGCAATATGCTAAGGTATGGCAAGGGCGGAGAAGTAATAGTAGAAGTAGTAACACGCGGCAGGGAAAACGGCATTCGTCTTCAGTTTATAGATAAAGGTCCTGGCATTGCCAATATAGAACTCGCCATGAAAGATGGTTTCTCTACCGGAAAAAGCATGGGTTTGGGTTTGCCCGGCACCAAAAGGTTGGTAAGCGAGTTTAACCTGGTTAGTGAATTGAATAAAGGAACGACGGTTACAATCATAAAATGGACAAATGGTTAATGCAACGCATACCAGTTTTACGGCAGATGACAGGAGTTATTTTTCACTGATAAAAAAAGACATTCATAAGCTGGCGGCAGAAGCCGGCTATCCGCAGGCTAAGCTCAGCGACTTGGATTTGATTGTTTCCGAGCTAACGTCCAATATACAAAAACACGTTACGGGTGGTGCGGAAATTTTAGTTTCCGTAAATAAGGAAGAAAGGAATGAATATGTGGAGATCATTTGTATTGATAATGGCCCCGGTATCGCTGATATAAACAAAGTGCTGGCAGATGGTTACTCGTCTGTAAACACCTTGGGACATGGGTTTGGCAGCATGAAAAGACTATCTGATAAGTTTGATATTTATTCTCAGCCTGGCTGGGGAACGATTGTTTTAATTCGCGTCTATAAATCTCCCGATCAGTCCATTGCACGTAAACCTATTCAGCTTTATGGTTTAGTGGTAGCCAAACCCGGAGAAAAAGACAGTGGCGACGGCTTTTATTTTCAAAATACGCAGGCAGGTTTTAAAATATTACTGGCAGATGGTTTAGGCCATGGCAAAGATGCCAACTTTGCCGTAAACGAAGCGGTGTATGCCTTCCGGCTTTGTACAGAAACCAGTGCGGTAGAAACCATACGGTCTGTTCATCAAAGCATAAAAAAAACAAGAGGCATTGTAGCCAATGTGGTAATGTATAACCGTGATAAGCAAACCTGGACGATCTCCGGCGTCGGCAATATTTCTACCCGGCTGATGAGCGGGACTTTTCAGAAACTGGTGGTTCCTTACAACGGTATTATTGGCCACAATATTCCGAACACAATGACCGATGTGACATATTCGATAGAAGAATACAACCAGTTTATTTCCTGTTCAGATGGCATGCGTTCCCGGTGGGAAAATTATAAGTTCCCGAACGTTCACAAAGCGGACCCCATGATATTAGCGGCTGCCATTTACAAAGAATATGCAAGGCGTACAGATGATATGTCTGTGATTATATGTAAACTTGCGAAAGCATGACAGAGATTGTAACGATTACGCTGGAAAACGAAATGGATCTTATTGTTGCCTACAAGCGCATGATAATGGTAGGCGAATATGTAAAGCTCTCTCTTACTACCCAAAACTCTATAGCGACCGCCATTGTTGAAATCAGCCGCGAAGTGATTGATAAAACAGATGCCGGCCATTTATCTATTGCCATCGATATTACAGCAGGTAAATACTTTATTTCGGCAACTATATTTTACCCGCTTGATGTGCGGCTGACGCCCGGCGATAGCGGCGTTGCCTATGCCCGCAAGCTGGTTCCCGAAGTGCTCATCTCGAAAAATGAAAAAACAGCATCCGCCGAAATCAGAATTGGCATTCCCCGTTCTATAAAACTGAGTCCTGCTATTGTTCAAAAGATGCAGGACGATTTTAAAGACTATAAACCGGCTACACCTTATGAAGAATTAAAAGCAAAAAACATTGCTTTAAATAAACTCTCGCTGCAGCAGGACGAGCAGCTTCAGTATTCCAGATACTTAGATGCAATGAAGACCGAATTTATATCTACAGCCAGCCACGAATTAAAAACACCTTTAACCACCATTCTTGCTTTCTCGCAAATGCTGCTGTCCATGAGCCAGGATGAGTGTAGCCCAGCGGTAAGAAAGTTTATAGAAAAGATTCACCTGCAGTCTGTAAAGCTGCAAACCCTCATACAACAGTTGCTCGATGTATCGAAGATGGAAACGAACAAGATGGAGTACAACAAAGAGCAGACTGTTTTTTCTTCCTATATCCACGACATTATCGATACGCTGCAGCTTGTTTATCCTTCCTACAGAATTTCAATTGAAGATGACGGCCTTTCAAACAGTGTTTATATAGATAAGCTGCGGATTGAACAGGTGCTGACCAACCTCATTGGAAATGCAGCTAAGTATTCTGATGCCGGAAGCAACATAGATATTGGCATCAGCCGGTCAGAAGACAGAGTCCTGAAAATCACCATTGCAGACCAGGGCATTGGTATTTCCAGCGATAATTTAGAACATATATTCGGCAAATTTTACCGGGAAGACCAGGGAACTATTAAGAAAGTATCAGGCTTGGGAATTGGTCTGTACATTACCAAAATTATCGTTGAAGAACATGGCGGCACCATTTGGGCGCAGAGTAACAAAGGCCACGGCTCTGTGTTTACGTTTACCATTCCTTTAGAAGACATTCATCCTTCCGCAACACCTTGATAGTTGGTATAGCTTTATTAAAAGCATTTCCTTACTATCACACAAAAGCTCGATACAGCTAAATGCTATTGGCTTACCAAACAGTTGTTTTGATGGGTTATTGATCCGGCTCTTCTAGGCATTACTCATTTTTGCTATTGGCTTACTGTATTTTGCAACAAGCTCTTTTTGGTATTATGTGGACAGATGCCAGTTAATCGGTCCGTTTTTTCGCATTTCTTGGACATTCAAAACTCCACTTGTCCGTTTTATAGGACTTTATGGCCAGAGAATAAAACCCGTTTTACATCTGCGGGTGATGATTTTTTTGTTGGTTTACACTTTGTTTTCGGTAACATTGTTATCAGTTCTGCGGTCTGACTACAGGCACACTTTCTTTAAACAGATTGTATAAAGGCTAATTGGGTAGTATATTAGTCGCAAAGGGTCGCCGTCATTCTGCAACTGCTACATCTAACCTACTTCTTTTGCGGCTGCATTGCAAAAGCTTGCTTCGGGCAACTTCGCTTTGTATAGTTCATCGTGCGTAGTGATAACATTTTCGATAGCAGAGCTTTCTTGGCTTCCTATAAAGCCGGGTATTGATAAGTATATTTTCGCTGGGAATGGTGGCACACCTGCCGTTGAGCAATCTGAGAATCGCGTTAGGATGCAAACTTACACCTCTCCGATTAGTATTAGGGTGCGCTATTTAGTTGCTATAAGCGTTTGAATTTTTGGTTCTGCTTTTTCATCCTTTCATTTACCGTTCTCTCTTTATCGCCGCGGATTTGGGAGGACAGCCTTCTGTATATTTTACTTGCCAGTCTGCCTATTTACCGGTAAACCCTTTGTGAGAGGAATTGTGTTGGTTAAGCCTTGTTGCTACATCATGGATTGTATAACCCACATAAACCTGTCTAAGCTGGCAGAGTAGATACTGTACAAAGTAAAAGACATGACTTGTTCCTTAAATGAATAAAGGTCAACTTATCGTTGACCTTTACTTAGTGACCGCGTTAGGATTCAAACCTAAAACCTTCTCATCCGTAGTGAGATGCTCTATTCAGTTGAGCTACGCAGCCGGTTGTTTTCGGGCTGCAAATATAGAATGAAAAATGGTTTTTCCAAAACTGGTTCGGCTTGCAGCGGGAGATCAGCAAGAGATAAGGCTGGTGGAAAACCAGGCTCATTATCAGGCTGCTTATCTTTCTGAGGATTGCCTCATGACTCGATTTACCCAAAAGCAAAAACAATAACTGCAATAGCAGGAATGCTTAACCAGAGTGTTACTACAACCTGAATTATGATTCTGTATTTTATATACTCTTGTCGCATTATACCGAAGTAAACCGTCATTTCATATATCCGTTATCCATAGCGTAACTAAAGTTTGTAGATTGCCGGGCTTCGTTAAGCGCACTTCATGAAACAACTCTTGTTTATTCTTTTTTGTTATACCGGCAGCGCCCGTTGTCAGCAACTTTTGCCGTTACAGGATGCCATCAATATGGCACTCAAAAACAGCTATGATATTCAGTTGGCAAAGAATGATATTCGGGTGAACACCATCAACAATAACATAGGTGTTGCCGGTGGCCTGCCAGCCATTAGTGGCTCGGCTACCGACCGAGAAACCATTACCAGCCTGAACCAAAAATATTCGGATGCTACACGCAATACAGCACGCAACAATGCGGCTGCCAATGCTGCCAATGCCAGTGTAGATGCGGGTTTCCTGCTCTATAACGGCATGAGGGTAAGAGCCACCAAACAACGCCTTGCCGAACTGCAGACCCAAAGCGAACAACGTCTGAACTCGCAGGTGCAGAACACGATTGCATCGGTCATGACCACCTATTACGATATCGTGCGGCAGCAGGGTTACAACAAAACCATTGACGAATCGATTGTTGTATCCAAACAAAAGTTGACCATTATTGAAGCGCAGAAAAGTGTAGGTCTCGCCAACAATGCCGACCTGTTTCAGGCGCAGATAGATTTGAATGCACTGGTGCAATCAAAGCTGTCGCAGCAGGTGGTAATAGAGCAGGACAAAACAGAATTGTTAAGGCTGATGAATGTACGGCTCGATTCTGCCATCGTTGTTCAAGATACTATTATCGCTGACCAATCGCTTACGTTAGACAGTTTACTCACACACATGCAAAGCAATGCAGACATACTTGCAGCACAAGAACAGGTAAGGATAAATGAACTGATAGAAAAAGAAACCGCAGCGCAGCGTTATCCTTCTATCACAGCCGACGGAGGATATGTATATGGCAGAACGCAGAATGCAGCAGGCTTTACCTTATTAAATCAAAGTTATGGACCTTATATCGGCATTGGCGTAGCCATTCCTATCTACAACGGCTCGGTGTATAAACGGCAGCAGCGTGTAGCTGAGATCAATACCGAAAGTGCCGGCATCCAGCAGAAATCGCTTGAGCGCGACTACGAATCCAGCTTGTTAAAAAACTATTCGGCTTATCGTATTTCACTAGACCAATTAAAAGCTGAACAAAACACTTTTGATACAGCAAGACAACTGCTCGATATTGTTTTAAAACGTTTCCAGCTTCGCGTAAACACCATTGTAGAAGTAAGAGAAGCTGAACAAAGTTTTGAAGACGAAGGCTACCGCCTTATCAATCTTTCGTATGCCGCCAAAGCCGCCGAGATAGAGTTGAAACGCCTTGGCAATGTTCTTTCTTTTTAACGCTAAAAAATGAAAAGAAGTAAGGGCTTTGAATGGGAAGATCAGCCCTGGTTTCCTTCACTGGTCCGGCAATACATGATGGACTTTCTGCGGTTCGTACTGGACGTTGGCAATCTCTATAAACCCATCACTCCTCTCCTTATCAATGGCTTGCAGCAAACCAACCGCTCAGTTATTGTTGATCTGTGCTCAGGCGCTGGCGGCGCGGTGCAAAGCGTTCAAGACAATATAAAAAAACTAACCGGCAAGATCATTCCTTTTATACTGACTGATCTATACCCAAATGCAAAGGCTTTCCGCCCGCTTCAACAAGACGGCAGCGCACTCTCTTATCATAAAGAACCAGTTGATGCAACCTGCGTCCCCATTACATTGCAGGGCTTTCGCACTATCTTCTCCGGCTTTCATCATTTCGATGAAAAGATGGGGGTAAAGGTGTTGCAGAACGCTGTCGAGGCAGGCGAGGGCATCGCCATCTTTGATGGGGGGAATAGAAGCATTGGCTTCATGCTTCTTATCCTCCTTTTTCATCCGGTTGCCTTTCTTTTATTCACGCCTTTTATCAAACCTTTTTCTGTAAAGCGCTTACTGCTAACCTACCTACTGCCAGTAGTACCGTTCTGTACGGTTTGGGATGGTATTGCATCGGTAATGCGCCTGTATAAACCGGATGAGCTCTTGACTTTAGCCGGTAAAGTACAGGGTGGTGAAACCTACACCTGGCAGTCAGGATATGTAACCAATGAAGTTGGCATTCGCATCGCATTTCTTACCGGCTATCCTAAAGATTCCGCCCTGCCGGGATGAGTATATGACATTAAAAAAAGGGCAAAAAATTTAATCTTTTTCTCACTGCTATTAAAGGATTTTAAACCTCGGCTATTACAAGCCATATTACTTTTACATCATCAAAAAGGGTCCGATATCATGAAGTTTTTTAACCGTTGCAAAGCGATTTTATCCATCACATACATAGCATTGCATGTTGTGTTTCGCAATCATTTTTATCATATCAAAAAGATAGTCGCTGTTTTTAAAAGATTATTTTCTCAATATGCTTATAAACAAAACCGCAACTATATAGATTAAATATCACAAAGGGTCCAACACGTTTTAAAATCCAATATCATGTTCTCTCTCTTTATTCATTATGCCTGGCTTACAGCACAGGCTATCATTTTCTGCAGCCTGCTGCTACCGGCTGTTTTATACGCCGCTTACTGCATATCAAAATGCATCAGAAAACCGCTGCTCGAAAGTGAAGAAATATCCGAAGAAAAAGACTACGCGATCATCGTTTCCGTTTCGGGAGAAACCTGTCATTTGCAAGCCTTACTTCAGTCGCTGCAACAGCTTACTTACAGCAACTATCTTGTTTATGTGGTAATGAATCAAGGCAGCGATGATTGCATTCCTTTTAGCTGGGATAAGCTTACGGTATTGCGTCCTGCCAAACCTTTTACAGAAGCTTCGCGCATTCATCGTTACGCCATCGAAAGTTTCAGACGACCGCATACACATGTGCTTCTTCTTAACAGCAACAGCATTGCAGACAGCGAATACCTAAACGAGCTGAATGTATTTTTCAACCAAGGCTACCAGGCTGTTCAGGGCTTTTTTACCCGAAACAAATACAGCACGTTAGCTGATGTGTTTCATACCCTGGCTCATACCTACAACCGGTTCTTTTATGGCGAAGTATCGTTTGCCTTAGGCTCGTCCACACGACTCGATATTTCTGGCAGCGCGTTCACCGTAGCGGTTTACAAACAATGCTTGCGAAGCATAAACACAGGCGGAGCAAGCCTTTCAAGAGCTTTGCAATATGCAATGACAGTTAAAGGCTACGAGATTGCATTTGCACCAAAAGCCATTTTACACAACCAGCTTACAATGCACATGCAACCTTTATTAAAGCAACATACGGTTAACATTCAGGTGTGGTTCAGGCAGTTTGCCAGCCATCTGCGCCTTTGCCTGCAAGGCATCAATACGCTAAGCATCAGCCATTTTTTATCCGGCATTTTATTGCTTCAGCTGCCTGTGCTGACCAGCATTGTATCGGGTATCTTTTGCTTATTGATTACGATGCGCACCAACTCGTCATCAGCGATAGTCTGGATGATCTGCCTCGCTATTTTTACATGTTATTTTATTATTGCTATGGTTCGGTTGAGAACTACTCAGCAGCCGCGAAGACTGGTATCCGGCAGGGCTTATCTTATGCCTGGTATATACGAAACCGGAAAAGATGAGAGGTACAAAATTACTACCTGAACAGAGTTACAGTAAGAGAAAAAGAAAGAACAGAACGATCATCCTTTTTATTTAAAATGTATTTTTTATTTAGGAATACGGATAGTAAAAACGGTGCTTTTGTTTTCGGTAAAACGCATGTCGAAACTGCCAGCCAGGGAAGTAATAATTTGTCTTGCAGAACTAAGTGAGTTGAGGTAAACTTTATCTTCAGTAACGAGGTCTTTGGACGGATGTAACAGCACCAGCTCGCCATTCCGTACAAACACCGGCACGCCCTTTCCATTGTCTGTAATATAGAAAATATAGAATTGACGGTCGGGCTGAAACGCAAGCTCTATGCGGTGTTCAGGGCTGTTGTTGAACAAGGAAGAAGCCGAGATAACCTGTGACAAGGTTTGCAGCAAAAGATGTTTGTAAAAATAAATGGAATCATTTTCTGGATGAGTGCCCAACACAATATCTGCCGGTAACGATAGCAACCTTTGTTTTAATTCCTGCATTAGGTTGGCAAAAGTAAAAAGCGTCTTGCTTTCTTGCATCAGGCTGATTCGCTTAGCCCGTTGCAAGGTATCATCCACTGTAGCTTTTATATTTTCACACGAGTATTTTATAAGCGATAAAATCTGCCTTCCATCCACATCCAGCACATCAGAGAATTTATCGGCAATCAGGTCGGTAAATTCAATTGCATTATCGCAGGGCTTTTGTAGTTTTTCTACTGTCACCTGCGCAAAATTTTCCAGTTCCACATTCACTTGTTCCATCAATTGACGGCTGTGCGTAAGCTGTTTTGTTTTGCGGTGCAATTGCATCAGGCGCATAGCTTGGTTGGCTAATGTTTTCAAGGCTTCCTGCTGTTTTTCGGTAAGGTCGCGAGGCTTGTTATCCAGCACACACAGACTGCCGATTGGGTAGCCTTCTTCGGTAAGCAAAGGCACACCGGCGTAGAATAAAACATGATAATCGCCCGTGACCAAAGGATTGTCGGAAAAGCGTTGGTCTTTTGTAGCATCTTTTACAATCATCATCTCATCCGGCGTAAGGATGGCATGAGAACAGAAGGCATGGTCGCGAAGCGTTTGTTCAAGATCAACACCGTAGGTAGATTTCATCCACTGCCTGTCTTTGTCTACTAATGTTACTAAAGAAACCGGCGTTTCGCAGATGTAGGAAGCCAGCCGGGTAATATCATCGTAGTCTTTTTCAGGCAGTGTATCCAACAGTTCATAGCTGTAAAGATTATTAAGTCGTTCCTGTTCGTTGCTTGGTAGGTCGGCTGCCGGCATATCGTATGCAAGATACTGACTAAGAAGATAGTTAGCCAGCTTTTGCTAACTTTTTTATGAATAAAATATAACGGCTATAATGAAGAATCAGGCAAAAACCTGGTAGACAAGCAAACTCATAACATAAGCTAATCCGGTCATATAAACGAACTGAACCACCGGCCATTTCCACGTACGCGTTTCACGTTTTGTAATGGCAAGCGTGCTCATACACTGCATGGCAAGCACGTAAAACATCATCAGCGACAAACCGGTTGCCAGCGTGTATACCTTAGTGCCGTCCTCGCGTGTAGCGTTCTGCATCTTTTGCTTTAGCGTGGCATCATCTTTTTCATCTACGCTGTATAGCGTTGCCATCGTGCCCACAAACACTTCGCGTGCAGCGAAAGAAGTGATGAGTGCAATGCCGATTTTCCAGTCGAAACCTAAGGGTCTGATCACCGGCTCTATGGACTTACCAGCAATACCGGCAAATGAATTTTGCAGCTTCTCTGTTCTCAATTGTTTATCTATAGCAGCCTTATTGTCCGCCGTTGCAGATTGCTCTAAACGCGCATATTTAGCGTCGATGTTTTTCATACGTCCGGGAGGTCCGTAAGAGCTGAGGAACCAAAGCAGCAGGCTGATAACGATGATGATTCTGCCGGCATCGGTTACAAAAATCCGCGCCTTCTCTATCATAGTGATACCGATGTTTTTCCAGCGGGGCGCCCGATACACCGGCAGTTCTAAAATGAAGAAGCTTTTTTCTTTTATGTTGATGATCCACTTAAACACCCAGCTTACAATAAGCGCCATCACAATGCCAACAAGATATAAACCCATCATGACCAAACCACGCGCGCTAAAGAAGCCGAGGAAAAAAGTGTTGGGAATAACCAGGGCAATGAGTATCGTGTACACAGGCAAACGCGCACTGCAGCTCATCAGTGGTGTCACCAAAATAGTGAGCAGTCTTTCTTTCCGGTTCTCAATATTCCGCGCGCTCATAATGGCAGGCACGGCGCAGGCAAAGCCACTGATCATGGGCATTACACTCTTACCATTAAGCCCGGCTTTGCGCATGAGTTTATCGCTTAAAAAAGAAATGCGCGCCATATAACCCACATCTTCCAGCGCTGTTATCAACCCAAACAAAATCATAATCTGCGGCACAAACACAAGGATGCCGCTTAAGCCAGCCAGCACGCCATTAATCAGTAGATCGCTCCACCAAACCTGTGGCAACTGATTGCCCAGCCAGCCGCTGAGCTTCGAGAAACTCCAGTCGATGGCATCCATGGGAAACTGCGAAAGCCAGAAGATGCTTTGAAACAAAAGAAAGAGAACAACGAGGAGAATGACATTGCCCCAAACACGATGAAGCAATAAGTTGTCAAGCTTTTCGGTAAAAAGTTTTTTCTGCAATGGGTCGGGCTCTATCACGCTTTGCTGCATAATCTGGCGGATGCGGGAATAGCGTTGTACAATTTCGTCTGCCTGCGTTTTAGTAGGGTTGAAATGGTTAGTAATTTCTACCTGCTCAATAGCTTTTTGCGTAAGGGCATCCAGCGGAAAATTTTCATGATTAATGAGATAATGCACCGCCGAATAATCGCTCATGAGGGGCACTAATTTTTTCACGCCATCAATGGCAAAAGAAGCCAGTTCTTTATTGCTGATAAAATCGAGCTTAGGCGCAGCAAACGTTTGCTTTGCCATTTGTGCAAGCGCTTTCTTTAGCTGCGCAATGCCTTTGCCTTTGCGCGGATTAACAGGAATAACAGGTACGCCCAACTCGCGCTCTAATTGTGGGATGTCTATGCTGAAACCTTTACTGCGCGCGATGTCCATCATAGTGAGGGCAATAACGACAGGGCGTTTTAAATCAATAACCTGGCTACAAAAAAGAAGGTTTCGTTTGAGGTTGCTGGCATCGGCAACAGCAAGAATAATGTCCGGCTTGATGTCTTTATCCACATTCATCATTACGCGGTAAGCAACCCATTCGTCAGCACGGCGCGGATACAAACTGTAAGTGCCGGGCAGGTCAATTAGATTAGCATTCCAGTCATCTTCAAGATGAGTGAAGCCCGTCTTTTTATCTACCGTAACGCCGGGAAAATTACCTACCTTCTGATTAAGACCCGTGAGAGCATTAAAGAGTGATGTCTTACCACAATTGGGGTTACCGACCAGTGCTATGTTTACTTGCGTATCTACCAATCTTCCGTTTAATTTTCAGTCTGCAAAAGTAGGCTTGTGGTAGACGATGCCTTTTCGAAAAGAGGAAGTTTCGCGAAGAGACGTGTTAAAAAAAGGAGGACGGAAGAACGACAAGAGAGCCTTTAGGACTGGCTACTTTGTGTTTATGATTATTATATGGCAAGAGCGACAATCAGGACAGACTGATAAAGCAATGCGCATGACAGGTCAGTAGCCATCTCTCTTTTTCTGTGTTATGATGAAAGCAATAATTGCGTAGCTTTTCTTTCACCTCTTCGAAACAGACAGATGTATGCGGCGGCGTAGCTGAAAAAAGCGGCTTGTCTTCACCTGGAAGCTTTGCATGATTGGATGCCGCGTCTGGCGATACGTAAGAAAGTGAATGCATGTTAAGTTTTTTGATAACGTAAAATTTGACTGATAGTCGTTAAATAAAATTATAAACGTAGCTGCCTGCTTCTGTCAGCCAGTGCATAAGTCGGAGGAAGGTCAGCAATAGTAACAGCTTACTTACGGAATTTCTTACGGTGCAGTTTAGAAAGAAAGTGAGTAAACCCGTGCTTTTATTCTAAAATTTAGTTAATGGATAGTAGAGGATGCTTTTTGCTACAGCTTCATTGGATAGGACAGGCAATGCCTTTATTGTTTTAAAAGGAGAAGAATTACAGATCGCCGACTTAAACTCATTTATCCTTCAAGGTTTATATTTACAACCATGCCAGCTCAGCAAAGGGTTTGCAAACAAAAGAAACATGCTTATAACGAGCTTCGAAGCGTTAGATAAAAATCGGCCTCTACATGTTCTGTTGAATTGTTTAAAATTAATTCGGCCGCTTTTTCGCCTATCATTTTAAAGTCAGTAGAGATGGTTGTTATACCGTTTAAGATTATCTTTTTCAGGGTCGTTTCATTATAAGAAATAACACCTACTTCATCCCCGATTCTCAAATCGTTTTGCAGAATTTTTTCTATTAAAAAAACCAAGTCATCTTCCATCAGGTTTATGTATACTTCACCTTTCTTTATTTCCTCTTTTTGGATGTTTGAAATTACTTTATGATTAAATGCATAGTCGTAACAAAAATTAGAAAATCCCTCTAAGATTTCTTTAGGATGATAGGTATACTGAGGAAAAATAAGGTTGATTGTTTGGTACTTGCTTAACTGTGGCAACGCTTGTATAAGAGAACAGTAAATGTCCTTTTCAAAATTCTCATACACAGCGCCGTAGTTGCCTTCAATGCCAGGCAACAACTTATCCATAATGATGAGCTTTTCTTTAGGCAAGGTATTTATAATGCCCGTAGCATTTTCCCCACCTTCTAAAAAATGAGGGATAATTACATAATACGAGTAGTCTTTTTTTCTGTTCGTAAGCAGCTCTTTAAAAAGCAAAAAGTTATTATTGTAAATGTAAAAGTCAATAGCGGCTGCAGATCCTAAAGTGGCAACAAATGAATCGTATATTATCTTCTTGTGCGTGCTAAGTTTGTTGAACAGCAGAAATATTTTTATTCTTTTCTCTGCCTGCGTTTTGCCTATAAAAAACCCTTTTCCCGGAAAGGAATCAATAACGTTCAGTTTCTTTAATTCTTTATAAATCCGAATGCATGTATCTCTAGAAATATCCAGCTCAAAACTTAAATCATTGATGGAAGGCATGAAATAACCTTCAGAAATTTTTCCGTCTTCTATGGCCTTTACTACCGAATTGACCACTTGTAGATACTTAGGTGTGGCAGAATATTTATCAATCACAATCAGGTTATAAAGATTCTCAGAAGACATCATCAATTTTTAAGTAAACAGAAACAATCATAAGCAAGTTATAAAAGCTATACGCAACATTATTACTTATGCCAATCATACAACAAGGTCTCTAATGTTTGCGGTAAGATTGTTTTTCTATAATCATTAGAAGGTACAATTATATTATTCATTTTTTGTAACCAGCATACCGGCTTGTTGCTTTTAAAAGATAATCATACAAACGATAATTGCACTTCAAAACCCTACAGTTCATAACAGTTAGTACGAAGCCTAAATTTATTTTTACAAAGATTATTTAGCCATGCAGTATAACGAATCATGCAGGCCATTTAGGCGTTATCTTCCTTTATTATTTTGGTTGCTAACCTCTGAGCTTTGTTTTAAAGGAATGGAAAGGCATCAGTAATAAAAAGGCAGCCACAATAACAGTCGGCATCTTTGCTATCTTTTTATGATGTTGGTAGGGATAGGTAATGCTATGAAATAAGTAAAAAATTTTTACAAAAAAAGATTTACTATGAATACAACAGCAACAGGATTCAAACACATCAGTTACTTATGGGATGATGCCAAAGCAGCTGCTCTCGAAGGAGACGAAGTAGGCTTGCTTATCTATCGCTCCAATTTGTTGGGAACTGATTTAAGACTTACCAATTACGGCGGTGGCAATACCTCCTGCAAAGCGATGGCAATCGATCCGCTTACAGGCAAAGAAGTAGAAGTGATGTGGGTAAAAGGAAGCGGTGGCGACATTGGTACACTGAAGCGGAGTGGTCTGGCTGCCTTATATGTCGACCGGTTACGCAGTTTGAAAAACAT
>CAZZZH010000005.1:36380-42882 GCA_964658445.1 Ilyomonas sp.
GACGAGTACGCCGCCGCGCTCCCCGGTTGCGCCGAAGACGAAATGGTGGAATTGTTTAATCACTGCATCTACGATTTAGCCTCAAAAGCTCCATCAATTGATACACCACTGCATGGCTTTCTTCCTTTCAAACATATGGACCATCTGCATCCCGATGCGGCCATTGCCATTGCTGCAGCTAAGGACGGCAGGCGCATTACAGAAGAATTATTCAATGGCACAGTAGGTTGGGTAGAATGGCAAAAGCCCGGCTTTGATCTTGGCTTAAAATTAAAAGAATGTCTCGATGCAAATCCAGGTATCCGCGGCATTATGCTTGGCTCTCACGGCTTATTTACCTGGGGCGATACCGCTTATGAAAGCTACATCAACACACTCGAAGTAGTAGAGCGTTGTGCCCAGTATTTGGAAGATAGTTATGGTAAAAAAGGACCCGTTTTCGGAGGACAAAAAATACAATCTTTACCTAAAGAAGAAAGATTAAAGAAAGCTGCCGCTTTAGCGCCTTTGCTTCGTGGTTACTGCTCATCTGGAACAAAAATGATTGGTCATTTTACCGATAATGATCGCGTATTGGAATACATCAACTCCAACGATTTGGAACGATTGGCTCCCATGGGCACAAGTTGTCCGGATCATTTTTTAAGAACCAAAATAAGCCCGCTGGTATTGAATCTGACTACGGATGAAGATGTTACAAACATAGCCGCCATAAGAGAAAAAATACAGCCACAGTTTGAAGCATACCGACAGATGTATGCTGATTATTACAACACCTGCAAGCATGCAAACAGCCCTGCTATGCGCGATGCAAATCCGGTAGTGATTCTTTATCCGGGCGTGGGTATGTTTACCTTTTCAAAAGACAAACAAACAGCGCGTGTGGCATCGGAGTTTTACATCAATGCCATTAATGTTATGCGAGGTGCAGAAGCCATTTCGGAATACACTTCTTTACCACGACAGGAAGCTTTCAACATTGAGTATTGGTTGCTTGAAGAAGCGAAGCTGCAACGCATGCCGAAACCGAAATCGTTAAGCGGAAGAATTGCCTTGATAACGGGCAGCGCGGGCGGCATTGGCAAAGCCATAGCTAAGAAGTTCGCACAGGAAGGCGCTTGCATTATTATCAATGATATTAACGAAGAGCGCATGCGGGGTGCGATGGATGAGTTTGAGAAAAGCTTTGGTAGAGATACAGCTGTTTCGGTTGTATTAAATGTAACTGATGAACAAAGCGCTGCTGCTGCATTTGACGATGCTTGCCTGGCTTTTGGTGGTGTCGACATTGTGGTAAATAATGCCGGTATCAGCATCTCTAAATCTATTGCTGAGCATACACTGGAAGAATGGGATCGTTTGTATAATATCTTAGTGAAAGGTCAGTTTATTGTATCTAAGGCTGGCACTGCTGTGATGCGCAAACAGGGCTTTGGTGGCGACATTATTAACATCGTTTCTAAGAACGCAGTAGTAGCAGGTCCAAACAATCCAGGCTATGGTTCAGCCAAAGCAGCACAGGCACATTTAACAAGATTGATGGCTGCCGAAGTAGGCGCTGATAAAATCCGTGTGAATACCGTAAATCCTGATGCTGTGATATCTGATTCCAACATTTGGGCTGGCGGCTGGGCTGAAGGTCGTGCGAAAGCTTACGGTATTACAGTAGAAGAATTACCCGCTTACTACGCTAAACGCACCTTACTGAATGAGATTATTTTGCCTGATGATATTGCCAATGCATGCTTTGCTTTTGTAGGTGGCTTGCTCAATAAATCTACCGGCAATGCATTGAATGTAGATGGTGGAGTTGCCATGGGTTTTTATCGGTAAACAATTATCAAAACAGTAAACGATTTGCTATGACAATAGAAAAATATAAACTTGAAGAATACAACCAGCAACTGCTGAAAGAACATCAGCGAAAGCTTTCTTTTATTCAGGAAGAAATAAAGGGCGCAGAAGACATTTTGCAAAAGCTGGTTGACTTCCAGATTGCTATTCCAAGCTGGGCTTTAGGCACAGGAGGAACTCGCTTTGGGCGTTTTGGTGGTGGTGGTGAACCACGCAATCTTGAAGAAAAGATTGAAGACATCGGTTTGCTTCACGCATTGAACCAATCAAGCGGCGCTATATCACTTCATATTCCTTGGGACATACCTGAAAATGTAGGTAACATAAAAGCATTGGCTGCGCAAAATGGTTTGCGTTTCGATGCCATGAACAGCAATACGTTTCAGGATCAGCCAGATCAAACATTGAGTTACAAGTTTGGTTCTATGCAACACGTAGATAAAGCTGTGCGAAAACAAGCGATTGAGCACAACATCGAGGTAATAAAATATGGTGTGGATTTGGGCTCTACGGCGCTCACCGTCTGGTTAAGCGATGGATCTTGTTTTCCAGGTCAGTTAAACTTCAGGAAAGCTTTTCAGAATACACTGGAAAGCCTGCAGGAAGTGTATGCTGCGTTGCCCAATGACTGGAAAATGTTTGTTGAATATAAAGCATATGAGCCTAACTTTTATTCAACCACAGTTGGAGACTGGGGACAGTCATTATTGTATGCAACCAAGCTCGGCAAGAAGGCGTATACATTGGTAGATTTAGGTCATCATTTACCCAATGCAAACATTGAACAGATCGTGTCTCTTTTACTGATGGAAGGTAAGCTTGGTGGCTTTCATTTTAACGATAGCAAGTATGGCGATGACGACTTAACGGTTGGCAGCATCAAGCCTTATCAGCTCTTTTTGATTTTCAATGAACTGATTGAAGGCATGGATACAAAAGGCATGACGCATGCAACTGATTTAGGCTGGATGATCGATGCTTCGCACAATGTGAAAGACCCATTAGAAGATTTGCTGCAATCTGTTGAAGCTATTATGATTTCTTATGCACAAGCTTTATTAGTTGATAGAAAAAAGCTAGTGGAAGCACAGCTGCAAAACGATGTGGTAACCGCCCAGGAAATTTTACAAACTTCTTTTCGTACCGATGTGCGCTTGCTGGTTGCTGAAGCCCGTTTGCGCACTGGTGGAGCATTACAGCCATTATCTGTTTATCGTGCTGAAAAAGTAAGAGAAAATCTTATTAAACAACGAGGATTGAAAACAGTAGCAACAGGGTTATAAAAGCAATTATTACTCTTAAGAATCTTTATAAAGAATTGGAAACAGAATTACATGCCGCTACCTGTTATTCTCATATTTGATGTAGGCAAAACCAACAAAAAAGTACTGTTGTTTGATAAGCACTATAGTTTGGTTTATGAAGAGTCGAAGCAATTAAAAGAAACGGCAGATGAAGACGGATTTCCGTGTGAAGATATACATGCACTAACAGCATGGGCAAAAGAATCGTTTCAAAAAATACAACAGGATAAACGCTTTGAAATTGTGGCTGTAAATGTTTCTGCGTACGGTGCTGCCTTTGTTCATCTTGATTATAAAAAGCAACCTTTTTTGCCACTGTACAATTATCTAAAGCCTTATGATAAAAGCCTGCAGGAGCAATTCTATATTACTTATGGTGGAGAAAATAAAGTGGCGAAAGAAACTGCTTCACCCGTGTTAGGTCATCTCAATTCAGGCATGCAGTTGTATTGGCTGAAATACAGGAAGTCGGAATTGTATTCACAAATCTGCTGTTCGCTTCATTTGCCACAATACATCAGCTTTATATTGTGCAATTGCATGTATAGCGACATCACAAGTGTTGGTTGCCATACCAATCTGTGGAACTTTAAAAAAAATGAGTATCACGACTGGGTTTATGAAGAAACCATTGATAAGAAATTAGCGCCTTTTATTTCATGTACAGAAGTAGCCGGAACAATTAATAATGCCATTCCTGTGGGCTGCGGTTTACATGATAGTTCAGCCGCTTTAATTCCTTATTTCACTTCTTTTCGTGAACCTTTTATTCTGTTATCTACAGGCACATGGAGCATTAGCATCAATCCCTTCAACCATATGCCTCTTACGACTGACGAGTTAAATAAAGATTGTTTAAGTTATCTATCGTATCAGGGCGATTCAATAAAAGCGTCGCGGCTGTTTGCCGGTTATGAGCATGAACAGCAAGTGAAGCGAATAGCTAATCATTTTCATACAGCAGAAGACTATTACAAAACTGTTAGGTATAATGCATCTATTTGTAATAAACTTCATCGGATATATCCAGTAGATACAATGGAAGAAAATACGACCATGGTAGGACAATCGCCATTCAGCAGGCGCACTCTTAGCGACTTTGCTACCTACGAAGAAGCCTATCACCAGTTGATTCTTGATATCATCAAACAACAGGTCAGTTCAACCAATCTGGTAATGCAAAATGAGCCGGTTAAGAAAATATTTGTAGATGGTGGCTTTAGTAAAAACGAAGTGTATATGCACTTGCTGGCGACTTCGTTTCCTCATATTGAAGTGTACGCTGCTATGGTAGCGCAGGCATCGGCTTTGGGTGCCGCTATTGCCATCAGAAGCGCCTGGAATAACTCTCCATTGCCATTAGATTTAATTACTCTAAAGCATTATGATCCTGACTACAGTATTGTGTTATGATTGTTGTT
Source organism: Ilyomonas sp. (assembly GCA_964658445.1). Taxonomy (GTDB): domain Bacteria; phylum Bacteroidota; class Bacteroidia; order Chitinophagales; family Chitinophagaceae; genus Ilyomonas. The sequence continues at coordinate 40,960 of CAZZZH010000005.1, forward strand.
TGGTTTATTCACTCTTACTGACAGAAAATTATCAGAGTTGAACAATCTCATAATGAAGCAGCCGAAAACAAAGCGTAAATTAAAAGTTCCTTTTCACTAATAGCGGTATTCTTATCGCTAAGTGACAACAACAAAAACCGGTTTCCGGTTTAAACACTGCAGCAACGATCATGGCAATCAGCAAAAGCAATCGCTTTCTAATTATCTGTTTTCTGTTTTCGATCTTTTGTTCTTCTCTTCACGCACAATCGCCACGCAACACAACCTATTTTAACAACAAAGCACAGGCTACTTATCTTCTCTCCGGCACTGCCTGGAAGCTATCTCCTGTAAGCAATATAAAGGATGATGGCAACACCCTCTCACAACTATCTTACAACGATAACAACTGGCAGGACGCTATTGTTCCCGGAACTGCTTTTTCATCTTACATTCCACACGATGGCAAACCCGGTGTGGAAGCCAATCCCGATTCTGCTGACAATATCTGGAAAGTAGATTACACGAAGTATGATCAAAACTTTTGGTACCGTACCATATTCACCATTCCATATTCTTTTAAAGGCAAAAGGGTCTGGATAAATTTCGAAGGCATTAATAAGAAAGGCGATGTCTATCTCAATGGAAAACTACTCGGCTTTGTAGATGGTCTTGCGCAACGCGCTTCGTTTTCCTTCACGCCAAATGAAGGCAAAAACGTCCTCGCTGTCCTCGTTCACATTCCTTATTACATTCCCGACAAGCACAACTTAGCCAATCTTGAAACGCCAACTTATGTATGCAGTGCAGGCTGGGACTGGATGCCACGCGTGCCTGGTTTAAACAGCGGCATCACCGATGATGTTTATCTTTCCTGCTCTGGCGATGTTACGATTAAAGATCCCTGGGTTCGCACCAATTCATTACTAAACAACAAAGCTCTTCTCTCTGTTAATACACAGCTGCAAAATCATTCATTGAACAACATCGCTGGAACACTCACCGGCACCATCACACCCGGCAACATCACCTTCACAAAAAACATTACGCTCAAAGCCAACAGCGATTCAACCATAACCTTCAATAGTAAAGCCTTTCCGCAACTCGTCATCACCAATCCCAAACTCTGGTGGCCCAACGGCTATGGCGGTAATCCTGACGGCACGCAATCACTCTACAACTGCACATTTACATTTACGATAAACAATCAAATTTCCGATAAGCAAACCCAGCATTTCGGCATCCGCAAATATTCTTACGATACACTTGGTGGTCCGCTTCATGTTTTGATCAATGGAAAACGCGTCTTTCTCAAGGGCGGTAATTGGGGCATGAGTGATTATCTGCTTCGCTGCCGTGGCGATGAATATGACACTAAAATTCGTTTCCACAAGGAAATGCATTTTAACATGATTCGCAACTGGACAGGCGAAGTTACCGATGAAGAGTTTTACGATGCCTGCGACAAATACGGCATTATGGTATGGGATGAGTTCTGGCTCAACAATCTCGGTCCTATCGATAGTCTTGATCTCTTCATCCGCAATGCCGTTGAGAAAGTAAAACGCTATCGCAATCATCCATCCATTGCCATTTGGTGTGGTGCGAATGAAGGTTTACCTCAAGGCAATAAAAACAGTCCGCTCAACAAAGCTATCACCAACACGGTTGCGGTCTATGATGGCAACGACCGCCGCTACCAGCCACGCTCTAATGCAGGCACATCCAGCGACTGGCTCACTGGCGACAGCCACAACCTTTCGGGCAGCGGTATTTGGACGCACGAAGAACCAAAAACATACTTTGAAGATCCGCACAACGGCTATCCCTGGTCCAAACATTCCTAGGCCTGCCAGGGCGGCTTGGGTGTGGTGTCCGCGTCGGTGCAGGCCCGCACGATCCGCGCCACCCGTCCGCCAAACCGTTCTGCGATGATGGCCTCCT
>CAZZZH010000006.1:0-14852 GCA_964658445.1 Ilyomonas sp.
CATATAATTCTGCAGGTAGTAAATAGCCGAATCTGCTTTGTCTTTCCGATAAGCAATCTCGCCTTTCCAGAAGTAGGCAGGCTGCAATTGCGCTTCGTTGTAAGGCACTGTAAATATCCGGTTCAATAAGGCATCTGCATCATCTACCTGCTGGTCATTAACCAACTCCACAGCACGACCGTACAAGATGCGCGGATACACACGCTGTGCGCTTTCGCTTTGCGTAGGCAGGCTTTGTATTAAGGTCAATGCATCTTTATAATTGTTGGTGTTGGCAAGTACTTGTACCAACAGTTCTCTTGCTTCGCCGATGTAGTCTGATTTTGGATACGTTGCATTAAAGTTTTGCAGCTCGGTCAAGGCAACATCGCGATAGCCCAACTCGTAAGACAGCTTTGCATAGAGGAACTGCGAGATCTCTTTTTGCGTAGCATTACTGCTGTTTAATTCACAGAATAAAAAAGCACTCCTTGCGCTACCTTTCTGGTCTGTTTTCAGATAAGCATCGCCTAATAAATACATGCTGTTTTGCGCAAGCGAATCCTGCTTCCCACCTAATTCTTTGAAGCCCGTAATGGCATTCTTCCATTGCTTGGCCACATAATAACAGAAGCTTAATTCATATAAATCTTCGCGCCTTACTTTCTCAGTATTCTGCACATATTCTTCGAGATAAGGTAAGGCTTTGGCAAAGTTTTTCTTCTCGAAATAAGCATGACCCAGCAACTGCTTCAACTGCAATGCATAGAACTGGTTTCCTTTGCCCAAGGCAGTTTCAGCAGACTCGATGGCTTTATCTTTATCGCCGCTGAAGTAATAAATCTCCGTTACATAGTAAGGTACAATCGTTTGATAGTTGGGCTTATCCTGCACCACTTTGAAGGCATCTAATGCGCCTTTGTAATTCTTTTCTCCAAACAAAATATAACCATAATAATAGTTAGCATCTATATAATTGGGATCGCTTTCTATCTGACGGATATCATCGAACAAAGGCTTGGCATCGTTGAAGCGCTTCATGGTAAAATAGCCATAGGCTTCGTGAAACTTAAGGCTGGCGAGTTCGCTGTTGCTTAGGTTATCGATGCCTGCTTTTTCGTAGTAAGTAATAGCATCGGTAAAGTCTTTTTTACGATAATAATATTCGGCCAACTGGTAGCTCATGAGCTGCGTGCGCGGCGCATTGTGCTCGGCTTCTATGAATGTTTTGGCTTCGCCAACGGCTGTTTCATCGTTGAGCTGAAGATGGCAGGCGATGGAATAATACTTTGCCTCTAAAGCTGCAGAGACAGGGATATTGCTTTCGTTGGTATTGTATTTTTTGCTCAATTCGTTGAACAAAGGATATGCAAGGTTGAACTCTCCCTGCTGATATAGCTCTTTGGCAAGCTTGAAACCAGCATCGGGATCGTTGTTGATTTTAGTGGCTTGTGCATGTATCGTATGGTTTGCCAACAGCAAAACAACCGTATAAAAAATGATTCGTTTCAACCTCATAGATTTCTTGTGAACGCGCGTTTATAATAAATATTTTAACACTCATCTTAATAAAAACGCAAAACGGCGGCTAAGGTAATTGTGCCTTATGTGTGCAAAAACAATGGGCTGCCTTTGTGGATAAAGAATGAGAATCCTATACATTTGTACAAACCTATTGAATGCGAAAATTCAGTTTTACTTCGATTGATTTCAGCACCACTTCGTTTAATGTTGCCATGCTTTTGCTTCGCGTCAGCTTCGGTTTTATTCTTATGCTAAAGCATGGGTTTGATAAAGTAAGAACCTTTGATACACTTCAACATACGTTCTATAGCTTTATGGGAATGGGTCCGAAAGCCTCTCTGATACTAGCTTTATTTGCCGAGATATTCTGTAGTATTTTGGTGGTGATGGGCTTGTTTACCAGGCTTGCGTGTGTTCCTCTTATCATTATGTTCCTGGTGATTATTTTTGGTCATGATGCGGGCAAGGATCTGATGGATTCGGAACTGGCTATCACTTACTTTACCGCGTTTCTGGCTATTCTTCTTTGCGGACCGGGTAAGATCAGCGTGGATGGAATGATTAATAAGAATAAGAGATAGTATCAGCTATAGTTGTATCTCTAACTGACTTTATCCTGCTTCGTTATTTTCTTGTAGCAAATAAGATTATAAAGATTTCAAGGTTTAGCATACGGCAAATAGGATAAAATAAAACATGCCTTTTACATCACGTCATTCTTGTTTAGGAAATGATTCCAGAACCCGAAAAAGTCGAGATAAAACAAAGACACCAGACTATAAAAATAGAAAAGCTGGAAGCCATCAGAGGCTTTGTTGCTATTTACATTGTCTTTCATCACATCGTTACCTTCAATAAATTAGAAGATCGCTATGTAGTCTTAAAACTCATTTTTATGCATCCGCAGGAAGCGGTGCTTTTATTTTTTTTATTGTCTGGCTTTGTTATTTATCTGTCGGTAGCAAATAATAAAACCCTGACCTTTTACCAATATATCAAGAAGCGGTTTGTCAGAATTTTTCCTATTACCATAGTTGCCTTTTTCATTAGCAGTGTTATCTTTCTTATTAATGGATATCATTTTACATTTCAGGATGTAAAAACATTTGCAGGCAATGTTTTTATGCTTCAGGATCTTGAAGTGCCTGGCTATATTGTTCCGGTTTACTTAAAGAATTATCCATTATGGTCTCTTTCTTATGAGTGGTGGTTCTATGTTATGTTTTTTCCGCTGTTTATATACCTCATAAAACGACAAGCCAAAACAACAATTCCTGATGTTTATATAATTTTAGGTATCTCAGCAATTGGTTGGTTTATGTACTTATTAGTACCTAATCACTTCTTTTTAGTAATTACTTATTTTTTACTCTGGTGGACCGGCGTATCCTGTGCCGAAATTTATGTTACAACCAGAGATTTTACATTCAAAAGCCTGATGCCTGTTCTTATCTCTTTGTTTTCAATGACTTTGTTTATAAGCTTTCCGATATTAAATGGCTACTTTTTAAAGCATCAATCTTACGAACAAATTAATGCCATATATCCGTTTACCGGCTTTCTGCATTATTATCTCGATGCTTTGTTTTTTCTGATTGTTGGTTTAGTTTGGTGGCGGTATCGCTTAAAAGGTTTTGATGCTGTCTTTAAAGCCTTTAAACCACTGGCTTCTATTTCGTTTGCTCTTTACATTGTTCACTTTCCGTTTCTGTGGCTGGACATTCCTTTCATACATAACTTTTGTCTTTTGTACGCAACCAAATTGACTTTAATTATTGCAACTTCCTATTTTCTTGAAATTAAAATGCAGCCATTGGCAAACCGCTTGTTCAGAAATAAAATAAAACCTCGCAAAAGAGAGTTGGAAAGCCAGGCATTTTAAAAATTTTTTCTTTTGTGCATTGATTTTTTACTCTAACTGATATTAGTAAACTGTAAGAATAAGAGAACATTACCTATTCACTTTGTCTGAAAAAAACATAGAACCATAACAGCTTTCAATAAAAAACAAAAACCTGTTAACGATCTAACAGGCTTTATCACTTCGCAACACTGCGACCCTACAATTTGCTTTTTTGATAAACACTCCATACACCATAGCCGATAGATTTTAACTGCATCGTTTTGCCTGCATTTCCTATCGTTACATAATAGCTAATTCCGCTTTCGTTGTCAACTTCAAAAAGGTTAGCGACATTGTAATTTACGTAATTATTTCTTAGATCTGTTTGCAACAAAATAGGCAGTTGCGAAACGGCAATGTCTCTGGCAGAAGCAACCAACTTTCCATCGGCATTAAAGTAGGCGGTAAGGGTTTGCCCACCGGAGACAAACTCGGCTTTGTAAAGGTTATTGACTTCTGTCCAGTTGACATTTTTTGCATCGGTAAATGTAGATTGTAATGCCTGCATAACAACAGTTAGCATCAAGCCTTTTGCAAAAGAAGTAGCTGTGAACAGAGAGGCGGCTATGTAAAAACAACCAGTAACTTTTTCATAAAATATAATTTAGAATTCAAAAATAGATCGCTCTCCAACGCGTCTTTCATGCAATGCAACCAAACAGGAGTAAAGGAGCTACCAACATCATTCTTACTCAGATAATCAACCAGCATACGTTTTAAACATATTCTTCAGCCAAAACTTCTTTCCCATCATATCGCTGTCACGCAATAGCTTTGTTCACTTATTTTAACCTCATGTCGGTAACCAAAGAAGTCCGTAAAATCACAACGCATACACTGCAAAAAATGAAAGACAACGGCGAAAAGATTTCTATGCTCACGGCATATGATTTTTCTTTTGCCCAGATCTTCGATAATGCTGGTATCGATGTTATTTTAGTAGGCGATAGTGCCAGCAATGTGATGGCAGGACACGAAACTACATTGCCCATTACGCTTGATCAGATGATCTACCATGCTTCTTCTGTAATACGCGCCGTAAAGCGCTCATTAGTGATTGTTGATTTACCCTTCGGCTCCTACCAAAGCAATCCCGAAATTGCCCTTGCTTCTGCTATCCGCATCATGAAAGAAACCGGCGCTCATGCTGTGAAACTGGAAGGCGGCGAAGAAGTGATGGCAAGCATTAAAAACATTGTTTCTGCAGGTATTCCTGTAATGGGTCACTTAGGTTTAACACCGCAAAGCATTTACAAATTCGGAACCTACAATGTTCGGGCAAAGCAGGACGCCGAAGCCGCCAAACTGAAGCAGGACGCGGCCTTGCTGGAAAAAACAGGTTGCTTTGGTTTGGTGCTGGAGAAGATTCCGGCTATGCTGGCAAAGGAAGTGTCTCAGTCGCTGCACATCCCGACCATTGGCATTGGCGCTGGCGTGCATTGCGACGGACAAGTGCTGGTAATGCACGATATGTTGGGCATTACTACTGAGTTTAAGCCCCTTTTTTTACGACAGTACATCAACTTGAGCGAACAGATAACGACGGCAGTTCAGCAATATATTATTGATGTAAAACAAGAAAGTTTCCCTACTGAAAGCGAATCATATTAGCCGATAAAAGATTATCGTTTGTCTAAATGTTTCGCCGCACTTTATTTATTGTTTATCTTTCATTGTTGAATACAGACAATGGCAGCAAAAGAGCGAAATATTATCCTGCAATGGAGCATCATCATCGCTGCGTGGCTTTGCTTTTTCTTTCTTCCTTTCCAATTTTTGAATTACGATAAAAGCAAACCACCGCTGGATAGTCCACGCTTTATCCAGTTGCTGATCGGGTCTAATATTCTGCTAGTTTGCTTTTATTACCTCAATAGTAAAATACTCATTCCCCGCCTGCTGGCACAAAAGAAAACCGTTGTTTATATCGTAAGCATCCTGGCTTACCTGTTTGTTTATCTCACTGCCATTTATGCCATCATGCTGCTGGCGCCCGAAACGCAAAGCTTTATGCAAACCGCTTATGCGCAGAGCATTCACTACCAGGGTCCTTATTATTTTTCGGCAGGCGCGGTAACCCTGTTCCTGATTGCGTTTGTGGTAAGCACCGGTATTAAAGTGATCGGGCAATGGTTTTCGGCCGAAGAGATAAAAGAAGAAGTAAGCAAACAGCAATTAGAAACCGAACTTAACCTGCTAAAGGCACAGGTGAACCCACACTTTTTGTTCAACACCTTAAACAGTATTTATTCGTTGGCCATTGCCAATAATCAAAAGACAGCAGACGCTGTTATTAAGCTATCGCGCATTATGCGTTATACCTTAGAGGACTGCCAGGGCAATGATGTAGAATTGCAACAAGAGATTGATTTTATCAATAGTTATATCGAGCTGCAAAAGCTGCGGCTGACGCACAATAACTCTATTCACTTTACCGCCGACGGCAATATCAGCACAGCACGCATTGCGCCTTTTGTGTTTATACCATTTATTGAAAATGCGTTTAAATATGGCATCAGCACGCACCGCAGTTCTTCTATTGAAGCCTGCTTAAAAGCTGAAAAAAATAAGATTATTTTTACGTGTATAAACGACTACCAGCCCACCACAATGCATAAATACGAAAGCACCGGTATGGGTATTAGCAACACGCGCAGAAGACTGGAGCTGTTGTATGCAAAGAAGCATGAATTAAATATTTTATCTAACGATAACCGTTTTTCTGTATCGTTAACCATCAATTTGAATTAACATGAAATGTATAGCCTTAGATGATGAACCGCTTGCCCTGCAACTACTCGAAAATTATGCTGCACAAACCGGCTGGCTCGAGATGGCAAAGACCTTTACTGATCCTGTATCGGCTGCTGAATTTATCAACAACGATCACTTCGATTTTTTGTTTTTAGATATCCAAATGCCAGATGTAAACGGCATGCAGTTCTATTCAAATTTAGAAAACAAACCGCCCGTTATTTTCACTACGGCTTTCAGCCAGTTTGCCGCGCAAGGCTTCGATTTGGAAGCCGTTGATTACTTAGTGAAACCTTTCGATTTCGATCGTTTTGCAAAAGCCGCTACCAAGGCAAAAGAATACATTGAATACCGGCAAAGTAAAGAAGTGAACGAAGGGTATCTCTTTGTAAAATACAATTACCAGTGGGTTAAAATTTTATTCAAAGACATTGAGCTGATTGAAGCGCTGGACGACTACATAAAAATTTATACGCCTGGCAAATCTTACCTCATTCACATGAGCATGAAAGTAGTGTCGGAGAAGCTGCCGCCGCAGCTTTTTACGCGGGTGCACCGCTCTTACATTGTGCCGATTGAGAAGATAGATAAGTGGAATAAAAACTCTCTGACTCTGGATGATAAAACCATTCCGGTAAGCTATACTTACCAAAAGCAATTACAGGAAATTTTACAAAAGAAAACCACTGCCTCGTAATAAAGCAGGATAGTATAAATACAAAAAGCAGCTTTAATAGAAGCTGCTTTTTGTATTTATACTAAATCGTTTTTATCGCCGCCTAAGTTGGCAAGTTCGCCTTCATCCAAATCATCATTCGGGCTGTGAATGCTAAGGTCAGCATCTTCTGCAATGTCGTTTTCTGCCTGGTTGTGCGCCTCCGTTACATGTTCAGGATCTTTCGTTTGTTTTACTGCTAAAGTTTCCTCTTTCTTATCGATTGTCTTTTTTGCCATAGCATTTTGTTTTTGTTGATCATGAAAAAAAGGTGCCAGCATCAGTCAAACAAATCAGAAGACAAATACCTGTCGCCCCTATCGCAGATAATGCAAACAATAACGCCTTTGTCTATCGTCTTTGCCAACTGCAGTGAAGCATACACGGCGCCGCCACTGCTCATGCCGCTGAAGATGCCTTCTTCTTTCACCAGCCGCCTGGCTATGTGGCGGGCATCCTGCTCGTCTACTTCAATAATTTTATCGATGCGGTTTCTATCGAATATTTTAGGAAGATATTCTTCCGGCCATTTGCGGATACCGGGAATGTGCGAACCATCGGCTGGCTGGCAACCTACAATTTGTATGTTGCTATTTTTCTCTTTTAAAAATCGAGATACGCCCATGATGGTTCCGGTAGTTCCCATTGCTGACACAAAGTGTGTTACTTCACCATTGGTGTCGCGCCAAATTTCGGGCCCGGTAGTTTTATAATGCATTAAATAATTATCAGGATTTGCAAATTGATTAAGGTTGATATAACCTCCTTTTGCCAGGTGTTCATTTACATAATCGATTGCGCCTTCCATGCTTTTTTCTTTAGGAGTTAAAACCACTTTTGCACCAAACGCCTGCATCGTCAGAACCCGCTCCCGCGTTGCATCTTCCGGCATTACAATCTCAATCTCCACATTGTATAAAGCAGCAATCATTGCCAGAGCAATTCCGGTATTGCCGCTTGTAGCTTCTGTCAGTTTGGTGCCTGGCTTTAGTTCGCCACGCTCAATCGCTCCTTTTATCATGCCGTAGGCTGCCCGGTCTTTTACGCTACCGCCCGGGTTGTTGCCTTCCAGTTTTGCATAGATGGTTACGTTTTCATTTTCCACCAAGTTCTTCAGTTTCACCATCGGCGTATTTCCTATCAGATCTAAAATCGTTGCCATATTTTTTAAAGTAGAAGTCAAAAGTAGAAAGGAAAAACGGAACTCCTTTAAAAGGATAGATCGTTGCGAAAACGTTATTCAACCCCGGCAGAAGGAGGCGATTGGCAGCTAGCTAAAAAAGCAAATTATTCAGCAATAATTTGCTTTTCAATGACAGTTATGTCATTTTTTATCAAGCAAAAGTAGATAGAAAGATGTGAGAACAAATTGAGCAATTAAAAAGAAAACGTAAGATTCTTTGACTCCGTAACAAAAGAGAAGGTTTAACAACTAAACATAATTGAAAGGTTGGACGTTATTTTTATAACTATAAATTTCTTCTTGAATAAGCAAGGTCTTTCTAAAAACATTTATGGTTGAAGCTATTGAAAACTTGCGCTTCAAAGGTTTTTTACAAACGGCACTTAAGCAAGAAATGCGATCAATGATCGCATTTCTTTATCCGTTCACTATGTAAAAAGACAGAATAAACAGGCAGGATGAAAAGCTAATTCATCCTTAGCGGAACTATCATTTCGAATGGAGGAATATTAACGGAGAAAATATTGCGTCCATTTAGATTTTCCATGCGGTATTGACCTTTCATGCGCCCCATTTCAGTTCGAAGGTTGCAACCACTTACATACTGAAACTGTTTGCCAGCTTCGATTACAGGCTGCACACCTACTACACCTTCACCTTCTACCTCACGGGTCTGCCCGTCGCTGTCAAAGATGTTCCACTTTCGGTCAAGCAGTTTTACAGAGAAAGGATTATGATTTTTAATGGTGATACGATAAGCAAACATAAACTCATGGTTTACCGGATTGCTGTATTCTGCCTGGTAAAATGTTTCTACGCTTATCTGTACGCCTTCTGATATTTTCGATACCATAAAGAAAGTGGTTGGTATTAAGTAAGTGAATGATGTTTAGTAAAATAAGTCTGTGGGTTATTGATGTCTTCAGTCCCGCTCTTGCTTCCATGATGGTTTCACAAAGATAGATGTTTAAGCCATTATTTTATCTTGCCTGCCTTTGCCCCATATCATTAAACCCGACTTACTTTGGCAAGCCTTGTACCAATTGAAAATTCTCAGCCTGCTTTGCTGCTTTCTTCAAGCAACTGACTAATAATGAATGATAAAAGGATGGCTGTTTTTATATCATCGTTTGCCAGATAAAATTCATCATAAAACCAAAGCCGGAAAAAAAGTCTAACAGCGGGAGTAAGATGCTGTTATTTTTTTACACGCCCTAACCACAACAGGCAGTTGATGAATAAACGGTTTTGCATCTCGCTACCAAAAGTAGAAGATAACTGCCGGTTGGTTTTACCTTCATAGTCCATATCATTGTGACCCATATTACAATAAATCATTCGGTAGTTCTTATTTGTCCATACTACAGGATAGTAACCGCTGTGCCATATCTCGAAAGGCTTTGGACCCGTGCCCAACGGAAACGAAGAAGAATCTATAGAGAGTAATACCGTAATGTCTTTATTGGTACGCAAATCCCGGCTCCAGCTATACCATTCGTTGGGCGCAGATGCAAATAATGTAGGCAAATGTTTCATTGTTGGATGTTTTTTATTTTCTACGCGAAGCGTAGCCGTTGTGGGTCGCCACGTATTACCTTTATATTCTCCGCAACCTAAAAATTCATTATGATACCAATCCCAATTTTGCGGATAATCAGAAGGCGTTAAGGAAAAGCCAGCAAAGTGAAAACCCATCCATGCGCCACCATGTTTCATATAGTTTTCAAAAGCAGTTCGCTGCGCTAACGAATCCGGACGTGTGTCTAAGAACAATACGACATTGTAGTGCGAAAGAAACGAATCGTTGAGGTTATCCCAATTATTGGTGGAGTCGTAAGAGAAGCCATACTGTGCCGCTATTTTCGGAAACCATTGGTTGGCTTCATGCACAAAAGAGATATGCGCAAGGTCGTTTTTAGCTGTATAAAAAGCAATGACCTGGAAAGCCGGTGAAGGGTGCTTTTGCGCAAAAAGCTGCGTCGTGAAACCAACTATTAGCAGGCTGCACAAAAGAAGTGAGGATAATAATTGTACCCTGTTGTTTTTGTTCATAACCAAAGTAAACTATTTATTCTTTCATTTTACGAAACGTAAGATTGATTCGGAGCTCGCTTACTTTTTTTGATTTTGGAAGGCTATGATGCCAATGCGTTTGCGTATCTTTTTTCATGATAAGAAAGCTTCCATTTTGAAGCGTGAGAGAAATTACTTCCTTTGACTTTTTATGACGGAAAGAAAACTTACGTTCTGCACCTAAACTAATAGACGCAATGGTAGAATTCTCCTGGATGGAAGCTTCATTATCGCTGTGCCAGCCCATACCTTCGTCACCGCTGTGATATAGATTAAGAAGACAAGAATTGAATGTTTCACCTGATATACTTTCTGTCAACTGTTTTAATTGATACAGCTCTTTTGTCCACATTATGGCTTGTTTGCTAACACCGGAATATTTGTAGGTATAAGAAGCGTTGCCATACCAGGCTACCTTTCTTTTAGTCGTAATGTGTCTGCCATAAATAATAGCTTCCTCAGACTGCCAGGCTATCTGCGCAAGCAAAGACTGAAAGTAAAAAAGGGCTTCTGCCTCAGTCATTATTTGACCATGATAAAAAGCAGCTCCATCATAAGGCAACAGGTTGATAGTTTCGTATACATTCGTCATAAAAAACAGAGTTCCGAACCTGCTGACAAGTCCGGAACTTTTTGTAATAATGTTTTTTTATCAGGCACTCTTTCTGTCTAAAGCAATCAATGCTATACCGGCTACAATAGCGATACCACCTGCATAAATAGGCCATCCAATAGTTTTTTCTTCCTGCCTTTTTATTTGCACCGAACCCAGATCGACCACCTTTTTTTCCTGTGTAAAAGAAATGTTTCGGAAGACAAACATAAGAATGCCAAGAACAATGAGAATGACACCTGCAATTTTCATAATACTGATTTACTGTTTGGATGAATCGTTCGCATCGGAATCTGAAAATATCTTTTCAAATGTATGCATGATACCCGACATCGGTCCCTCCATTTTATTCGTGCGGTCATCTATTGTATTGTCGTTGATCAGGTACCCAAGTTGCAAAGCCGCGGGTAAGTGTTTTAGAATTTCACTTCGGTTATCTTTAAAAAAAGCAGATACCTGCGCAGCGGTTGCTTCCGCACCCAAATTGTTTTTTATAACCTGCATTGCGCCGACCGCAGCATCATCCATTGCCGACTCTGCTTTGTCGTTGCCTACATGTGCATACGAAGCAACCTGGCTTACTACATCATCGCTTTGCTCACCAAATATTTCATCTGTCCAGGTTGTGTTTGTAGAATTATTTCCCCTCAATATATTCTGTGCATGTTCTTCTGTACGTGTGTATTTGTAAAGACCTGTCAGGATAACGGGTATAGCTGCCTGAGATAATTGTGAAGCCTGGCTTGCGTCTTCATTTTGCGGTGCCTGGGTGTTTGGATCCACCTTTTGTACAGGTGCATGTCCGGATGCTTTCTGTACTTCTTCTATAATATTCATAACGTCAAATTTTGCGTGAGTATAACACAGAATAATGGTTAAATATCATGCCATTATCTATTTGTTAAATTACATACACAAGTAACTGATTGCTCAAGCATTCATCTGCTTTTTATTACTCTTATCTCAAGGTTTTTAACATCATAAAATCGTTGTAGCGCAGCTTGCAGTTGATTTTGTGGGATGGCAAGCCACATGCTGCAGAACATGCTTTGCTCCTGCTCTTCTATTACACAATCAAAGCTTTTTATAATCGTCATCACGTCGTTTAGCAACGTATAATCAAACGATAAATGATAGTGGCTCATCAGCGGCAATTTGACAACTGGCGTCACTTGAAGTACCAGCGAAGCAGCCGTTCGGTACGCAGCATGCAAGCCTGAAACACCGAGCAAGGTGCCGCCAAAATAACGCACGACAACTATCATTGCATTCACCAGATCCTTACTATCGATGATGCCCAAAATCGGTTTGCCGGCTGTGCCCGAAGGCTCACCGTCATCGCTCGAGCGAAAGTTATTTTTATCCGGGCCAATGCGGTAGGAAAAACAATAGTGGCTGGCTTTCGGGTGTTCTTTTTTAACCCGTAGTATTTTTTCCTTTGCATCGGCGCTGTTCTGTACAGGAAAGGCAATAGCCAGAAAGCGGCTGCCTTTTTCTTTGTGTTCTGCCATGGCCGTCTGCTGTATCGTGTTATAAAAATTTTCGTCAGACATTAAGAATGGATATTGATAAAATAATCAATCCGGTCAGTAAAGATTTGCTCTGATGATGAAGGCTGTTGCGCCGGTAGCAAAGGTGCTGGCAAGCCACTACCAATGTACAAAGCTTCGTTGGTGATAATACGGGCTTCATCCCACAAACCTGCATCAATAAAGGTTTTCAGCAGTTGAGAACCACCTTCTATTAGCACACTTTGCAAATTCAATTCGTAACAGGCATCACAAATAGCAGTTGCCAAACCGGCTTCTTTATTTAGAGAATAATACAACACATTCTCATCTTCTAACGGCTCCTGATAAGTAAATACAACCGTTCGCTTGCTACCATCAAAAAGGTATAACGATGATGGCAAACGAAGTGCTTTATCCAATACCAACCTTACAGGAGACTTGCCTACCCATAAACGGTTATCAAGTTTTGGATTGTCTCGCAAAGCCGTATTTGTTCCTACTAAAACAGAAGCTTCTTCGCTTCGCCACCGATGCACTTTTTTGTTGGTAAATTCATTAGTGATCAATAGTCGCTCACTGCTTTCTGAAGCTATTTTGCCATCCGCTGTTTGCGCCCATTTTAAAACGATGTAAGGGCGTTGCTTTGTATGAAAAGTGAAGAAGCGTTTATTGAGTTCCTTGCATTCTTTTTCCAGAACATTTACGATTACTTCGATGCCTGCAGCTTTTAATTTTTCAATGCCTTTCCCATCCACTTTTTCAAACGGGTCGTGGCAACCCACTACTACACGAGGTATATTTTTTTGTATGATTAAATCTACGCAAGGCGGTGTTTTTCCCCAATGTGCGCAAGGCTCAAGCGATACATATATCGTACTTGCTGGTAACAGGTATTCGTCTTCCTTTTTCAAGCTGGCAATAGCATTTACTTCCGCATGCGCAAAGCCATACTGCTGGTGATATCCTTCGCCAATAATTCTTTCGTCATGCACCAGCACAGCGCCTACCATTAGGTTGGGAGCCACACTGCCCGCACCAAGTTTAGCCAGCTCGATACAGCGTTGCATATACGTTTCATGAGATATCAATACACAGTTGTTTAAACAAATGTAATTGATGATTATCATTGCAGCATGACAACCGGCGAAGCCTACCAACAGTTATTGCTTTTATTGCAAGTTGTGTACGAGCCGCGCGAAGCCAGCAATATTTCCAATTGGGTAATAGAACATATTACAGGCTTTAGCGGCAGCCAGCGCATCCTGCACAAGTGTGATATACTTACTAAGGAACAGGAAACGTTTCTAGATAAGGCAACATCAGAGTTATTGAAACAAAAACCGGTTCAGTATGTGTTGAACGAAGCTTATTTCTACCGTATGAAATGGTATGTAAATGAAGCTGTATTGATACCAAGACCAGAAACAGAAGAACTGGTAGACTGGATAATACAGGACATAAAATTGAACAGAGCAAACGCCAGTTTGCTGGATATAGGAACCGGCAGTGGATGCATTGCCATAGCCATAAAGAAGAATATGCCCGAAGCGAATGTTTATGCGATGGATGTATCGAAAGAAGCTTTACAGATAGCTGCTAAAAATGCAGAATTACAGCAAGCGCTAGTGCAATTTCTTGAGGTGAATATTCTTGATGAAAAAAGCTGGGAAGTCTTACCTGCTTTGGATTACATCATCAGTAACCCACCTTATATAACGCAGGGCGAGGCGCTGGATATGAACGATAATGTAATAAGGTACGAGCCGCATCTTGCCTTGTTTGTTCCTGATGACAACCCTTTACTTTTCTACGATGCGATCAGCACTTTTGGCTTACAACACTTAACCCATAAAGGCAAACTCTTCTTTGAAATCAATGAAGTTTTCGGTAATGAAGTTGTTGAACTGTTATTGAAAAAAGGATATAGAAACATTGAACTAAGGAAAGATATGCAAGGCAAAGACCGCATGATAAAAGCGAAAAAATTTTAGTAGCAGCAATCGTCAATCAAAGAATAACAATCGGCCATCAGCTATTTACTTTACATTAGCTACAACCCTTGCTCCTGCCCGCTTTGCACTTTGCATAATATGAAAAACCTCTCCGTAGAAAGCAGATGTATCGGCATTAATAACCACAGAAGGCGTGTCGATAGTATTTCGGGTTTTAGCAACTTCTTCTTTCAGCAAACTATCCACTTCACTAATGTCTATCTGGCGCTGACCGAGATAAATTTTTTGTTCTTTATTAATTGAGATTACAATGTTCTGCTTGGCTTTAGTGTCTTTGCTGCCTTTCGGGTTATTCACCTTCACCACATTCGGATTGGCAAGTGTAGAAACAATCAGGAAAAAGAACAGCAGGATGAACAGCAGATCATTCAATGTACCTGCATGTATTTCGCCGTGTGTTCTATTTCTTTTGCGGATGTTCATGTTTTAGCGGATGGTTAATAGAACTTTTATCGCTTGCATATCAATTAACAATTGACCATTTACAATTACCAATAATTACCTCGTCGGTTCCTGCAACACATCTAGAAACTCAGCGCTGGCAGCTTCCATTTTGTTGGCGGTTTTATCTATTTGCGCCGTTAA
>CAZZZH010000006.1:14862-19239 GCA_964658445.1 Ilyomonas sp.
GCCAGCAAACCCACAATCAGACCCGTAGCAGAGGTAATCATTTTTGTATAAATGCCACCCGCAATTTCGCCCAATTGCAGTTCGCCCTTCGAAGCAATGGCAGAGAACAATTGCAACATTCCTACAATCGTTCCCAGGAAGCCAAACATCGGCGCAATGCCAGCAATGAGAGATAAAACAGAAAGATTACGCTCCATTTTATACATCTCTAATTTGCCAACATTTTCCATACTTTTTTCAATGTTTTCAATGGGTTTGCCCACACGCTGCAAGCCTTTGTCTATCATGCGCGCAACAGGGTTGTCTGTGTTGCGGGCAATGTTTCGCGCCGCACTTAAATTGCCTGTTAAGATATTATCGCGCACAATGTTCATGAAGTTGGCTTCAATCTTAGCCGCTTTGCGAATGGCGATCAGCCGTTCAAAAAAGACGAAGATAGAAGCAGCAAACAACAGGTACAGCGGGTACATAATCCATCCGCCTTTGTTAAGCAAACTGCCAAGCGTTTCGGAAGAAGGTGTAAGCGTTGTAACGGTGCTGTCGGCCACCTGTAATAAGATTCCCATGCAAGTGAGGTTTGCGCTAAAGTAATTGGTAACGGTACATCAACGGCTTATTTGTGAATAAATTATAAGTAGCGGAGTTTTTAGGAAATGTTTTTCACACAAAACATAACGCTGATAGCATGGATTTAATTAACAGATAAGATAGGATGGATCTGAACTGATTTTACTAAAAGAAAAAATACAAATACAGGAACAGCCTTTATGAACCAGAAGCTAGTAACTTCCATTAGGCATCGTTGCGTCGCACTCTTCAACGCTTTGTTATCAATGAGACAATTGAGCGAGTGAAATACCAATTACAAAACACAAAGAGTTGAATCACTCATCTAATTCAATTAACCTGAAGTACTTGCCTAAAATCCGCGTCCATCCCCATCAGAAGTCAATTCCAATCCAATTCTTTTTATTCTCTTCATACTTCTTAAAGTTGAATTCATACAACCTTCCCGGCCGATGAGATACATCATTCTCATATTCGCCGGTATCAATCAAAAAATCCATGTTGAAGAACTTTTTCCTGAAATTTCTGCGGTCCATTTTCGTATTTAAAATCGCTTCATACAGATGCTGAAGCTGGCGGAGGGAAAACTTATCAGGCAATAAATTAAAGCCCAGCGGATGCTCCTGAATGCGTTTCTGCAACCACTCGTAGCACTCATGAATAATGAGGCTATGATCGAAAGCCATATTCTGTAAACCTTGCACATTGTGCCAGTGCAGCTCGTTATCCATTTTTATCAATTGATGGTCCTTAATATTCAGTAAGGAGCAGTAAGCTACGGTAAGCACGCGACCGCCCGGATGTCGGTCCGGGTGACTGAACGTTCTTACTTCTTCAAGATACACATCATCCATACCGGTACGTTGTTTTAAAACACGGTAGGCAGCGTCGGTCAATTCTTCATTATCTGTGGCAAAATCGCCGAGCAGGCTCCATTTATCTTTATACATCTCAAGATCGCTCCGGATGAGCAGTACCTTCAGTTCGTTTTCATCAAAACCAAAAATTACGCAGTCTACTGTAATGGGCACGCAAGGATAGGAAGCTACCAAAGCACGAACATCGCGGATAAGTGAAGTACCTTTTTGAAAAGCTGCAGTTGTTTCTGCTAATGTCATGTAGTGAGTTGTTTGTAAGCAATCAGCCAAGTGGGCAACAGCACGAAAATAAAGATTTAGTTAGTCATGAGTAACCAGACGCTTTATCTTTTATTATCCGATTATACAAAAAAATTTGCGTAGTAATAAAAATATGCTTTTACTTTGTATTTCAAAGTGCTTTTATGAACGACCAAATACAGCCGCACGACACGCTGAAAGATATAAGGCAAATGATGGAAAGAAGCAGTCGCTTCATTAGTCTCAGCGGGCTAAGCGGCGTGGCAGCTGGCATGTGCGCACTAGGCGGCGCCTGGCTCGGCTATACTGTTTTACAACGCAGTAGCGGTAACAGAGATTATAAGATTCCTATGCATTCAGGCACGGTTGGCACAAGTGTTACTTTACAACAATATATGGGTAATGCACTGTTTCAGATAGCAGCAGGCGTATTAGTTACTGCCTTGCTGTTTGGCTTCCTGTTTACCTACCTGCGCAGCCGTAAAACAGGCACACCGGTTTGGGGCACGCAGGCGCAAAGACTTCTTATCAATATAGCAGTACCAATGATGGCCGGTGGCATTTACCTTTTAAAATTAATTGATAGTGGAAACTACGGTTTCATTGCGCCAGGCTGTCTTTTGTTTTACGGCTTAAGTTTGCTGAACGCAAGCCGCTATACGCTACCGGAGATTCGCTATCTGGGTTACGCTGAAATTGCACTTGGATTGATTAGTTTATGGTTCATTGGCAATGGGCTTTGGTTTTGGGCGATTGGTTTTGGTGTACTGCATATTTTGTACGGTGCAATAATGTGGTGGAGATATGAGCGAAGCGACGACTTAAAGTAAAGAAATGAACAACCCCATCGAGAAATTAAATAAAGTGTTTGACAGCCGTGTGAGGCTGGGCATTATGAGCGCATTGATGGTAAACGACAGTGTGAATTATAATGCATTGAAAGAACTGATGGCAATAACAGACGGCAACCTGGCCAGTCATTTAAAAACCCTGGAAGACAACGGCTATATAAAGATGAACAAAGGATTCATTGGCAGAAAAACCAACACAGTGTATTCGGTAACAAAGGCAGGCGAGAAAGCATTTAAGGAACACCTGGATGCTTTAGAAAAAATGATCAGGTCAATCGGATAAAATTTTTTTGTGTTTTACTTTGAAATACAAAGCACTTTTAAAAATGAGCAGTACATCAGGCAATCATTCTCACATCGCTACACGGCTGTGGTTCTGGACAGCAATAAACCTAACAATTGGCGTAGGTATCTATCAGGCGTGGACTGATACTTTTTTTTCAGCGGAGATTCTTTTTACAGTTCCTTTTTTTATCATAACGGCTATCGGCAGCCTGCCTGCTTTATTAATTCTTTGGTATCGCGTTGAATATCTAAAAAAGCAGTTGACTTCTTTACACAGAAAAGTAACCCAGTTGTGCTTATCCTGCTTATTTATTACTGCGGCTTACGGCATGCTTGCGGCTCTGTTTTCCTTACTCGTTAGCGGCACCATTCAAGAAGCTTTACAATTTGGTGTACTTGTAACAGGTGCTCTTTTCCTTGCCTCATGCGTTGCCATTCTTATCATCTATCAACCTGCACTTTCTTATTTCTCCGATAATGCTTCTTTACTTCAACATCAATTAAACACAACAAATATGGAACAAGACAATTCTTTTACAACACAGTCTGCATCTGCATCCCAAGCTACTCCTTATCCGGATCAAAAACCAATAAACCGCAATCTTATCAAAGCCGGAATCACGGGCGTACTGATTCTGCTGATGTTGATTCCTGTCAGTTATATTCAAAGCCTGATAAGCGAGCGAAAAGAACGACAGGAACAAATCATTACTGAAGTAAGCAGTAAGTGGGCTGCTTCGCAAACAGTAACGCCGCTTTACTTAGTCATTCCTTACAAAACGGGCGATACGGCTGCAGACAATAAAGAAATTGTAAAGCAACTTATTGTTTTGCCTGAGCAGGTATCGGTAAAAGGCGACATAGAACCAGAGGAAAGACATCGCTCTAATTATGACGTATTGCTGTATCGCAGCCAGCTTAATATAAATGGCGAGTTCCATTTACTGCTGCCGCAAAACATAAGAACCGATCAGCTTATACTTTCTCAATCCAAAGTTTGCACCGGCATCAGCGACTTCAAAGGCATTGAGAAAAAAGTAACGGTTCACTTAGGCAGTAATGACATTACATTGTCGCCCGGGCTTCCAGTTGATATGGATAGTAATGGATTGTCGGCCCCGGCACTTATTGCACCTGAGCAGCTTGCTACATCCATTCCCTTTAACTTGTCATTATCACTGAAAGGCAGCAGCCAGTTGCATTTTAAGCCCATGAGCGGCAACAGTAGCTTCGAGCTTACCTCTACTTGGCCGCATCCTTCTTTTGATGGCAATGTAATTCCGGTAAGGGATGAAAACGAAGTGCTTGCTGACAGCAGCTTTCCCGCTAAATGGAATTTCAGTAATGCTAATCTTCCTTTCACTACAACGTTGCAAGGCGATGCTATAAAAAATTATGATGATTTAGCTTTCGGCGTTAGTCTTATTCAACCGGTTGACCAATATGCAAAGTCGATGCGCAGCATTAAGTATGCTATCCTCGTCATCGGGCTCACGTTTGCGCTGTTTTTTATTGTTGAAATGGTGCAAAAAAATCCGGTGCATCCGGTACAATAT
>CAZZZH010000006.1:19249-42726 GCA_964658445.1 Ilyomonas sp.
CTCATTTCCATCAGCGAATACATTCCATTTAATTGGGCGTATATTATCGCCGCAACAGCAACAGTTATACTCATTACGCTATACACAAAAAGTCATTTCAGAAATTGGAAAACGGCGGGCATTTTCTTCGCTGTTCTTGTAGGTTTATATGGCTTCATTTATACACTTATCAGCCTTGAAGACACAGCTTTGTTAGCAGGCAGTATTGCTTTGTTTGTTGTACTTGCTATAGCCATGTATGCCAGTCGCAAAATCAATTGGTACGGCACTTCTCTTCAACCAAACGACACACAACTTTCATCATCAATTTAAAACCACTTTTTATGAACACAAGCCAAAAATGGATTGAATATTTTATGACAAATGCAAGAGAGCATCGCATCAACTGGAATCAGCCAACCACCATTACAGAAGCAGAAAAACAGCAAGTCATTCATTCGCTTCAGGCGTGGCAGTTAGGTGAGACTTCCGATGGCAGCCACCTTCTTTGCGCAGCCACTAAATATGCGCATAGCATTCAAGAGCCAGACTATACAGATGCCGTTATCCTGTTTATAAAAGAAGAACAAAAACACGGCGAGAACCTCGGCCGATATTTAGATGTAGTCGGCGAAAAAAGGATAAAGAAAAACTGGGGCGATACCCTGTTCAGAAAGATAAGATACTTCAACACAAGTATGGAGTTGTGGACATTAACCGTGATTACGGTAGAGAGTGCTGCGCAGGTTTATTACCAAGCATTAAAAGATGCTACGCAGTGCGCTTTGCTAAAAGAAATCTGCCACGATATTCTGGTGGATGAAGCTTATCATATTTCCTTTCAGACAGAGCGGATGAAGATAATGTACGATGCAAAAAGCGATGTATGGAAATGGCTGATGAACAACTTTTATCTCTTCTTCTATTTTTCAACTGCCATCGTGATTTGGATGGCGCATAAAAAGGTGTTCATCGCCGGCGGCAACACATTTCGCAGCTACCTCAGAAAGATGAAATATAAATACCTGAGAACATTGAGAAAGCTGGCGCTTGACAATAAAGCAATGCCGCTAACAGCAGAAAGAATCATGTTGTTTACGGCAATGCGCTCAGCTTCGCAACCTCACAAAATGAATTAGCCTAAAACCCTTTCTTTTTAAAAATTGAATAATGATAAACACAATCTTACAAGGAAGACAGATACACAAAAAGAAAGAAGCCGCGAGCAGAAAGCAACAGCTTCTCACGCAGGCTTTTGGTTTTGCTTTCTATGGTTTATTTCTGTTTATAAAAAAGGAACGCAATGGCAAAATACAACTTGCCATTGCAGTGCTGGCAGTTGCTTGCAGCATAGCATTGCAGATAAATGGTCAGCAATGGATTGCCGTACTGTTATGCATAGCTGCAGTGCTTTCACTGGAGATGCTGAACAGCGCAATCGAAAAGCTGTGCGATTTACATCATCCCGGCTATCATCCTGCTATCAAAATTATTAAAGATGTGGCGGCGGGTGCAGTGCTATGGACATCAATTATCAGCGCCATCATTGGTAGTATTATTTTTTTACCCAAAATCATATTGCTATGCTTTCCAAGCTTACACGTTTAGAAAAAACATTATTACTTTCTTTTGGCTTCACATTGTTGATGGTGCTTATGCGCCTGATTTATACAGGCAGCTATTTGTATCTTTTTTATCCGTGGAATCTGTTCCTGGCTGCGGTTCCCTACCTGTTTGCACGCAGGCTAAACAATGATAAAAAGGGAACTATAAACTTAGGATTGTTGTGTGGATGGCTCTTATTTTTCCCAAATGCGCCTTATCTAATCACTGATGTTTTCCATTTTGAAGAAAGAGCTGAAGCGCCGGTTTGGTTCGATCTCATACTGGTTATTTCCGGTGCCTGGAATGGACTGATTGCAGGCATGGTTTCGCTACTGTATGTGGAGCGCTTTTTAGTACTTTCTAAAGCACGAAAAAGAGTGAAAATGTTGTGTGCTTTGTTCCTTGTTTTATGCAGTTACGGTGTGTATGTGGGCAGGTATTGGCGCTTTAATAGCTGGGATATTTTTATGCAGCCCAAGGCTTTGCTGCATGCTTCAGCAGGTAGTATTGTACACCCGCATTACAACCTGCAGCTCTGGGCTTTTACGTTTGTATTTGGTGTAATGATGTATTTAATTTACACGACACTGAAACTGTTTACCAGTACAGCAGTCGAGAAAAGATTCAGTAAGTCATAAAGTGAAAACTTATAGTCAACCCGATATCCTATCCAAACAAAAAAGACCTCTTGCAAACAGCAAGAGGTCTTTAAATTTATTTACAGATAAAACTTACAGGTTGGCTGCAATCTTTTTATCTAAAACTGATTTGGGTACAGCGCCAATTTGTTTGTCTACAACCTGACCACCTTTGATAAAAAGGATAGCCGGTATAGAAGTGATACCGAATTTCACGCTAACATCAGGGTTATTATCTACGTTTACTTTGCCTACGTTTACCCGGCCTGCATATTCTTTAGAAAGCTCTTCAATAACAGGTCCGATAGCGCGGCAGGGTCCGCACCATTCTGCCCAGAAATCTACGATGGTTAATTTATCACTGTCCAGCACGTCGGTCTGGAAGTTGGAGTCGGTGAATTCTAATGCCATAACAAATATTTTAAGTAATGCTTGATGAATGGCAAAGATAATTCCAAAGCAATGGATGCGCTGAAATGACCTGACAACACTACAAAGTTTGATGTTGCGATGACAATGTTTATGACAATAAAGCTTGTCTGGCCAAAAACTCCAGCTTTTGATTGGCATTGATGAGCTTGGTAGTAAGCTCTACATTTTCTTTGCGAAGCGAATACACTTCGTAAGCTTTATCTATAAATATTTTTATTTCCTGCTCGTGCCAGGGTTTAGTAAGATACTTATAGACCTGACCGCGGTTAATGGCATCTATCACTGCATTGATATCGGTATAACCGGTGATGAGTATGCGAATAGGATCGGGAAAGATGGGAAGAATAGATTCAAAAAACTCAATTCCAGTCATCTTGGGCATGCGCTGATCACTAAGAATAACATGAATAAGATTTTGTTGCAAAATGCGAATACCCTCTTCGGCACTCTCGGCAATGAAGATATTGAAGTCCCTTCTAAAGGCGGCTTTGAAAGCGGTAAGGTTATGCCTTTCGTCATCAACGTACAGTACGTTTACCATGATAATTTGGATTGGTTATAATTGTTGTTAGGAATTAAATTTCTATTAACCTGACAAGATTGTTGTTGTAAATTGTTTTTGATTTATCCTTATCAGCTATTATTGCAAACTATGGATGTAAGAATGCATTACAAACTTAATCAGTAAAAAAATCATTTTGATATCCGAATGACCTCAACTACTAATTTTAAGCTAAATTTATTCCTTTTTTCATCTTATTTTAATGGGCACTACTGCTGATAAATGGAAGATAGTACTGACATTCGTATAAGAGCATTCAGGGCAACGGATGACCTTCAGACGTGTCGTAAATTTATTGAAGGGCACCGGCGGGTTTTAGCTATTTATGGCATTGAAAACATAACTACGAATACAGACACCTGGGTTTATAATCCAGCCATTTTTGTGATTGTTGTGGAGTCTCTTGATGGCAGTAAAATGTATGGTGGTGCAAGAGTGCAGGCAGCCGATGGAATCACGCCTTTACCTATAGAAGAAGCTACAGGCGAGATGGACAGAAAGATACATGATGTGGTAAAACGATATGCCCAGCATGGCACCGCAGAACTATCTGGCTTATGGAATTCGAAAGAGGTAGCGGGTTTAGGAATCGGTAGCCTTTTCCCCACACGTTGCAGTGGTGTTATATCCGAACAGATTGGCATCACTTCTATGTTTTCACTTTGCTCGCCGGCTACGGTTAGGTTTAATGAATGGTTAGGCAGCGAACTTTTGGTGGAAGTAGGAAACAATGGGACTTTCTATTATCCAAAGATTGATTTATTAGCCTCGGCATGCATTTTAAAAGATACGGTCACGTTAGAAAAAGCGCACGTAAGGGAAAGAGATAAAATATTTTTTTTACGGCAAAATCCACGCTGCATAAAAATGGAGAAGTCGCCATTCAAGAATTTATACGTGAACGTACATTACGATCTGCAACTTACTTCTGCTATTAAAGATGAATTTAAACTAATAAACAGAGCAGGGCAATGAACAGGAAATTAATTGTTTCAATACTTATCAATGTAGCACTCATCATACTGCCACTTGTTTTGCAGCCCCGTCTTATTCTCAACTACAAGATTTTAATAATCATTGCGGGCAGTATACTTATATGGCTTACCCAGCCCGTATTTTCAATGGCAGAAACACAGGAAAAAAAATCGAGCGATAAATGGTCAGTACTCATCATAATCATAATGTCTTTTGTTAGTGTCATGGTTCCCATAACCATCTGGGCATACAGCAATGTCGACAAAAACTCGTTTACTTTACTTACGCTCATCGGCATCTTTTTCATCTTCTCAGGCATCTTGCTCAGGGCATGGTCTGTTCGTTCGCTGGGTATTTATTTTACACCTACTGTTCAGATACAGAAAGAACATAAATTAATTACCACAGGTCCTTACAAACTGATAAGACATCCTAGCTATAGCGGTGCGTTTCTGGCTATTACCAGTGGCGCATTGGTTTTAGATACACTTATTGGCTATGCAATAGCGATAACCGCCATGACTATTTGCTACATCATCAGAATTCAACTGGAAGAGAAAGAGATGTTATCTCATTTTGGAAATCAATATTTACAGTATTCGAAAAAAACAAAAAAACTGATACCATTTATATTATAAAAAATTGCGCTTGTACTGGTTACAAATAACAACATCCTGCTTGGAATATAATTGCTTATGTAGTCAATGCGAGCACGAAGCAAACGCATAAACAGATGACATAATTAGCCGGCTGTTTTTATAATTTTACAGATTACCAAAAATGAAACAAACAAAATTTTTTGTATTAGCCATTCTGCTTTTGCTCGCAGCCGATACTCGGGCGCAGAACTCTATACTGTTATCAGATACGTCATCGGAAGTGCCTTTATCAAATAATTATTTTTATTTAGTAGATACTTTTAAAAACATACCGGCTTCGCAGATTGTAAAATATCCTTTTATAAAAGCCAGTAACCAAATACCGGTATTCGATATCAGTGTTAAGAAAGTATGGATTCAGTTTGAGCTGAATAACCAAACCAAAGATTCTAACTATTATCTTGACCTGAAATACACCAACCTTTCTAAAATAAGCTTGTACCGAATAACCAAAGACAGCTTAAAAAAAATAGACATGCAGGGCAATGCCCTGCCGCTAAGTAAAACAGATAACCTTTCCCCCAATTTCGTTTTTCAACTTAGGGTTCCGGTTCATACATCAAGCCGGTTTATGATGGAAGTCGAAAGCATTCACCCGATAATGTTGCCGGCCTATTTCAGCAATAAAGATTCGCTTGTGCTCTCTGACATGAGGATCACAATCATAGTAGCTTTTTATTGCGGCATCATCGGAACCATGTTGCTTTACAATCTCTTTTTGTTCTTTTCAGTTCGGGATAAAAACTACCTGATTTATTCCATCTACACATTCTCTCTGCTGCTTGCCCAGCTTACGTTTGCCGGCTATTCTTACAAATATTTATGGCCAACCCAGCTTTCGCTAAACAAGTATGCAGTGGTGGTTACGTCTGGTCTTAGTTTCGTAATGGCTACCTGGTATTCGTATAACTTTCTTCAGATAAAACAGTTCCTGCCGAAAGCGCGATGGATATTTAATGCCATCATAATTGTATTTTTTATCAGCATCATCCTGAATCTGCTTGGCTTTAGCAATCTGAGTTATAATATTTTAAATTACAGCGGTATTCTTTCCTGCATACTGGTGTTACTGTCTTCAATTGCCGTGGCAAAAAAAGGTTTTACACCTGCTTATCTTTACCTGATTGCTTGGTCATCGTTATTCATGGCGGTTATCTTTACTGCGTTACGAAATTTAAATGTTATTCCTTACAACAATATCAGCGCTTCTATTATCTATTTTGGCTCAGCCATAGAAACGATCTTGCTATCTTTTGCATTGGCAAATAAAATAAGTGTTTTACGCCGCGAAAAAGATGATTCGCAGGCGCAGGCGCTACTAATGCTAAAACAAAACGAACAGCTTATCAGAGAACAGAATTCGCTGCTTGAAATGAAGATTGAAGAGCGAACTTTTGAGCTGAAGGAAACCAACAACAACTTACAGACAACGCTAAAAAATCTTACCGATGCACAAATTCAACTTGTAGAATCAGAGAAGATGGCATCCTTGGGTCAGCTTACCGCTGGCATTGCTCAT
The DNA here is from genome assembly GCA_964658445.1 of Ilyomonas sp. Lineage (GTDB taxonomy): Bacteria > Bacteroidota > Bacteroidia > Chitinophagales > Chitinophagaceae > Ilyomonas. The sequence goes on from CAZZZH010000006.1 coordinate 25,619, forward strand.
GAGATAAACAACCCGATCAATTTTGTAAAAAGCAACGTGAACCCTTTGCAAATGGATGTTCAGGATTTGTTTGAACTAATTTCGGAATACCAAAAACTGCACGGTATTGGTAAAGAAGAGCAGCCGGGTATGTTGCAACACATTAAAACGTTAGAAAATAAACTTGATCCTGACTTCCTGAAAGAAGAGATTGAAAGCCTTATTGGTGGAATAGAAGAAGGCGCTGAACGTACTGCAGAGATTGTACGCGGACTACGCAATTTCAGCCGGTTGGATGAAAGCGAAATGAAAGAAGTGAATGTGTATGATAACATAAACAGTACGCTGGTTCTGCTTCGTAACACAACACCCCCCTATCTTAAAATAAGAAAACATTTTGAAGCGCGTGCGGAAATAGAATGCTATCCCGGCAAGCTGAATCAGGTATTTATGAATATCCTCACCAACTGTATTCAAGCCATCAAAGCCAAACCCGTTTTGAACGAGGAAGAGTACATTGACATCAGTGCAACAGAAGTGCGGGAATGTTTGCGAATCACAATCAGCGATACCGGTATTGGTATGTCTGATGAAGTGAAGCGAAAAATTTTCGACCCGTTCTTTACTACCAAAGATGTTGGCGAAGGAACTGGTTTAGGTATGTCAATTGTTTTTAAAATTATTGAAAAACATCATGGCAAAATCCACGTTAAGTCTTTGCCGGGCGAAGGTGCAACGTTTATTATAGACATTCCTTACCGGCTTAAAGCAGTTGCTGCATTAGCAGAGGAAGAAGCACATTCATAAACAAGTAAAACATGCAGGAAGAACGAATTAAGATTTTATATGTTGATGACGAAGCGAAGAACCTTACTGCCTTCAAAGCCAGCTTTAGAAGAAGTTATGATATTGCTACCGCCATCTCAGCCAAAGAAGCTGCAAACCTGCTGTTACAGGAAGCTTTCCACATTATCATTGCCGACCAGCGTATGCCTGGTGTGACAGGTGTAGAATTTTTTCAATCGATCAGAAAGACTTACCCGAACGCTGTCCGCATTTTACTTACCGGATATACAGACGTAAAAGAAATTGTAGATGCAATAAACAAAGGCGAGATATTCCGTTTCATTACAAAGCCCTGGAACGAATTCGAGATGCACAATGCCATTCGTAATGCGCACGAAATATATACTATCCGCATTCAGCTGCAACAAAAAATGGAAGAACTGGAAACTGCCAACCACGAGCTGAATCGCCTTATCTATAGCACATCGCACGATCTTCGTTCACCGCTGGCTTCTATTGTCAGTATTATCAATTTAGCCAAATTAGACCCGCTTGACGATGAAGTAGTCAACTACTTTAACCTGATAGAGAACTGTGCTGAAAAGATGGATGATTATATTTTGAAGATTGTTGAGTATTACAAAAGTGTGCGGCTGGATGATGAGTACACTTACATAGATTTTGCACAGCAAGTGCAGGAAGCCATAGACCTGTGCAGCATGCAAAATACAAAGATCGTTTTCAGGCAGAATATAGTGCAGCCCGTAGCATTCAAGAACGATGCTTTTCGCCTATCAGTTATTTTAAATAATTTACTGTCAAACGCGGTAAAGTACCAGAAGCCAAATGAGCCGCACCCTTCCATCAATATTTCAATAACTGTTACAAAAGAGCAAGCCAGCATTAGTGTAGAAGACAACGGTATCGGCATTCAACAGCAAAGCTTGGAAAGCATCTTCAAAATGTTTTTCCGAAGTACCAAGAATGCTACTGGTTTAGGCATTGGTTTATACATTGTGAAAGAAGCTATAAACCGTATGGGTGGCGAAATTACAATCAAATCTGAATTCGGTGTCGGCACTGGTTTTTATGTTGAAATTCCTAACCGGAATGTCGAGTAATGTAAGCTGAGTGATAAAAGAAGAAGATAGCTTGCCAAATAAAAAATAAAGTCGCTCAAACATTTGCCAATAATCTCACGAACTGCTTCATAAGGTTAGTCCAAGCTTATTTCGATAGCCATAAAATATATCTTGTATCAGACTAATTCTTCCCTCTTTTGAGAAATATTCCAACTGATAAACTATAAGAATAACCAGAAGTTGTAAAGCTTTTTTACATTCCTCAATATAGGCTGTCAATATCTAATAAGCCATCCCATGCGAGATGAAAATTTGATTAAAATCCATATCGCCTTTTCGTTTTTACAGACAGCATTTCTAAATTAGTGTTTTGATTTACCAAAGCACTATTGATGAAAGCTATTGTATTCAATACAACAGATTCGCGCTTAGATAAACGCATGGAAGCTATTACGCTAAAAGCGGGCTACTTGCTAAGCCAGGAAGTATATACAGCCGGCAGTACCGGCTTTGAAATCTTCTTCAAAGAGTGCATGGCAGACTTGCCGGTAATGAAGCAGCTATCCATGTTAGAATCGACCCATAAAGAGAACCCTGAAAAGCTGGAGACACTTCAAAAAGCGAGACAATTGCTTAAAGAGTCTGCCAAGGTTAAGTATAAAGGAGGTGGTCATATTGCTGCTATAAAAAAGATAGAGAAAATGGTTGGCGACTTATGGATGGAGTCGCTTGAAGATTATGAAGAGTACATGTATAAAGCCGGCTTTGCTGCTTTGAAAGAACTGGCAGAAGAAGGTTTGCTAAAAGCTTATTCTATCGATCCCGACCCCGAAGATCCAAAATCTTATGTGACGGCCAGCAACTTGCTACAGCGGCTGCTTCCAGACTTAAAAGAAGACGAAGAACCAGAAATTTTTGTAGCAGGCGCTGAGTTTATGAATGAGTGTTGCCATCTTCCAAAGCAGGACGCAGCTAATGCAGATGCCCTTTTTCTTCATCACTGTTTTACGTTGCCCAACATCAATGCACTAACTTCTTCCGAGCTGAAAACAGTACATAAACAACTGCAACAAGCTGGCGCTTTGTTTACACAATATACAGATGAATGGATAGATATGTGCTACTTCAACGATGATATAACCGACCGCACTGCCTTCTTCAAAAACAACATCCTGCCAGCGGCTGCACAATTGCAGGAATCTATTTATAACAATGAAATACTCAGGCTATGCAGTCGTTTGCAAAACGATGCCGTAAAGTTGAATGCGTGGTTGGGCGAGGTGCCGGTTTGGCAATTGTGGAATTATTATAAGCAATATGATGTAGTAAAAGAAAGTACCTGGAGTAAACTGCAAACATTGAAAAACACTGAAGCGTATTACAAGCAACGCTGGCCAGTGATAGCGCTGGAAGTACCGAAAAAAGAAGCAGCAGAAAACAGAAAAGAATCTGACGAGATTGATGACATTGTAGGCACTAAAAAATACTTACAGATCGACTGATTACCAGCTAACGAAAAGCAGAGCAATACCTGGAAAAATTCAAAAGTTTTTAACCCATGAGGCGAATAAGAAATACAGGCAGGAAAGAGAAAAAATGAAAATCTGATTAAAATATTTGCGGGCGCTTCATGAGAAAGTTTTTGTTTTTAAATTAGTGTTTTTAATGGGCAAGAAATTTTTTTACAAACAAAATAATAAAGAATACAAATCAAAAAGGGCATTTTTATTTAAACCAAACATTTAATAATCGACTAAAACTTTTATTATGAAAAATGTTAGCCATTACTTCCCGGTACGTACCATCAAAGCCAGTACCTGCTTAGAGTTTAGCTCACTAAACGAGCTTTGCCAGTATACAAAGCTTCACCAGTTGATGGATGTATTTCTTCTGCTGAATGAGCAAAACCAAGCCGAGTATTTTGGTGTTCTTCACAACCATGTTTTATTCCGTCATGCTACGCTTGGTTTTAAATCGCTGGAAGATTATAGCAAGGCAGAGCAGCAGGGCTTTCCAGACGCGACATTGTTTTACGAAGCCATCGAATCGGGATACCAGGCTTATGAAGATTATAAGTTGGTGAAGGAGGCAGGTATCAGTTGCAAAGAGACATTCGACAAAATAAAAAGTACACATTTTATCAGTGGTTTTGAAGAATATCAATCGTTGCTGAAGTCAGAAACTACATTGCCTTCGCTACCGCATTTTTCAAACCCTTACGAGTTGTATAGCCACGCTATGGAAAACGGCTTTGCCGACTATACTCATTTTAGAAAAGCCATTACCAAAGGCTTTACAGATGCAGCTGTATACAAGGTGGCCAGCGAGCACGGCTTTCCTTCGTTTGCCGATTATAGCGAAGCCATGCAGAAAGGCTTCCGTAAGTTTGAAGAGCTGAAAAAGGCAAGAGAAATAGGACTTCGCGACCTGGCAGATTTTAACCATTTCGAGAACCTGCAAGCCCTGCATTGCGATAACTGTTTTCACGACCAGAAAGTGCTGCTGACCTTGCTTTCGAAAGTGGAACAGGGCAAGAAAATTTCTATCAATAAACTAAAGGATTTGTTCAATAACATGATGGATGATTACAGGTATCCTGACAACGGACAAATGCCTTCCTGGTTTACTGCCTCGCTGCAGAGCGATGAAGCGATCATTGGTTTTCTTCACAATAATGCACAGGCAAAAAAATGGGGTCATTACGACATGGACGGTGAGTTCTTCGAAATCAACCGCATGAAAGACAGAAGTGTGATTATCGATGGCAGCAACATAGCGCACAACAGCCATGGCAACAACAATTCAAAGCCATTAATAGCAAATATTATTAAAGTTGTAGAGCACTTGAAACAGGAGGGCTTCACAGATATAACAGTGATTGCTGACGCTTCTTTGAAACACAGGCTGGCAGATGGAAACAAACTGCCGCAATTGAAGCAGATGGCTGAATATCTTGAAGCACCGCGTGAAACGCCGGCTGATATTTTCCTGATCCAGTATGTAAAGAAAAATCATTGTTTACTTATCTCAAATGACACCTTCAGGGAATGGAAAGTTCAGGATACGTGGACAGCAGAAAATATAGATTTTTATCGTTTGGCTTTTATGATAAAAGGCGAGCAGGTATTGCTTCCGGATTTAAAATAAAATAAAACGCCGCTTCAGAAAAGAAGCGGCGTTTTATTTTACACACTGTTTTATTGTTTCGCGCTCACTGGCGGCTTTCCACCTTTCGGCACAAAGATCAGGGCTGCGCTGTTCATGCAATAACGTTTGCCTGTAGGCGCTGGACCATCATCAAACACATGACCTAAATGCGATCCTGTTTTGCTGTCTACAACCTCCCAACGCACTTCTCCAAAGCTTTCATCTTTTACCAGCTTTACCGCATCCTGGCTGATGGGCGCATAAAAACTTGGCCAACCGGTTCCGCTATTAAACTTTGTATCACTGGAAAAAACCGGCTGTAATGAGGCTGCAGAATAGTAAGTGCCGGCTTCATAAAAATGATCATACTTACCCGTGAAAGCTCGCTCTGTTCCCTGCTCGCGCAGAATATTATATTGTTCGGGAGTTAGCATCGCCTTCCATTCGGCATCCGTATGCGTAACGGGGTATTCGCTTTTGCCTGCCTTTTGCGGGTCGGGATATTTTGCATGATTCGCTTGCGCCAGGCTACATTGGCTGAATACCAAAGCAAAGAAAGCAGCAGCGATAATAAACCTGAATTGCATAGCTAATTTGTATCGCATGGTGTGTTCATTTTTTATTTATAAAACACCAGTAAGATACGATAAAAGCTTTGCAGGATTCGTTAAGCCGATGTAAAAAGTATTTTTAAAACTTATCGTAAATTCATTACATCGTCATGTAATAAAATCTACATTGTTATAACAGTTTATCTTTCGCAAGGATGGTTTAGCAAGCTAAAATATTTGAAATGGACAGGCAGGTAGTTAGTTTCGTCTACAAACCCTTCTAATGCAAAGATGCCAATGTACTTAGGATGAAAGGACAGCTCTTTATTCAGCGCTTCTTTAAAAGCAAAATTATTGGTCCGCCCTGTTGCAAAAAGAAATCTGAAAAGGTTTCCATTCTTCTCGATACGCAGAGCTGATTTTTGAAGGTTGGTAGCTACCAACGAATCTTGCCCGGTTTCAATACTAAAGACAGGAAGATGAATAATTTCTTCGGGGTTGTTCATATCGTTTCCATTCGAAGCGATAGCTTGTATAATAATTTCTTTTGGCTTATTGTATCCGCCAAAAAAATCATTGTAGGCTAAAGAAAGCCGGAGGCTTTTTCCGGAAAAACTGGTGTCTTCCAGTAACAAGATTCCTGCTTGTTGCCACCGATGCATGGGCACAAAATTATCTAGGTGGACTTCGGCTGTAAAACAATCGGACGATACCTTTCGAAGCAACAAATTTTTGATAGCCGGTTCATGTGTCGAATCTGCCCAATTGTCTCCCGGCAAAGTGTATAAGGTAAGATGAGATGGCATTGCATCCCGTTTGTTCCACCATAACTTGTCTTCCGATTTTACAAACCAACCCTTCGCTTTAATCGAGTCAGCATTTACTGTATTAAAATTATCGGCGAACGTCTGATTACTCTTTACTGAAAGAAGATAAGTGGCTGATAAAAGAAAAAGGATGACAATAACAGCTATAAAAAGTACTGTCTTCTTCTTCCTTTTTGCCGGCTCTTTTTTTTGTGGAATAGCCGTTTCCGGTGTGTTTGACTCCGGTACTGGTTGAGTAGCAAAGGAGTTGCGAAACTGAAACCAGTAGGGATAATGCGGCTCCTTCTCTTTCCGCTTTATTTCATCTGTGTAAGGTGCATTTAGCACGTATCTCGCCAGGGTATCTAACGTGGCAACAGATGGCTTTTCCGTTTTGGCTTCGTCACGACCGAGAACATAAAAGGAATAATTCTTTAAACTTTTTGCGCCAATCACAAGACCGGTTTTATCCAATATCTCATTGCTAAAATGCTTGCATTCTGTTTCGGTTAGCGTTGTGTACAAATCAGTACCAAAACATTTTTTAAAAGCATTCTTGAATAAACTGATGAAAACTTCGCCGGTTGTATTCTGCATAGTTATCATTCTATCTTTTTCTTCAGATTTCCATATCATTTTCGGTAGAATTCTACAGAATTCCGCACCGCTTCCGCACAACGATAAGCGGAAATTTCAATTTTACACTTGTCGCTTTTGCAACTCTCTTGCGGACACAAAACTCAAATATATGAAATGGTTACACCTTGTTCTTTATTGCGCCCTCGGTCATATTTGCTTTTCGCAAACGCTTCAGTTGCACTATGATGCCCGGCACACACTTGATCCAAAACATACAGCAAGGAACTTTGCCTCACTTTATTTCGAATACTTTAAAGCACAAGATTCCGGACATTCCTTTGTTCATCCCGGTTCTTTTTTGTTGAAAACACAGGCAGATTTTATCGGGCAGAACAACAACATGAGCCAGTTTTATTTACAGGTATCGCAAACATTCCGATGCTGGCAACCGAAAGTTTATATCAACCTTCAATACAATGGTGGCTTGGGTGTTACGGAACCGAAGCAGTACAGTTATTACATCACCAACACATATTCGCTTGGTATTAGCTATCCTTTTAAATGGGGAACCGCTTATATGAGTAGCGTGCTAAACTATAAGTATCTTCCTTACAGCAAGCCGAGCCACGATTTTTTATACACGCTATACTGGTGGAAAGGAATGTGGAATTACAAAGCTGAATTATCGGGCGATTTTTCCATCTGGACAGAAAATAAAAACCACGGCGACGACTACACAAAAGAGATGCACGGCAAACGATTTTACTTTTTTGCTGAACCGCAATTCTGGTGTAAGATCAAAGGCGCTTTCAGCATGGGTACCAAGGTGAATATGAACTATCATGTGCTGACCAGCGATAACGTTTTCCAGGTTTATCCAACAATAGCTATAAAATGGAAATTATAAATCAATTTTGGTTGCTTAACTCTTTTACTTTGTTAATAAATTGCTCAATGTGTTCCGGCTGCAAATCGAACGAGCACATCCATCTTACTTCATTAATTGTTTCGTCCCACACATAAAACGGCAAAACGCTTTGCAGTGGCTCATTCCAGCTTATGGGTAAAGTTGCAAAAACGGCATTTGTATCTACCGGCTGCGTAATGGTTATTTCTTCTATCGACTGTATACGGCTGGCTAAAAGCTGCGCCATATGGTTTGTATGCAGTGCAATATCGCGCCATAGATCATGGGTCAGCATAGCTTCGTACTGGCAACTGATGAACCGCATTTTAGAAGCGAGTTGCATGCTTCTTTTTAAAAAATATTGACTGTCGTGATATACTTCTTTATTAAAAAAAACAGCGGCTTCGCCAAACATCATTCCAGCCTTTGTGCCGCCAAAAGATAGAATATCTGCACCTTCTGTAACAGCTTTCAACGTTGTGTCTAAAGCCGCAGCCGCATTGAACAGGCGTGCACCATCTATATGCACATACAGATTGTTTTTCCGGGAAATGCTTACCAAAGAATACATCTCTTCGGGTGTGTAAACAGTGCCGTATTCGGTAGGCTGTGTTAGTGTAAGAACCTTTGCCTGCGGGTAATGCAAATCACCAATACGTGCAATAACCTGCTCTAACGCTTGCGGCAACATCTTACCATTTTGGGTAGCCACTTTTAGCAACCGGCAGCCAGTAAACGCTTCCACAGCGGTCGATTCGCTTTCATACACATGTGCCAGATCAGAACAAAGTATAGCATGAAACGAACGTGTCATTGTGCTTAACGAAAACACGTTTGCCCCGGTTCCGTTGAAAGTAAAATGCACTTCTGCTTCTTTCCCAAAATGTTGTTTGATAAGTTCAATTGCCGTTGTTGAATAAGGATCGCCGCCATAAGATTTTACGTGTCCGGCATTAGCTTTTATAATGGCTTGCAGTATGGCAGGGTGCACACCTGCATAGTTCTCGCTGGCGAGAGACATGGCATAATTCATAGATAAATTTACGGCAGCAAAGGTAGCATCAGCCTATATATCACCGGAAAACTATTGCGGTGTAACGACATCAATTTTTTTATCGCCAACATAATTGATAATGAATTTTACATTCTCGTGCATATCAGAGTGAACGATAAACTCAAACTTGGTTTCACCCGCTCTGATGCGCACCAGCGCTGTGTTTGGTGGTATGCTGCCTAAATTCTCAGCTACGAGGATAAACTCGTGATGAGGCTGTTCTTCATTTGCTTTTAAAGCAAATTTCACTACCTCTTTACCTAATGTTTTATGATCTAACACTAACTCGCCATTATGATAAAGCGAAATGATATCGCCATCAATTTCTGCATCGTCGAGCAAGATAATTTGCATATCGGGCGAAGTAACGTCAAGTGTTTTTACCAATGTATTTTTTCGTGTCGCCACTTCGGGCGGAAGCGAAATATCGGAAAAAGAAGAATCAATAATATCAGCATTGCTATTTACCACTGGCACAGTATCGCCTATCAACTGCGGTATGCCATATCTTCTTTGCAACTGCCATCGCAAAGAAAACGGTATGGCAGTAAGGTCGCGATAATAGGCAAATTCTTTCACACCCTCTTTCAATAAAGACTTCACTTTCAGGTGCAGTATCAGTTTCTGATCGCGAATGGAAAAGAAGCAGGTGTCGGTTTTGTAAAGCGAATAATTGTTCCAGATTGCAGCGCCCTGCGGCTCTCTCCGGTATACTTCGCTATCTTTCTTATAATGCATCTCGCCATTGGTAAAAGTGCCGCTGCCATTGAGTTTCACTTGAGCAAGCGTATCGTCGGTACAAAGCATTTTTTGCACAGAATAATAAACATTACCTGATACATCGGTTATCTCTAATGCACTTTCGATGCGCTCTCCTTTTATCGTGTCTGGGTTAATGTTGTATGGCATCCAAACTCCTTTAAACCACTGGTAAGAGAGTTGTGCAAATAGAGTACTTCTACTGAAACAGCAAATAAAAAGGAGCAAAAGCAGCCTCGAAGAAATGGTTATACAGTCCACTTGTTTACTGACCATGATGGCAAGATAAATGAATAGAAATTGATGACTCGGTTTACTGCTTTAAAAACAATTAGTATCCAATACGCTTGCACGTTTTTACACAAGCTATCTTTGAAGTTGTTAGCACGTTATGTCGCATTCCCAAACAGCTATAATTATTGGTGCCGGTGTTGCCGGAGTTGCAAGTGCTATAAGGCTGGCTGCGCAAGGGTTTGCAGTAACGGTGTTTGAAAAAAATGAACGTGCAGGCGGCAAGATTAATTTTTTTACAGAGAAAGGTTATTGCTTTGATGGAGGTCCCAGTTTGTTCACGCAGCCACAAAACATAGAAGAGTTGTTTGCATTGGCAAACGAACCTATCGAAGATTATTTTCAGTACCAGACGGTGCCGATTGCCTGCAAATATTTTTACGAAGATGGATTGGTGATCAACGGCTTCGCCAATGCAGATCGCTTAGCTGCCGAGTTATCTGAAAAAGCTGGCGAGAACGAAGCAGGAGTAAAAAAATACATCGCTCGTTCCCAAAAATTATATAAGACGACCGGCAGTATTTTTCTAAATTATTCTTTGCATAAACATAGCACTTTATTTAGAGCACCTATCGTCAAAGCTTTGCTGCATACGGCTCCGCGCTATTTGTTTTCCACTTTTCATACAATAAATAAAAGCAGCTTTAGTGATGCCCGCACGGTGCAATTATTTAACCGCTATGCTACTTACAATGGCAGCAATCCTTATAAAGCACCTGGCATGTTGAGTGTAATACCACATCTGGAATACAATGAAGGCGTGTATTACCCCAAAGGCGGCATGATCAGTATTGCCAATGCTTTGTATCAGCTTGCATTAAAAAAAGGTGTGGTCTTTCACTTCAATACACTGGTGCAAAATATTATCAATTCGGGAGCAGAAGTAAAAGGTGTAGTAATAAATAATGAAAACCATTTTGCTGATATTGTTGTGAGCAATATGGATGTCTACTTTACTTATAAACACCTATTGAAAAATGAGAAAAAAGCGAAACAAATAATTAAGCAGGAACGCAGCAGTAGCGCATATATCTTTTATTGGGGAATTGGAAAAATATTTCCGCAATTAGAGTTGCATAATATCTTTTTCAGTAAAAATTATAAGGAAGAATTTAATTCCATTTTCAACACCAAAACTTTGTACGACGATCCGACGATTTATATCAATATCACCAGCAAATGCGAGCCTGATATACAAGCGCCACTAGGCAAAGAAAACTGGTTTGTAATGGTGAATGCGCCAGCGAATACGGGACAGTACTCAGAGCAATGGCGGGGTGAATTGAAGAAGAAAATTATTGGCAAATTAAACCGCATGCTACACACTGACATTGAGCCGCTAATGGAGACAGAACACACCCTCAGCCCAGTAATAATAGAAGAGAATACATCATCGTATATGGGATCCCTGTATGGCACTAGTTCCAACAGTAAAATGGCTGCCTTTCTTCGTCACCCCAACTTCAGCAAAGCCTTGCGAAGACTGTATTTTGTAGGTGGAAGCGTTCATCCGGGAGGTGGCATTCCCTTGTGTTTGCAAAGCGCAAAAATCATGAGTAATATAGTAGCGGAAGACAAACAAAAATGGAGACATGCGCATTAAGAATTCAACGTTGCAGAGAGGAGCTTTGTTTGTTGTATTGCTCTTTCATGTTTGCGGTGCTATCGGCATTTTATTTACTCCTTACAAAGACTGGTTTATACAAAATACACCGTTGAATTTGTTGATTATGGCAGCCTTGCTTGTCATTACACAAAGACAAAAGAATGCAGCTTTCTTTCTTTACATTCTCATCACTTATACTGTTGGTTTTACAGTTGAGTTAATAGGTGTCAATTCGGGCATTCTGTTCGGTCATTATCAGTATGGCAATACACTGGGAATACAACAATATGGTGTGCCATTACTCATTGGTATCAACTGGTTCATCATCATGTATTGCGCAGGTGTTATTGCCAGCAAACTGTATAATTGGTCGAACAAGAGATTAGCCGCAATGAATGCACAGGTAAAGCCAGCTTTGCAGTTTCTTTCCTTCATAACCGATGGCGCTCTGTTAGCCACCTTGTTTGATTTTATTATCGAGCCGGTTGCCGTAAAACTGGGGTACTGGCATTGGCTTGATAAGGGTGAAATTCCTTCGTATAACTATACCTGTTGGTTTTTTATATCAGCCGCATTATTAACAGTTTTCCGGCTGCTGCCGTTCGATAAAAACAACCAGTTGGCAGTACATTTGTTCATTATACAGGTTTTGTTTTTTTTATTGCTAAGCGTATTTCTATGATCTGGCTTTTCTACCTCTTTGTTGTGCTTCTTACCTTCTTCGTTATGGAAGGGGCTACCTGGCTCATCCATAGATATGTGATGCATGGTTTTCTCTGGTATCTGCACGAAGACCATCATAAAAAATATCCTGGTTTTTTCGAAAAGAACGATTGGTTCTTTTTCATCTTCGCCATTCCCAGCTGGCTTTGCATCATGCTTGGTTCTCAGCATCAGGCTTATTGGGTAGTGTGCATTGGCGTTGGGTTGGCATTGTATGGGCTGGCTTATTTTTTAGTTCACGATGTGATTATTCATCAGCGTTTCAAGTGGTTTACATACAGTAATAAGCGGTATGTAAAAGTGATTCGCTGGGCGCATAAAATGCATCATAAACATTTGAATAAAGAACATGGCGAAAGCTTTGGATTTTTGTTCGTGGCGAAAAAGTATTGGGAGAAAGTGAAGCGTGATGAGGCTTTGCAGGTTGCCAGCAAAGACACAAAACTTCATAAAGAAAAGATAGCACAGTAATATTCTTAAACCTCTTTGATTCTATCTATTCCATCCAGCCAAGCTTTGCATAAATTGTCTTTTTATTCAGCTCAACCCCATCTCCAGGCTGCATGTTACCCAATTCAATATCGACGATTCTGTGCCTGATTAAACGCAGTGTTGGGTAACCCACTTTAGCCGTCATTTTTCTGACTTGCCGGTTCTTTCCTTCTGTCAAAATCATACTAATCCATGGCGTCGGAATTTCTTTACGAAAGCGTATCGGCGGGTTTCGTTCCGGCACCATAATATCTTCCTGCAACCGCTTTGCTTTGCACCGTTTGGTCCGGTAGATTTTACCATCAATGGTAATGTCAACACCCTGTTGCAACTGCCCGATTGCATCATCTGTTATCGCTCCGTCGACCTGCACCCAATACTCTCTTTCATGTTCGAATTTGGGGTTTAGTAAACGATGATTAAATGCTTTGTCGTTCGTTAAAATCAATAAGCCTTCGCTGTCATAATCAAGTCTGCCAATAGCATACATATCTTTTGGAAAAGAAAAAAAATGAGACAGGTTTTGCTGCTCTTTTTCCGATGTGAACTGAGATAAAACCAAGTATGGTTTGTAGATGATAAAATAACGATTCATGAAACAAAAAATCCCGCATTTCGTTGCGGGATTTACTATGTAGATGGGTTAGTAAGTACCGGGAATGCAATTCCCATCACAATATTAAAAAGAGTTTTCACCAATGCAAAAAAAAATTGCATCTTTTTTATACACAAAACAAACAAAGCAGTGTGCATTACGATGACAAGCACTCATCGTGCATGAGGCAACTCATCGATATGCAAACCTTTGTTTGACCTGAAACGCTTTGCCAGAAAGGATTTCAGGTTGTTGTCCATAATCATGAATGAACTACTCTCATAAAGATGTTATCATCATCACAAGAAAATATTTTTTGCAAGGTTCTTCTCTTGAAGGGCTGCTATCTTTGAAGTAAGCAAAATAAAAGCACATGAAATTTCCTGCACCGGTAACGATACAATGGCTTGCTGATTTAATACATGCAGACGTTGTTGGTGATGCAACAGCACAAGCCACCGGCATTAATGAAATACATAAAGTTGAGCCTGGTGATGTAGTGTTCGTTGACCATCCGAAATACTACGATACTTGTTTGAAAAGTGCAGCTTCACACATCATCATCAACACTAAAGAAGTTACACTTCCCGAAGGCAAAACTTTGCTTGTTTTAGAGCAGCCTTTCGAAGCTTATTTAACCATCGTTAATCACTTCAGACCTTTTGCTCCGGCAATAAAAAATATTAGTGATACAGCTATCATAGGTGAAGGCACTTTCATTATGCCGAATGTGTTTATTGGCAAGGAAGTAATCATTGGAAAAGGATGTATTATTCATGCTAATGTCACCATTAACGATTATACTGAGATCGGTAATAATGTAGTAATACAGGCAGGCTCTGTAATTGGCAGTGATGCCTTTTATTACAACACGAAAAAGAACCGCGAGGTATGGTATAAACGCATGCAAAGCTGTGGAAATGTGGTGATAGAAGACGATGTAGAAATTGGTGCAGGCTGTACCATTGACAGAGGTGTTACTGCTTCTACGCGCATTGGTAAAGGAACGAAGATGGACAACATGGTACACATTGGCCACGATAGCAACATTGGTAAAAATTGTTTGTTTGCTGCACAGGTGGGCATTGCCGGTGCAGTGAATATAGAGGATGGTGTTACACTTTGGGGACAAGTAGGGGTAAGTAAAACATTAACGATTGGTGCTAATACAGTTGTGTATGCACAAAGCGGAGTGCCTTCTTCGCTTCAAGGCAACCAAACTTATTTTGGTACACCAGCAGATATTGCAGATACAAAGATGAAAGAGATTGTTTGGATAAAACGTATTCCAGAGATGTGGGAGAAGCTAAAAAATTTATAGCGTTTTATTGAAGTGGTAAGGCGTTATATAAAGAAGGTTTGCAAAGATTCTGAAATATATTTCTAATCATCTTTGCAAACCTTCTTTATGATTTTTTGTTAGTCTTATTTCCCGTGCCTACTGTTCATATAAAAAACAAGCTCGCCACCATTCATAATTTCAGTGTGAGTTATGTATTTTCTTTCAAGCAGTTTTCCATTCAATAAAACCTTTTGTACATAGATGTTTTTATCGCTTTGATTTATTGCTTTTACAGTAAATACTTTACCATTTTCTAACTGTAATGTAGCTGCATCAATGGCAGGGCTTCCCAACCAATATTGATCAGATGCAGGCGCAATTGGATAAAATCCCAATGTGCTGAAAATATACCAGGCACTCATTTGCCCCGCATCATCATTACCGCCTAAGCCATCAGGCGTGTTCTTGTATTGCATAGGCAATATCTGGCGAATACGCTGCTGTGTTTTCCAAGGCTCATCTGTAAAATTGTATAAGTAAGCAACATGGTGCGATGGCTCATTTCCATGCACATAATTACCAATAATTCCGTCGCGCGTAATGTCTTCTGTTTCTGCAAAATATTTGTCAGGAAGTTCCATGGTGAAAAGAGAATCGAGATGCTTTACAAACTTCTTTTTTCCACCCATCATGTTGATTAAAGTATCTGGTGCCTGCGGTACGTATAAGCTATAGTTCCAAGCATTACCCTCGATAAAACCTTCATCAATTGTACGTAATGGATCAAACTCTTTCCTGAATGTTCCATCGCTTATTTTAGGGCGCATAAAGCCAATGGAAGCATCCCATACGTTCTTATAATTTTCAGAGCGTTTTGTATACGTTTCATATACATCATTTCTGCCTAACTTTTTTGCAGCCTGCGCAATGCACCAATCGTCGAACGCATATTCTAATGTTTTGGATACAGAAGAATTGCTTTTATCTTCCGGCACGTAACCGCTGTCTATATAAAAGCCAATACCTTCATATGTACGATGGTTTGATGTAGTAATACAGGCATCAAGCGCTTTATTTTGGTCAAATGGTGCGTTGCCTTTAACAATAGCATCGCATACCACGGGCACAGCATGATAGCCTGTCATACACCAGTTTTCGTTCCCCGAGTTTGCCCAAACCGGCAGCATGTGTTCGGGACTTTGGTCGTAATGTGCAAGCATACTTTGCACCATATCACTATTGCGTTTTGCTTGGATAATATTGAATAACGGATGCAAAGCACGATAAGTATCCCACAACGAAAATGTTGTGTAGTTAGTAAAGCCTTTGGCGGTATGAACATTCTGATCCAAGCCTTTGTAGGCACTATCATTATCCATGTAAATAGTGGTACCAATAAAGGCATGATACATAGAAGTATAGAAGTTTTGCTTTTCGGCTATGCTATTTGTTGTAATGGTAATTTTGTTGAGCTCATGTTGCCACAAGGCTTGACCAGCTTGCTTTACAGCATCGAAGTTCCAATCTGGTGTTTCAGCGCGAAGGTTAGCCAATGCATTCTCTGTGCTGACTGGTGATAGTGCGAACTTTATTTTTATCTTCTCTCCTTCTTCCGTTTTGAAATCGAAATAAGCGCGTATTTGCTTACCGGCTACTTCGGGGAAATCATGGCTTTGGTTCCACTTACCCCAGAAACCATGATAGACTTCTTTTTTAGAAAAATTTTTATTACCATAAGTATCGAATGGTTTTGAAAAAGTCATGGCAAAATATAAAGTGCGCGTTTTTGCCCAGCCACTGGTTTGACGATAACCGACTACCAATGTATCATTCACCACATGCAGATAGGT
The DNA here is from genome assembly GCA_964658445.1 of Ilyomonas sp. Lineage (GTDB taxonomy): Bacteria > Bacteroidota > Bacteroidia > Chitinophagales > Chitinophagaceae > Ilyomonas. Next base: position 42,108 of record CAZZZH010000006.1, read on the forward strand.
CCAAACATTTTTATCATCATAGTTATAGATGCCATACATTAAATCAAGAATGATATGCGCACTATCGCTTTTGGGAAAAGTGTATTGATGAAAGCCAACGCGCGTGGTTGACGTCAGTTCTGCAAGGATATTATAGCTGTCTAATTTTACTTTGTAATAATCCGCCTCAGCGGTTTCATTCGCATGAGTAAAAGATGACCGGAAGCCATTGGATGGATTGATTGCCGTACCGGGGTTTAGCTTTAATTCGCCAACTGTTGGCATTATTAAAAAATCACCCAAGTCGCTATGCCCGGTTCCACTGAAATGTGTATGGCTGAAACCAACTATTGTTTTATCATCATACTGATAACCGGCGCAATATTTATAAACATCCGGGTTGTATTTCCCATTCATTTCATAAGGAATGGTATCTGTATCAGGACTTAGTTGCACCATACCGAATGGCACAGTTGCACCTGGATAAGTATGACCCATTCGCTGTGTGCCGATTATGGGTTTTACATACTGAACCAGGTTTTCAGAAGTTGTTTGTGCATAGCTAGCTGAAATTGTATAAGCAGAAAGGAATAAGAGTAAAAATTTTTCGAACATAGCCCTTGTTTTACTTCCGTTGATG